>NZ_JBHYRN010000024.1:0-108730 GCF_042749305.1 Nocardia sp. NPDC058705 | reverse complement strand
CGCCAGCAACGGCGTCTAACCGGCGGCCCCTTGGGGCCGCGACTCGAGCGCGCCAGCGCTCCAACAAACACAGCCTCAAACCTCAGGGACAACTCAAACCCCGAAGTTCTGCGATACAAAACGCTTCGGACTACCAAACCCCTGTTGCCCGCGACCGAGCAACCAAAACCACCAACCCAACCGCAAGCACCACCGCACCAACCCCCAACACCACACTCGCAACAACCGGCCCACCACCAGTGTGATCAGCCACCACCTGCACCACCGCAACCGCAACCCCCGCCGCCCCACCCAGCACCAACACCGCCTCCCGCCGAACCACATACAGCACGAAGCACAACACACCGATCAGCGAGGTGAGGCCAGGCCGCCACAGCGAATCCCCGTACGTCACCGACTGCGCCCCGAACACCGCGATCACCCCGCCGAGCGCATATCCGGCCCATTCGGCCACCAGCAGGCGAGCGAGCCCGAACCACAACACACCGAACACCATCAGCGCGATCCCCTGCGACGGCGAGCCAGGCTGCTCCGAGGTCGCGCTCAGAATGCTCACCACCCCGAACCCCGCGACGGCGACCATCCCCAACACGCTCGGTACCAGCAGATATCCGAGCACCGCCACGACCAGTCCCACGATCGCCGCGTCGTATCCACGCGTGCCGAAGGCCGTCGCCACCGCCCCGGTCTCCGCGACCGCCGACAACACCACCAGCACCCCCGCCAACCTCACCCGCCCCGCCGCCGCGATCGGCACCCGCCGAAACACCCCCGAACACCCACCGCCCAACACCACCGCACCCCACATCGCACACCCGGCAACCACCACCAGCAACACCACCCGCCCCGACTGCGCCACCTGCGCCCACGCCTTGTCGACGAACAGCCCCAGCCCCGCCGCCACGAGCCCTGCCCCCACATACGCCACGATCTCGGCGGCCACCCGCGCCCCGCTAGCGCGCCCGACCCGCGCCTGCTCGTCGACCGCCCGCAGCACCGCGCCGCGTTGCTCCCCGCTGATCACCCCGGACGCCACCAGCCGTTCCAGCGCCACCGCCACCCGATGCTCGCCAACCATGCGTCGAGTATGTCGAGGTGCGGCACCGATTCCGCCGAAATCCGAGCGGGGCGTTTCGCGGCTAAGTGACGCCGACCACACTAGAATTAGTTTGATGTCCTAGTATCGGGCGATCTACTAATTGGCGGAGGCAGTCATGAGCCTGCATGTTCCTGCGAATCCTGTGCGGTTCGTGACCTCGGCGGCCCTGTTCGACGGGCACGACGCGGCGATCAACATCATGCGGCGGATCCTGCAGGCCCAGGGCGCCGAGGTGATCCACCTCGGACACAACCGGTCGGTGCGCGAAATCGTCGACGCGGTGGTCGAGGAGGACGTGCAGGGGGTCGCGGTCAGCTCGTATCAGGGCGGGCACATCGAGTTCTTCGAGTACCTGGCCGAGGCCTTGCGCGAGGCGGGCGCGGGTGAGGTGCGGATCTTCGGCGGGGGTGGCGGGGTGATCGTCGCCGAGGAGATCGAACGACTCGCGGCCAGTGGCGTGCGAATCTTCTCGCCCGAAGACGGCCAGCGCCTCGGTTTGCCCGGCATGATCAACGAACTGATCCAGCTGTGCGATGTCGACCCCGCCCGAAACACTCCCGACCTCGACGCCCTCTACACCGGTGATCGAAATGCCTTGGCGCGCACCATCACCTGCCTGCAGCAGGGCGCACTCCCAGAAACCGACCGAGCCGCGATCCTGGCCGCGGCGAACAAGCGGCAGGTCCCCGTTCTCGGTATCACCGGCACGGGCGGCTCCGGAAAGTCCTCTCTCACCGATGAATTGGTGCGTCGACTGCGTACCGACCAGCAGGACAAACTGCGGATCGCCGTCCTCGCGGTGGACCCGACCCGCAGGCGCGCGGGCGGCGCCCTGCTCGGTGACCGCATCCGGATGAACGCCCTCGACGGCGAGCACGTCTACTTCCGTTCCCTGGCGACGCGCGGCAATCACGAACTGCCCGACGATATCGACACCATGATCGCCGCCTGCCGCGCCGCCGGTCACGACCTGGTCATCCTCGAAACTCCCGGCATCGGCCAGGGTGACGCGGGCATCGTCGACCACGTGGATGTGGCGCTGTATGTGATGACACCGGAGTTCGGCGCCGCCTCCCAGCTCGAGAAGATCGACATGCTCGACTACGCCGATGTCGTCGCGATCAACAAGTACGAGCGCCGTGGTGCGGCCGATGCTGTTCGCGATGTGGCGCGCCAATTGATCCGCAACCGTGCGGAATTCGGTGCGAGCCCCGCGGATATGCCGGTCTTCGGCACCAGCGCCGCAACTTTCGACGACGACGGCGTCACCGCGCTGTACCAGCACCTCACCGGCTTGCTCACCGAGCACGGCCTCACTCTCGAACCAGGTGCCCTCCCCCGCGTGGACACCAAGGTCTCGACCCGCTTCGCCCAGCTCGTCCCGCCGTCACGGGTCCGCTACCTGGCCGACATCGCCGACACCGTCCGCGGCTATCACGCCGACACCCAGCGCGAAGTCGCTGCCGCCCAACGAATTCAACGTCTGACCCTGGTTCATGAAGAGCTGCCCGACGACACCGCGGTCACCGACCTGCTCGATCAGGCTCGCCCGACACTCTCCACAGCCTCGACCACCGCGCTCGCCGAATGGCCGACGGTCGCCGAGAGCTACCGAGGCGAGGAGCAAGTGGTCCGCATCCGCGACCGCGAACTACGCACACCACTGCGCCGCGAATCCCTCTCCGGCACAAGCATTCCCCGCGTCGCTCTCCCCCGCTTCACCGACGACGGCGAACTCCTGCGTTTCCTGCGCGCCGAGAACCTCCCCGGCCGATTCCCGTTCACCGCAGGCGTTTTCCCCTTCAAACGCGAAAACGAGGACCCCGCACGGATGTTCGCGGGCGAGGGCGACCCGGCCCGCACCAATCGCCGCTTCAAGGTCCTCAGCGCCCACGCCGAAGCCACCCGCCTGTCCACCGCGTTCGATTCGGTCACCCTCTACGGCCACGACCCCGCCGAGCGCCCCGACATCTACGGCAAGGTCGGCACCTCGGGTGTCTCGGTGGCCACCGTCGAGGACATGCGCACCCTGTTCGACGGTTTCGACCTCGGCGCCCCGACCACCTCGGTCTCGATGACCATCAACGGCCCCGCCCCGACCATCCTCGCGTTCTTCCTCAACACCGCCATCGACCAAGCGCTGCAACGCTTCTGCGAAGCCGAGGGCCGCGAGCCGTCCCCCGAGGAAGCCGCCGACATCCGGGCGCACACCCTCTCGACCGTGCGCGGCACCGTCCAAGCCGACATCCTCAAGGAGGATCAGGGCCAGAACACCTGCCTGTTCTCCACCGAATTCAGCCTGCGCATGATGGCCGACGTGCAGGAATGGTTCGTGCGCAACGACGTCCGCAATTTCTATTCGGTCTCGATTTCGGGATATCACATCGCGGAGGCGGGCGCGAACCCCATCAGCCAGCTCGCCTTCACCCTCGCCAACGGATTCACCTATGTGGAGACCTATCTCGCGCGCGGGCTGGCGATCGACGACTTCGCCCCGAATCTTTCCTTCTTCTTCTCCAACGGCATGGACCCCGAATACACGGTGATCGGCCGGGTGGCCCGGCGGATCTGGGCGATCGCCATGCGCGACCGTTACGGCGCCGGCGAACGCGCACAGAAACTCAAGTACCACGTGCAGACCTCGGGCCGTTCACTGCACGCACAGGAAATGCAGTTCAACGACATTCGCACCACCCTGCAGGCGCTGATCGCGGTCTACGACAATTGCAACAGCCTGCACACCAACGCTTTCGACGAGGCGGTGACCACACCGACCGAGGATTCGGTGCGTCGCGCACTGGCTATTCAGCTCATCATCGCCAAAGAATGGGGGCTGGCCGTCAACGAGAATCCGCTGCAGGGCAGTTTTATCGTCGACGAACTCACCGACCTCGTCGAGGAAGCGGTGCTGCTGGAATTCGAGCGGATCAGCGAACGCGGCGGCGTGCTCGGCGCCATGGAGACCGGCTATCAGCGCGGTCGCATCCAGGACGAGTCCATGCGCTATGAGCAGCGCAAACACGACGGATCACTGCCGATCGTCGGGGTGAACACCTTCCGCGGCCGCGACGACAACACCGAAGCTGCCCCGCTGGAATTGGCCCGCGGCACCGAAACCGAACGGCGCTCCCAACTGGACCGGCTACACAGTTTCCAGACCGAGCACGCCGAACAATCCCATCGCGCGCTGGCCCGATTGACCGAGGTCGCCCATACCGACGGCAATATTTTCGATGTGCTCATGGACGCGGCGCGGATCTGCACATTGCAGCAGGTCACCGATGCCTTCTTCGCGGTGGGCGGGCAGTATCGGCGCACTGTTTGACCAACGTAATCCGTCGCTGCCCGCCGCAGGCATGTGACAATCGCGGTGAGCTCTGCCAGCGGCGGCGACAGGACGCACAGCATGGATCTGACCGATTTCGACATCATCGATGCCCACATTCACCAGTGGGAGCCGCGTGCCACACCGCGCGAGTTCAGCAAGCTCGCGAAACTGATGCGCTATCTGCCGGTGCCGGTCGATATCGCGGCAAAACTGGCTCCGCGTAGTGATCGCGAATTCGTCGGCGCCCCCGACGCCTACCTGCAGCCTTATCTGCCCGCCGACTACCGCGACGACCTCGGATCCACGCGGGTGAAATCGGTGGTCGACGTCGAGGTGCAATGGGCGGGGTGGAAACCCGACGAGACGCGATGGGTGGCCAGCCTGCCGTTCGGCGTCGACACGCCCGCGCTGGCCGGGATCGTCAGCGCGGCCGACCCCGCGGCGAGCGATTTCGGCGCGGTGCTCGACGCGCATCAATCCGCGTCACCGCTGTTCCACGGCATCCGGACGACCGTCGCCTACCACCCCGACCGGGGCGTGAAATCCTTCGCGACCCACGACGGCACCCTCACCGCGCCTGCGTTCCTCGACGGCATCGGGCAACTCGCCGATCGGGGGCTCTCCCTGGACGCGTGGGTGTACTCGGGCCAGCTCCCCGAGGTGACAGCGCTGGCCGAACGTTTCCCCGAGGTGCCGATCGTGCTCGACCACCTTGGCACCCCGGCGGGCATCTTCGGGCCGGTCGGCAAGGACACCGGGCACACCGCCAGACAGCGGGAGGTGCTGCTGCATCGGTGGCGCGACGATCTCACCGACCTGGCCGCGCAGCCGAACGTGGTGGCCAAGGTGAGCGGGCTGATGATGCCGGTGCTCGGGCATCCGGTCCCGCCACGTGGCACGGTGACGCCCGTGCCGACGCTGCTCGGGCGGGTGGGTCCGCTGCTGGCGCACGCGCTGGATGTGTTCGGTGTCGACCGGCTGATCTGGGGGTCGAACTTCCCGGTCGACAAGCCGATCACCAGTCTCAGTGGGGCGGTCGAGACGGTGGCGACCGGGCTCAGCGACGCGGGTGCGAGCACCGACGACCTGCGGAAGGTGTTCGGCGGCAATGCTGTCCGGTTCTACCGGATCGAACCGACCTACTGATTCGCCGCGCATCCTCGTTTATGTCGGTGCGCGGGTTTAGCATCGGCGCATGAAAGCCATCGGCACCTTCGAGGTCACCGCATTCGATCCCACCGACCTGACTCCGCAGCCGCCCATCGTCACCGGGATGCCGGTCGGCATCTCGACCATGACGAAGGCCTACGCGGGTGAGATCGAGGGACTCTCGGCCACGCTGTTCACCGCCGCCTTCGACATGAGCACCGGCGCGGGCACCTATCTCGCGATGGAGTCGTTCGAGGGTGCGCTCAACGGCAAGGCCGGCGCGTTCAATTTCGTGCACTCCGCCACCACCAGTGGCACCGACCGCACCGACGAGTTCTTCCACATCGTCCCCGGCAGCGGCACCAGCGAACTGACCGGCATCACCGGGACCGGTGCGCTGTATGTGGATGCCGAAGGGGGACACCACATCTGGTTCGAATACGAGCTGGGCTGATTCAGTCGTCGAATTCGGCATAGAGCGAGCGTAATTCGCGGAGGCCAGTCGCCGCGGTCGGTTCGTCCTCTGCCGACATCCGTAGAGCGCGACGCAGTGGAATCGCGTCGAGATCGTCGATGACGGCGTGGAATTCGATGCGGGGCAGCTCGGGCAGGACCAGTTGGTCGCCGTAGAGGTCGTCGGAATCGGCGGTGCGCGCGGACTTCTCGACGCCGCCGATGAGGGTGTCGAGGTCGAGGCCGCGCAGGGTGAGGATCTCGCTCGGCTGTTCGTCGAGGCGCTCGGCGAGCAGGTAGCAGACCGCGGCGACGTGCTTGCAGGGCCAACCCATGTCCGGGCAGCTGCAGGTGAAGTCGAGTTCCGAGGCCGTGGTCGGCAACAGGTGCGGGCCGAGCGCGGGCGGCAGTGCGCCCGAGGCGATCTCGGCGAGCATGCCGGGCGCTTCGCGGATCTCGGCGAGCAACAGCTCGATTTCCTCGTCGCGTAACGGTCGGATCGACAGCACCGAGGTGAACGGGCTGGGCTGACTGCCCTGCACCTCTGCGGTTACCGCGCCACGTTCGATCCGGTAGTTCACCACCTGCCCGACCCTGGCATAGGTGCGTCCGCGCGAGAGCCTGCCCGCGTCGGCCACCTTCTCCACCGCGTCGAGCAGCGATTTGCCCCACCAAGTCCGGCCGAAACCGCCGCGCGCCTTGGCGCCACCGCGCACCGGCTTACGCGGGCCGAACTGGCTGAAGTCGGTCATCAGTCACCCACCGCTTCGGCGCCGAGAGTGAACAGCTCGCGCAGTTCGTCGGTGCTCATCTCGGTGATCCAGTTCTCCCCCGCACCGACGGCCAGATCCGCCAAAGCCTTTTTCCCGTTGATCATTTCGTCGATCCGCTCCTCGATGGTGTCGACACACACCAGCTTGCGGACCTGCACCGCGCGCTGCTGGCCGATCCGGAACGCGCGGTCGGTGGCCTGGTTCTCCACCGCCGGATTCCACCAACGGTCCAGGTGGATCACATGATTGGCGGCAGTGAGGTTGAGGCCGGTGCCGCCCGCCTTGAGCGAGAGCAACATCAGGGGTGGGCCGTTCTCGCCCTGGAAACCGGTCACCATGTCGTCGCGTTTCTGCTTGGTGACGCCGCCGTGCAGGAAGGGGATCGGGGTGCCGAACCGTTCGGTGAGATAGGGCAGGATCAGGTCACCGAATTCGCGGAACTGGGTGAAGAGCAGGGCCTTCTCGCCGTCGGCGATGACCGAGTCGAGGACGTCCTCGACCAGCGCCAGCTTGCCGGAGCGGTGGCCGCCGCGCCGCAGGATCGGTGAACCGTCGCCCAGGTAGTGCGCGGGGTGGTTGCAGACCTGCTTGAGCCGGGTCAGCGCGCCGAGCACAGCGCCCTTGCGCGCCATGCCTTTCGCGTCTTTGAGTTTCTCCAGCATGTCGTCGACGACGGCCTGGTAGAGGGCGGCCTGTTCGACGGTGAGGTTGGCCCTGACCGTCATTTCCAGTTTCTCCGGCAGGTCGCTGATCACTGTCGGATCGGTTTTGAGCCTGCGCAGCACGAACGGGTCGGTGATCAGGCGCAGCCTGTCGATGGCCTGCTGGTCGCGTTCGCGTTCGATCGGCACCGCGAATTTGGCGCGGAACGATTGCGGGCTGCCGAGCAGTTTGGGCATGGCGAAGTCGAACAGGGCGCGCAGTTCTTCCAGGCGGTTCTCCACCGGAGTTCCGGTGAGCGCCAAGCGATGTCGTGCTTTCAGCGCTCGCGCCGCCCGAGCCTGTCTGGTCACCGCGTTCTTGATGTGTTGCGCTTCGTCGAGGACGATTCGTTCCCACCGCTGTTCGTTCAGCAGGGTGATATCGCGGGCGAGCAGGGCGTAGGTGGTGATCACCAGGTCCGAATCAGCGACTGCCGCAGCGAATTCCGCACCGGTAAGGCGGCCCGGTCCGTGGTGCACGAGCACGCGAAGATCAGGCGCGAACCGTTGCGTCTCCCGCTGCCAGTTGCCGACCACCGACATCGGGCAAACCAGCAAGGTAGGTCCGCGTGCGCCGACCAGATCGGCTTCACGCTCGTGGACCAGCAGTGCCAGCACCTGCACGGTCTTGCCCAGACCCATATCGTCGGCGAGGATCGCGCCGCAGTTCAGCCTGCTCATCGTGGCCAGCCAGCTCAGACCCCGTTCCTGATACGGGCGGAGCTGGGCTTTCAGGCCGACCGGAACCGGCACCGGCTCGGGTTCGCTTTCCCTGGCGAACAATTCGGCCGCCCAACCATCGGCGGTGACCTCGGTGACCGGGACATTGTCCACCCGTTCGGCGGCGAGTTCGCCGATCATGTCGGCCAGGGTGATCGGGCTGTCGTCGGCGTGCTTGGCCACGTAGCGCGCGGCCGCGGCCAGTGCGCGGTGGTCGGCCTGCACCCATTCGCCGCGCAACTGGACCAGATCCGACTTGCTGTTGATCAGCCGTTCCATCTCGGCCTGGGTGAGCACCAGGTCACCGAGCGCCAATTCCCAACGGTAGGACAGCAATCCACTGAGCCCTACGGTGGATTCGGCAGCAGCCGGGCTGCTCACCCGCAACCGCATGCTCGGTTCGGCGATGTTCCAGGCACGCGGGAGCAGCAGACGAATCCCGGCTTCTTGCAAGGCGTGCGCGCCGTGGGCGACCAGGTCGGCGACGACTTCGGTCGGCAGCAGCAGGTCGAGGCCGCGTGGGTCGGTGGGCAGGTCGCGCAGCCGCGGGTAGGCCTTGCGTGCCTGGCCGAGCTTTTCGGCCGCGGTGCGCACGAGCACCGGATCATCCTCGAACACCACGGGTTTCGGTGCGTCGTCGACGGGACGCAGACACACCTGCAGGCGCCACAGCGCGACCGATTCGTCGACGGAACCGAACTCACCATCGGGTTCGCACAGGCGCAGCACCAGTTCGGGCTCGTCGGCGGCGTAGCCCTCCCGCCACTGGCTCAGCGTTTCGGACAGGCGGTAGGAGCCGACGTCCAAGGGGGTGTCGTCGACCAATGCGGCCAGTAGCGGGTGGGTCTGTGGTTGTTGCGTGAGGTATTCGCGGGCGATCGGGTCGGTGAGATGGGTGCACAG
The DNA here is from genome assembly GCF_042749305.1 of Nocardia sp. NPDC058705. Lineage (NCBI taxonomy): Bacteria > Bacillati > Actinomycetota > Actinomycetes > Mycobacteriales > Nocardiaceae > Nocardia > Nocardia sp. NPDC058705. The sequence goes on along the minus strand of NZ_JBHYRN010000024.1, from coordinate 99,604 downwards.
GTCTTCCAGCACCGCGGCGGGCGAACCGGCGACCCGCAGCGCGGGCGGCATCGCGGTGGCCAGTTCGGCAAGCCATGCCCGCTGACGTTGACCGCCGACCAGCCGCCAGCGCACCCACCACTGACCGTCGGCCCGCTCGATCTGCGGCACCACCCGGCCGGCCCGCACCCATCGTTCGATACCGCGCGCGACGTGCGCGAGGAACCGCAGGTCGCCGGCGATGTGCTCGCGCGGCAGGCGGCTGCGCAGCACAACGGCCGCCGTGGGTGGCGCGAGCGCGTGCGCGCGAACCTCGGCGGTCGCCGACTGCCGCGCGGCATCGACGAGGAGCACCTCGGCGCGGTGGCGGAACCGGGCGCGGTCCAAGATGTCGCCGAGCACCGACCCCACGGCCACCGGCTCCGCGTCGTGCCACAGCAGTAGGCCCGATTCGGGGGACCACAGACCGTGCAGCATGGGTTCCATCCAAGCAGGCGGCACCGACACCGATCACGGCCGCCATAGGTCTGGATTTCTCGCCGCAACGAGAACATACTGAGATAATCCCAGGTCACGGGCCGGAACACCCACCGGCGACAACTCCATATCTCACCCACCCCTGAAATTCGTGCGGAGGGCAGCGATGACGATTCTGCTCCAGGTACTCGAGCAGAGCTACACCCCCAACACCCCTTGGGAACGGCGCAAATTCACCTTCATCGACACCACGAAAATCCTCGGCATGCGTCTGGACGGTCAAGCAGGCGTCTGGCTCGATCTGTCGCGGCCGGGTGAATCCCAACGGCTGGCCCACACCATCGACCCGCGGGAATCCATCACCTTCCTGCTCACCGTCTTCGCCAAGATCGCCGAATGCGAGGACCGCGGCGGCTCCTGGCTGATCGGCCACGACGGCACCCACGTCTCCTCGATCGCCGCGACGCGCTTCCCACCCCGCGCCGCGGACCTGGAGGCCGAGGACCTGCTGGCTCGAGCTTGGTTATAGGCCCGTCCAGGTCCACCGCGTCGACGCGGGCCGGGCCGCTGCGTCGGGCGTCGGTTGCTGTCGGTGGCATCGGCTACAACATGCGGGTATGGGGAAACCTGCGTGGTTGCTCGTGCTGGTGCTCGCTCTTGCCGGGTGCGGGGTGATCGGGCTCGATGAGCCGATCGTCCCCGCACCGGGCAGTCCGACGCGCGCCGAGGTCACTGCCCTGCTCGACCAGGTGCGCGTCATCGACGCGCGCCCGCGCCCCGGCGGCTACGAACGCGGCTGCAAAACGGGCCAGGCCTGTGTCTTCGGCCCGGCCTGGACCGACGATTCCGACGCCCCCGGCAGCCACGACGGCTGCGACACCCGCAACAACGTACTAGCCCTGCAGCTACGCGAGGTCGTCCATCGCGGCCGCTGCGTGGTCGTCGAAGGAGTCCTCACCGACCCCTACACCGCCACCGACATCCCCTTCACCAAATCCGACGCAGGCCGCATCCAGATCGACCACGTCTACCCACTGGCCGCCGCCTGGGACATGGGCGCCGCCACCTGGACCCCCGACAAACGCCGCCGCTTCGCCAACGACCTGTCGGTGAACCTGCTCGCCACCGGCGGGTCCACCAACCAATCCAAGGGCGACGACACCCCCGCCGCGTGGCTACCCCCTGCCCGCGCCAACCGCTGCTTCTACGCCGCCAAGTACCTCACGGTGGCCCTCGCCTACGACTTACCCATCACCGCCGCCGACAACGCGACCCTCCACGACATCGCCCGCGGGTGCCCTTGAATCCGGGTGTGCCCGCAGTGGGTCCGAGCCGGTGCTGCCACACCACCGACGCGGTCGCCACCCACGATCGGTGAGGCAGTCACCCAGCAGATGCGCCGGACAGCCCAGCATTGACGAACTCGCGCCAGCGCCTACTCTCCCGTCACCACGGTCCGCTTCGGGTCGTTCGACCACTGCGAATACGAGCCCGGGTAGAGGGCGGCGTCGATGCCGACGACGGCGAGGGCCGCGATCTGGTGGGCGGCGGTGACGCCGGATCCGCAGTACACCGCGACCGGGCCGTCACCGAATTCCGCGAATCGAGCGCGGAGTTCTTCGGGGCTGCGGAAATGTGCTGTGTCATCGAGGTTTTCGGCGGTCGGGGCACTGACCGCGCCGGGAATGTGCCCGGGGCGCGGATCGATCGGCTCGACTTCACCGCGATAGCGCTCGCCCGCCCGCGCGTCGAGCAGCACGCCCGGCCATTTCGCGGCGGCGTCGGCGTCGATCACCGGCAGGCCACCGGGACGCACAACCAGGTCACCGCCGGTCGGGTCCGGTTCTTCGCCGGTCGCGAGGTCGCCACCGGCCGCGACCCAGGCGGGCAAGCCGCCGTCGAGGATGCGTACGTCGTCTACGCCTGCCCAGCGCAGCAGCCACCATGCTCGTGCGGCTGCCATTGCGCCGGTGGCGTCGTACACCACGACCGATTCGCCATCCCCCAATCCCCAACTGCGCGCGCACTTCTCGAACGTGCCGGGGTCGGGTAGCGGGTGCCTGCCGCGGGCGGGTGACGGTGCGGCGGCAAGCTCGGTTTCCAGGTCGACGAAGACCGCGCCCGGAATATGGCCGTCGAGATAGTGCTGCGGACCGTTCGGATCACCCAGCGCCCACCGCACGTCGAGTAGGTGAATCTTGTTGTCCGCCAGTTCTTTCCGAAGCTCCGCCGCAGAGATCAACACCGCACCCACAACTATTCCTCCCAGCCGCTCCGACCTGCCGAACCGTTCCCGACACCCTACGCACCCGCCCCGAAGCCGGGCACCCGATGGCACGCGAAACAACTCGATCGGCACCGGACCCTCGGCCTTCACCGCGGTCGCCCGATCGCTACAACCGCGACGCCCTCCGCGTGCCACGCCTCGATCCACGCAGCCCCGCGCACCGGCACCAGCCACCGGACACGGGCGCCGCGCACGCGCACGGGCATGCGCAGGCCGGTCACGAAGACTGGACCGTAGATCTGCGTGCGTGAATCAGTCCACTTTCACGGGACTGGCAGGCGACGATCAGGGGTTCGTCGGGCAATATCGGCACAATGTCGCAGGTCTCCACCCCCTCCCCTGATGTCGCCGACAAACCGGCAGGCATCGCGCAGCCGCTCGGCGCCGGTGCGATCACCGCACTGGTCGGCTTCACGAGTTCGTTCGCGGTGGTGCTGAGCGGGTTGCGCGCGGTGGGAGCGAGTCCGGCGCAGGCGGCTTCGGGCCTGCTGGTGCTGTGCTTCACGCAGGGCATCGGCATTCTGCTGCTGAGTTTCCGGTACCGGATCCCGATCACCCTGGCCTGGTCGACGCCCGGCGCCGCCCTGCTCGCGAGCACCGGACTGGTCGTCGGTGGCTGGCCCGGCGCGGTCGCGGCGTTCGCGGTGACCGGGGTGCTGATCGTGATCACCGGACTGTGGCAACGGCTCGGTTCGCTGGTCGCCGCCATTCCCGTCCCGATCGCGCAGGCGATGCTGGCCGGGGTCCTCCTCCCGCTGTGTCTGGCCCCGGTGCAGGCGCTGCGCACCTCGCCCACCGTGGTGGTCCCGGTCATCGTGGTGTGGCTGGTGCTGCAACGGTTCGCACCCAAGTGGGCCGTGCTCGTCGCCTTCGCCACGGCGGCCGTCGGTACCGGCATCGACATCGTGGTCAACGACCGACACCTGGCGCTGTCCGAGATGGTTCCGGCCGTGGAACTGACTGTCCCCCAGTGGCATTGGCAGGCGATCATCGGTATCGCGATCCCGCTCTACATCGTCACCATGGCCTCCCAGAACATCCCGGGCGTCGCGGTGATGCGCTCGTTCGACTACCAGGTTCCGTGGCGCCCCGCCATGCTCGTCACCGGCATCGGCACCATCCTCGGCGCGCCTGCGGGCGGCCACGCGATCAACCTCGCCGCCATCAGCGCCGCCCTCGCCGCAGCCCCCGCCGCCAGCCCCGACCCCAAACGCCGCTGGATCGCCGCGGCCACCGCAGGCGGCACCTACCTCATCCTCGGCCTGGCGTCGGCCGCTTTGGTAACCCTGATCGCCGCGGCACCGGCAGGCACCATCGAAACCGTCGCGGGCCTGGCCCTCCTCGCCACCCTCGCCGCTGCCCTCACCGGCGCCCTCAGCGACCCGACCCACCGCATGGCAGCCCTGGTCACCTTCCTCGTAGCCGCCTCCGGCACCACTCTCTTCGGCATCGGCGGCGCCTTCTGGGCACTGGTCGCGGGCCTGCTCGTCCGCCGCATCCTCCCCACCGGCACCTGATTTGCGCGGACGCGTTCGCCGGCGGCGCGAATACGGGAGGTACGCGCGATGGGCGCGGGCGAGGCAGCGTTCCTCAGCCGCGGATGGCCGGATCGAATGCGTAGTTGCGCCTAGCTGGGACCGGCCAGACGATCCAGGAGCGGGCCGGTGCGTGGGCCGACGAGTTCGCGCATGACCAGGGCCATGTTGGTGCGTTCCACGCCGGGGATCTTCAGGATTCGGCCTGCGATGCGGTAGAGGTCGTCGGCGTCGCGGGCGACTATTCGGACGGTAAGGTCGGTGGCGCCGGTCATGCCGCAGACCTCGGTGACCTCGGTGACGTCGGCCAGGTCATCGACGACGGCGTCCAGGCGGTGCTGGTCGACAACCACCGCGACGAAGGCCGCCAGGGGGTAGCCGAGGGCGCGGGGTTCGACCCGGCGTTCGAAACTGCCGAGTACGCCGCCGCTGTCCCAGCGGGCCAGCCGCGCCTGCACCGTGTTGCGCGACAGGCCGAGGCGTGCCGCGAGTTCCACCCCGGTCGCACGGGGATTCGCGATCAACTCGCGCAGCAGTCGGGCGTCGGTGGCGTCGAGTGTCACGTCGGGTTCGCGACTGGTCATACAACGCAGTATGACAGCGTACGACCCCCGTAGACCAGGCATTCTGCTCATATACGCGTGTACCGCTTGCGCACTCCGCGTTATCGTGGATGCTGAGTGATACACATCGCACTCAGCGAAAGTGGCGTACCTGCATCGGCCCACAAGGCGCGGTAGCGAGGAGGCGATCACGATGTCGCAGAAGCAGACCTACCCGGTCCAGCTGATTCAACCCGACGGCCGTCGGGTGTTCGACAAAGAACACGGCGCGTTGGTCGCCGACATCGATGCCGAACGGTTACGGCAGCTGTACCGGGACCTGGTGGTCACCCGCCGGATCGACGTCGAGGCCACCGCCCTGCAACGCCAGGGCCAGCTCGGATTGTGGCCGCCGCTGCTGGGCCAGGAAGCCGCGCAGGTCGGCTCGGCGCACGCGCTGCACCCCGACGACTACGCCTTCTGCTCCTACCGCGAAACCGCCGTCGCCTACTGCCGCGGCGTCCCACCAGAGCAGCTCACCGCCCTGTGGCGCGGCGTCGCCCACCACTGCTGGGATCCCGACGAGGTCAATATGACCAACGCCAATATCGTCGTCGGCTCCCAGGGCCTGCACGCCACCGGCTACGCCTACGCGGCCCATCTCGACGGCGCCGACATCGCCACCATCGCCTATTTCGGTGACGGCGCGACGAGCCAGGGCGACATCGCCGAAGCATTCGGCTTCGCCGCGGCGTGGAGTGCGCCGGTGGTGTTCTTCTGCCAGAACAATCAGTGGGCGATCAGCGAACCGGTCTCCGTGCAGAGCCATATCCCTCTGGTGCGCCGGGCCGACGGTTACGGAATTCCGGGCGTGCAGGTCGACGGCAACGATGTCCTCGCCGTCCTGGCCGTCACCCGCCAGGCCGTCGAACGCGCGCGCACCGGCGGCGGCCCCACTTTCATCGCGGCCTTGACCTACCGGATGGGCCCGCACACCACCGCCGACGACCCCACCCGCTACCGCACCGCCGCCGATACCGAGTACTGGGGCCAGCGCGATCCCATCGAACGTGTGCGTTTACTCCTCGATCGCGAGGGCGAGCTCGCCCCCGAGTTCGTCGAGCAGGTCACCGCCGAGGCCGACGAGGTCGCCCGCCGCCTGCGCACCGCGACCATCGAGATGCCCGACCCCGACCCGGAGCGGATGTTCGACAACGTCTACGCGACCGAGCACCCACTGATGACCGAGCAGCGCCAACAGCTCTCGGCCTACCTCGCCGAAGGAGCGCCGTCATGATCACCACCTTCGCCGCCGCCCTCAACACCGGCCTGCGCCACGCGATGGAGGACGACACCAAGGTCGTGCTGCTCGGCGAGGACATCGGTCGCCTCGGTGGCGTGTTCCGGGTGACCGACACCCTGCAGAAAGATTTCGGCGACAACCGCGTCATCGACACACCCCTGGCCGAATCCGGCATCGTCGGAACAGCTTTCGGCATGGCGCTGCGTGGGTATCGACCGGTGGTGGAGATCCAGTTCGACGGTTTCGTCTATCCGGCCTTCGACCAGATCGTTTCCCAGGTCGCCAAGATCCACAATCGCACCGGCGGAAAGGCGAAGGCCCCGTTGACGATCCGCATTCCGTTCGGCGGCGGCATCGGCGCGGTCGAACACCATTCCGAATCACCGGAGGTGTATTTCGCGCACACTGCGGGGCTGCGCGTTGTATCACCGAGCACGCCCGCCGACGCGTATTCGATGATTCGCCAGGCCATCTCGCTGGACGACCCGGTTATTTTCTTCGAACCCAAACGTCGCTATTGGGACAAAGCCGACGTAGATTTCGAAGGCGAACCGGATCTGCCACTGCACAAGGCCAGGGTCTGCACCCGCGGCGCCGATGTCACCGTCGTCGCCTACGGCGGCACCGTGGCCACCGCGCTCACCGCCGCGAAAATCGCTGCCGAGGAAGGACATTCGCTCGAAGTGATCGACCTGCGCAGTCTCTCCCCCCTCGATGTCGACACGATCGCCGAATCGGTGAACAAGACCGGCAGGCTGGTCGTCGTGCACGAGGCGCCCGTGTTCGCCGGGCTCGGCGCCGAGATCGCTGCCCGCGTCACCGAACGCTGCTTCTATCACCTCGAGGCGCCGGTGCTGCGCGTCGGCGGCTTCGACATCCCCTACCCCCCGGCTAAGCTCGAAAAGCACCACCTGCCCGACCCCGACCGCATTCTGGCGGCGGTCGACCGCTGCCTTGCCGCATGAAAGGTGCCCTTGTGCCGGAACCAGCCGCCACCGACGACGGTCATGTTCTCGAGTTCCGCCTCCCCGATCTGGGCGAGGGCCTGGCCGACGGTGACCTGGTGTCCTGGGCCGTCGCGGTCGGCGACACGGTGGAGCTGAACCAGACCATCGCCGAGGTGGAGACCGCGAAGGCGGTGGTCGCGCTGCCCTCGCCGTTCTCCGGGGTGGTGGTCGAACTGCTGGCGCAACCCGGCGATACCGTGCCGGTCGGGGCACCGCTGATCCGGGTGCGCAACGACCTCGAGATCGCCCCGCCGCAGGTCGCCGAGCCCCGCACGAATGTGCTGGTCGGCTACGGTCCCGAGGCCGAATCCACTTCGCGGAGAAAGAAAGCGGTGCCGTCGATGGCATCGAGCACGCCGAGTACGCATCGCGCGGCCGCGACCCCAGCGGCGCGCAAGCTGGCCAAGGAACTCGGCATCGACCTGTGGTTCGTCGCCGGTTCGGGGCCGGAGGGCGCGGTCACCGTCGAAGACGTGCGTTCGGCCGTGCCGGTGACCCAGCCGCGCACCCTCGCCCGCCTCGGCGATGTCACGCCGACGCCGTCGAACGGTCATGTCACCGACGCCGACGGTCTGATCGAGCCGACCGCCCGCGAGGAACGCACTCCCATCTCGGGCATCCGCAAACGCACCGCCGCCGCGATGGCTGCCAGTTCGCGCACGATTCCGCAGGCCAGCACGTTCGTCACCGTCGACTGCACCGCCTCGATGGAACTGCTCGACCACTTGCGCACCACCAAGTCCTTCGAGGGTCTCACTCTCACCCCCCTGGCTCTGGTCGCCAAAGCGACGTTGGCGGCGATCGCGGAATATCCGGGAATCAATACCGCCTGGGACGAACAGAATCAGGAGATCGTCACCAAGCACTATGTGAATCTGGGGATCGCGGTCGCCTCGGATCGCGGGCTGATGGTGCCCAATCTCAAGGATGCGCAGTCGCTGAGTCTGCGCGAATTGTGCCGGGAGATCAGCTGGGCGGCCGACACCGCCCGCTCCGGCAATGCCACGCCCAACGACCTGCGTGGTGGAACATTCACCCTCACCAATGTCGGGGTCTTCGGTGTGGATTCCGGTGTCCCCCTGGTGAATCCTGGCGAAGCCGCGATTTTGTGCATCGGCTCTATTCGCAAGCGGCCCTGGGTGTTTCGTGACGAGCTGGCCGTCCGCTGGGTCACCACCCTCGGGCTGAGCTTCGATCACCGCATGGTCGACGGCGAACTCGGCGCTCGCTTCCTCGCCACCACCGCCGGTTTCCTCGAGGACCCATTGACGTTGCTCAGTCGCATTTGAGCGGGTGTCGGGGGTCGGCCGTATAGTTCGTGCCGGTGCGCGTTCGACCGGACTGCGTACTGCGCGAACGATGTCGGCAGGTGTATCCGCGAACAAGGGGGCGTCATGGGGTATCCGTATGGGCAGCAGCAAGGTCCGGGCTATCCGCCTGTGGGCCAGCAGGGTTATGCCCCCTATGGCGGCCAGGGCGCGCCCGGATACGGGACACCAGCTGCGTACGGAACACCAGTCCCCAGCGCACCCGGCTACGGTGCTCCCGGTCACAGCGCTCCCGGTTATGGCACGCCAGGACACGGCGCACCGGCTTACGGCACGCCCGGCTACGGCGCTTCCGGCTACGGTGCTCCGCAAGGCCCGGTCAGCGGTACTACCGGAATCCTCGCTGCCGTTCTCGCCCTGCTACTTTCGCTGATTTCTCTCGCCGGGGCGGCGGTCAGCTACAACGCCACGAGCGCGTTGGAATGCACCGGCAAGTACGTCCAGACGGCGACTGGCAGCTTCGAGTGCGCGGATTCGTCGATCGGCCCGATGGTGATGACCTTCGTCGTCATCGGCGCCGCGATCGGGCTGCTGCTCTTCATCGGCTCGATCCTGCTGTTCCTCCGCAAGACCGCCGGCCGGGTGATCGTCATCATCGTGGCGGCGCTCAGCGCACTCGGTAGCCTCGGCTCGCTCGCGGCCACCGCCGCGTCCTCCCTGACATCCGGTGCCGGCGTGGCCATCGGCCTGGTCCAAGCGGCGGTCGCGTTGGTGATGCTCGGCCTTGCCGCAGCGCCCTCGACCGGACGCTGGATCCGGGCAGCACAGCAGCGACCGACCTACCCACAGGGCAATTACCAGCGGTATTGAACCTTCCGGGTGATATATCCGACCCGCAACGACGACGAAACACAACGCTCACTCGCGGTAAAAAACGGGGACTACAACCTGTTGTATGAGTGAGGCGCATCCCGTCGACACCCGACTGCCGTTCGCTCGGCAGCTGGCTTTCGGCATCCAGCACGTCCTGATCATGTACACCGGCTGTATCACCGTGCCGCTGGTTTTCGGCGCGGCCGCAGGCCTGGACCGGGCGACGATCGGGCTGTTGATCAGTGCTGATCTGCTGGTCGCGGGCATCATCACGCTGGTGCAGAGCCTCGGCGTTGGCAAGCTGGCCGGTGCGCGGCTGCCGATCGTATGTGGTGCCACGTTTGTCGGACTCAACCCGATGATCCTGATCGCCAAGGAGTACGGCCTCGACGCCGTGTACGGGTCGATGCTGATCGGCGGTGTAGTCGGTGTGGCGCTGGCGTGGCCGTTCGCGCGGGTGGTGCGGTTCTTCCCGCCGCTGGTCACCGGGACCGTGCTGACCGTGGTCGGTGTGTCGCTGATCGGGGTGGCCGGGGGCCTGATCATCGGGACCGACCCGAAGTCGCCGAGTTTCGCCTCGCCGTCGAATATCGGGCTGGCGGCGGTGGTCGTGTTGATCGCGGTCGGGTTCGTCTGCCTCGGCCGCGGCGTCTTCTCGCAGCTCGGAGTGTTGATCGCGCTGGTCGCGGGCATCGTGGTCGCGCTGCCGATGGGTTTGATCACCACCGCGGGCGTCGGTAGCGCCGACTGGATCGGGATCCCGCAGCCGTTCCATTTCGGGTCGCCGCAGTTCCCGGTGACCGCGGTGGTGGCGATGAGCATCGTGATGGCGGTGGTGTTCGCCGAGTCGACCGCGAGCATGCTGGCGATCAGCGAGATCACCGGCAAACCGCTCAGCAAGGGCGATCTCGCGCGCGGCCTGGTCGGCGACGGCCTGTCCGGCGTGCTCGGCGGCATTTTCACCGCCTTCGTCGACACCATCTTCAATCAGAATGTGGGCGCGGTCTCCACGACCAGGGTCTACAGCCGATATGTGACCGCGGTGAGCGGGGCGATCCTGGTGGTGCTCGGCCTGGTGCCGCGCATCGGCGAGGTGGTCGCGGTGATTCCGAAGCCGGTGGTCGGTGGTGTGGGGCTGGTGCTGTTCGCGACCGTCGCGGTCGTCGGTGTCACCACGCTGCTCAAAGCCGACCTGACGGACAAGGTCAACGCCACCATCGCCGCCACCGCCATCGGCATCGGGCTACTGCCGGTATTCACCAAGGACATGTTCGACAAGTTCCCCACCTCCGCCCAGATCCTCCTCGACAGCGGCGTAACCCTCGGCGCGGCAACCGCATTCGTGCTGAACCTGGTCTTCAACCACACCCCGCTGGGCGTCATGGCCCGCGCCGCGACCTCGCGCCCCGCCGACAAACCCACCGCGCCCGCCCCACAACCGACAACCCCAGCGGTCACCGCCTGACCCAACCGAATCGGGTCGAGGCCCAGCCGATACCGATCCGCAGGAGTCCTCACCCACGCTCGCGCGGATTCAGTGCGAGACCGCTGGGGTCGCCGCTAATCTGCGGGGATGGAGATAGCAGGCAAAGTCGCGATCGTCACCGGTGCGGGAGCAGGTATCGGTGCCGCACTCGCCTATCGGCTCGTCGCCGGTGACGCGCGGGTGGTTGTCGCCGATCTCGATGCGGACAGCGCGGCGAAGGTGGCGGCCGAACTCGGTGACAACGCGGTCGCGGTCGGTGGCGATGTGGCCGACGAGCAGGTTGTCGCGGAACTGATCGCCACCGCCGAGCGCGAATTCGGGCCGGTGGACCTGTATTTCGCGAATGCAGGCATCGGCGGCGGACCCGGCCTCGACAGCACCGAGGCGCAGTGGGCGGCCACCATCGACGTGAATGTGATGGCCCACGTGCGGGCCGCGAAACTGCTCGTCCCGGGCTGGCTCGAGCGCGGCAGTGGTTATTTCGTCTCGACCGCGTCGGCGGCGGGTCTGCTCACCCAAATCGGTTCCGCCCCTTACTCGGTCACCAAACACGCGGCCGTCGGCTTCGCGGAATGGCTCTCGGTCACCTACGGCGACAAGGGCATTCGCGTGAGTTGCCTGTGTCCGATGGGCGTGGACACGCAACTGCTCACCGGCGGGCTCATCCCCGACAGCCCCGAAGCAGGCGAACTGGCGATCAAGGCTGTGAAGACGGCGGGTGCGGTGCTGTCCCCCGAGGAAGTCGCCGACACCGTGGTCGAGGCGATGGCCGCCGAACATTTCCTGATCCTGCCGCACCCCGAGGTACTGCAGATGTACCGCAACAAGGGATCGGACTACGACCGGTGGATTTCCGGCATGCGCCGATTCCAGACCATGTTGCAGGCGTGAACTTCGGCCGCCCGCGCCCGAAATTTTCGGCGAGGTAGCGGCGAGATCGCTCGATTCCTGCCACGATGGTCTCTAGCCGCCGGTCACGATCCGCTGACCGGCGGAGGTCTACGCGGAGATCCGGCGATGGCGCAACTGATGTACTTCAAGAAGATTCGCGACGAGCTCACCGAGGTGGAGTACCTCTGGGGACCGAGCCGGGAACAACTCGACTCGTCCCTGGTGATCGACAAAACCACCTTCGCCGCCCTCCCCGGACCACCGGGTTACTCACCGGCGGGCCAGATCATCCTGCGCGCCCGCCGCGGCAGCGAGTGGCCCGAGGTAGGGGTAATAGCTTCATAACCGCTGAACCGCGACGGGATCCAGACCAACCGATTCCCCGAGGTAGGGGTAATAGCTTCATAAGCGCTATTCGGTGACGAGTTCTGCGGCTGCCGTGCGCACGACCTCGGGGATCGCCACCGGTTTGCGGGTGTCCGCGTCGACATAGACGTGCACGAACTCGCCGGTCGCCGCGAGCTCGAGACCGGCCTCGCCCTCGCGAAAGATCGCCAGGTCGTAGGTGATGCTCGAGTTGCCCAGGCGGGCGATCCGCAGCCCCACCTGCAGCTGGTCGGGGAAGCTGACCGAGCCGTGGAACTTGCACGAAGTCGTCGCGACGACGCCGAGGGCGGGCAGCGCGGTGATGTCGGTGCCGGTGGCGCGCATCAGCCAGGCGTTCACGGCGGTGTCGAAGTAGGAGTAGTAGGTCACGTTGTTCACGTGGCCGTACTGGTCGTTGTCGGCCCACCGGGTCGGCATCGGCCACAGGACGGGATAGCTCATCGGGCCATCATGCCGCGCTGCCCTGCCGATGGTCGCGCGGGCTCACCCCGAAGTGTCGTTTGAAGGCGGTGCTGAGCGCGAAAGCGCTGCCGTAGCCCACCTGGTGGGCGATGGATTCCACCGTCGCATCGGATTCGGCGAGCAGATCGGCGGCCAGCGAGAGCCGCCATTCGGTCAGGAAACTCATCGGCGGTTCGCCGACCAGCTCGGTGAACCGCCGGGCCAGCGCCGCACGCGACATGCCGACCGCGTCGGCCAGCGCCACCACCGTCCACGGATGCGCCGGATTGTGTTGCAGCAGGCGCAGCGCCTTGCCGATCAGCGGGTCGCTGTAGGCGTGGTACCAGGCGGGGGCGTCGTCGCGGGCGAACCAGGCGCGCAGTGCGGCGATGAGCAGCAGGTCGAGGAGCCGATCGAGGACGGCGGTCTGCGCGGGCAGGTCCTTGGTCGCCTCGTCCACGAGCAGATCGAGCAGGCGGGTATCGAGCTCGCCGCGCGGCAGCACCGCCACCTGCGGCAGCGCGCGCAGCAACCGTCTACTCACCGCGCCCGCCGATTCGTAGGTTCCGGTGACCATCAGCGTCTCACCATCGGGATCGGTACCCCACTGCCGGACACCGAGACTCAGTGTCTCGCACAGGATTTCACCATCGGGAGTGGTGGTTACCTGCCCCGGCTGGATGACAACCTGCGGTTCGGTCGTCGGATCGTCGGCCACCGTATACGGTTGCGGCCCACGGAAAACCGCCACATCGCCCGCGACGAGCTGACGCGGTGGCATCGAATCGGTACTGACCCAAGCCTTTCCGCGAATCATCGCGAGCACCGTGAGCGGCGCCTCGTCCTGCACGCGCAACGACCACGGCGGGTCGAGCAACGAACACATGAGAAACGCACCGCGGGCGCGTGGCCCCTCGAGCAGACCGGCTAACGCATCCACTGTTCCGCCTCTCCGCGTCTTTTAGCCAGACCACGCGCCACTACTGTTTCGTCGGCGGCCGCCGGGATGTCGGCCGCACAGTCAGCTGTGGTCGGCGAGTTACCCATGTTCCTACGAAATACCGGGGCGAGCTCACCGTCACACCCTGATTCCACAGTAGACGATTGCGCATGTTCGTGAGTGCCGTGACGATGTTGCCGACGCCCGCGCGGCGGTGTACTTATCTCATGACAAACACCGCTTCTCACCAGCAGCTTTCCCTCATCACCGGCGCTACGGGCAAGACCGGCAGCCGGGTCGCGGCGCTTCTCGAGGCCGCGGACCAGCCGGTCCGACGCGGCTCGCGCACCGCGCCGATCCCCTTCGATTGGACCGACCGCGAGACCTGGGCACCCGCGCTGGCCGGTATCGACTCCGTCTATCTCGCCTTCCAGCCCGACCTCGCAGTGCCCGGCGCTCCGGACGTCATCCGCGCGTTCACCGCCGCCGCCCGATCCGCCGGTGTGCGCTCGGTGGTGCTGTTGTCGGGGCGCGGCGAACCCGAGGCAGTGGAATGTGAAGAGATCGTGCGGGATTCGGGTCTGAGCTGGACCATCGTGCGCTGCTCCTTCTTCGCCCACAACTTCAGCGAGGGCGCCTTCGTCGACGATGTGCTCGCCGGCGCGGTGGCGTTGCCCAACGGCGATGTGCCGGAACCGTTCGTGCATGTCGACGACATCGCCGAGGTGGCGGCGGCCGCGCTCACCGACGAGCGTCACGCGGGCCAGCTCTACGAGCTCACCGGCCCCCGCGCCCTGACCTTCGCCGACGCGGTCGGCGAGATCGCCGCCGCCACCGGTCGCGAGATCGCCTTCATCCCGGTGTCGCGGCCGGAATTCGTTGCGGCCCTGACCGAATACCAGGTCCCCGACGACGTGATCAGCCTGCTCGACTACCTCTTCGGTACCATCCTCGACGGCCGCAACACCGCCACCGCCGACGGTGTCCGGCGCGCCCTCGGCCGGGAAGCCCGCGATTTCACCGAGTACGCCAAGGAAACCGCCGCCACCGGCGCGTGGACACCCCAGTAACAAAGTCGGACAGTTGATCACCAGGCAACCACGCAAACATCGCCCGAGAAGGAAAACCACCAGTGCCTGGTGATCTTGAAATGCGACGGGCGATCGGTGGTGGAGATGCACGTCGTCCAGTGCCGGTCGCGTCGGCGATGGTGGAATGAGCAGGCGCGCACAGGGATCGTGGCGCGGCCGGTACCGTCGAGGTGGTGAGTTCAGCGACGATCGACCGCCGACTTCGACTGTCCAGGGCCGCGGTGTTCGCGGCGTTCACGCTGAACGGGGTGCTGCTGGCCATGTGGGTGGTCCACATTCCGGCGATCACCGGCCGGACGGGGGTGTCGGCGTCGACGCTCAGCGTGTTGGTGTTGCTGATGGCGGGCGCCGCGCTGATCGGTATGCGGCTCGCGGGGCCCGCCGCCGACCGGTTCGGCAGTCGCACGCTGGTCGCGATGGCCGCGACTGCCATTTCGGTGACGGTGCTCGGCCCCGGACTGGCGACCGATCCGGTCACCTTGGGGATCGCGCTGGCCTGCTTCGGGATCGGCAACGGTGCGCTCGACGTGTCGATGAATGCCCAAGCGGTAGAGGTCGAGCGGGCGTATGGCCGGCCGATCATGTCGGCGTTCCATGCGATGTTCTCCGCGGGCGGGTTCGTCGGTTCGCTGTTGGGCGCGGCTGCCCAGCACGCAGGATGGGCACCGCAACTGACGCTGGCCTGTGCGTCAGTCGGCGGATTGCTGGTGACCGCGATGCTCGTACCGGGCCTGGTCAGTCGCCAACGGAATGAATCGACCTCGCACACAGAGCATTACGACTCGCCGGACCTTCGAGTCGGCGGCACCGGTCTCGACGACTCCACTCAGCTCCGCACCGCGAAGGATACGGATCAGCGGACCGCACAACACGAGAGAGCACGAAAAGTGTTCTCGCTGGGCTGCATTGCGTTCGTGCTCCTCCTCGCGGAAGGCGTCGCGGCCGATTGGAGCGCACTGCAAGTTCGCGAACACCTGAACACCACCGAGGCCGCCGCCGCCCTCGCTTTCGGCGCCTTCTCCGCCACCATGACCCTCGGCCGATTCCTCGCCGACCGAGTAAGCGCCGCCTTCGGCCCCGTAGCCATCGTCCGCTACGGAAGCCTCCTAGCCGCAACCGGATTCGCGATAGTTATCGCCTCCCCCTGGCTGCCACTAACCCTCGTCGGCTGGGCCATGTGCGGCCTCGGACTGGCAGGCGGCGTCCCCCAAATCTTCTCCACCGCAGGCAATCTCGGCGGCACCACAGCCGCCACCGACATGTCCCGCGTCTTCACCATCGGCTACCTGGGCCTACTGGCAGGCCCCGCCCTGATCGGCTGGCTCACCGCACTGATCCCACTCACCGCCGCATTGCTCATCCCCTTCGTCCTCACCATCGCCTGTGCTTTCGCCGCACCCGTTGTCCGCCGCTGAACAGCAACCTAGAGGTACATCCCGACATCGGTCGAGTGCTCGATGGTCGACCGGATCTGGATCCCGCCGTCACGGTGGGCCACCAGTTCGGCGAGTGTCGCGCCATCGGGGAATGCGGCGGAGGCACCGCCCTGGCGGGCCAGCCACTCGTGGGATTCCGTCGCCGACAAGCGGCCGACCTCGAGCTGTGCCAGACAACGCCCCGGCCGAACAACAGCGGGGTGCAGACGGGAGAGGTCTTCGTTGGTGGTGATCGCGATCAGCACATTGCGCCCCTGACCGAGCATCCCGTCGGTGAGGTTGAGCAACCTTGAAAGCTTCTGGCCTGCAGCTTCTTTCGCTTCACCGCGAATCAGTTCGTCACAGTCCTCCAGCACGAGCAACCGCCACCGACCGTCCTCGTCGTCACCGTCGGCACCGGCCGCGACTTCCATCAGATACCCGGGATTACTGAACAGCTCCTCCGGGTCCACCACACAGTCGACCTGGCACCAAGGCGCCCACGACCGCGCCAAGGCCCGAAGCGCAGTGGTCTTCCCGGTCCCCGGCTCACCGTGCAACAGCACCAGCCGCCCCTTGATATCCGCGACCCCGAGCCCCATCAGGCGCTCCATACTCGCGGCAACCGAACTTGTGTAATTGCCACGAATCTCCGTCCAAGCAGGCGCCGCGATCTGCCGACGACGACGCGCGGGCCGCCGAACATCCATGTGCCAGAACCCCATCTCCACCGTCGCCTCACTGTCACGTGACAGCGAAGCCCCCTCGGTAGCCTGAGCCAGCACCGCGACAGCAAGCTCGTCACTCACCGCGGTCACCTCGATCGTGGCGGACCCACTCGCCCACCGCACGGCCCGTAGCGCCCACCCTTCACCGGCCGCGAGCAGCGCACTGCTGTCGTCATCGGCGACCGACCGAACGATCCGTGACTCGGCGGGTCGCAGCGAGGCTTCGGGCCGAACTCGGTCGAGGTGCGCCTGGCGGGCGAAGGGCTGGTCGCCTCGCAGGAACGGCGCCAATGCCAACGCATCGATCGCATCGCGGGTGGAATAGGTGGAGTCGATGGCCGCCGACCACGGAAACGGCTCGCCCTGATCCTGCGGCTGACGCGGCGAATCGACGAGCCTGAGCTGTTCATTACGTGTGGACACCGAGCCCATGATCGTGGTCGCCCGCCCGGAATGTCCAATGACTTACGGCGAGGGCCGCCGGAAAACTCGCTGGCACACCGACCCGATCCGTCGGTAACGTCGTAGTGTGACGTCCACACAGCACGACCAGTCCACCCCCGAGTCCACCGAACAGGCCGGGCTCAAGGAGTGGATCGGCTTGGCGGTCCTCGCCCTGCCGACCCTGCTCATCTCGATGGACCTGAGCGTGCTCTACCTCGCGATCCCCCGGATCAGCGAGGCACTCGAACCCAGCAGCTCCCAACTGCTGTGGATCCTCGACATCTACGGCTTCCTGGTCGCCGGTTTCCTCATCACCATGGGCACCCTCGGCGACCGCATCGGCCGCCGCAAACTGCTGATGATCGGCGCACTCGCCTTCGGCGTCGCCTCCGTGATCGCCGCGTACTCGACGAGTGCGAACATGCTGATCGGCACCCGCGCACTGCTCGGCATCGCGGGCGCGACCCTGATGCCGTCCACCCTGGCGCTGATCCGCAATATGTTCCACGACGACCGCCAGCGCACCGCCGCGATCAGCGTGTGGATGACAAGTTTCATGGTCGGCATGGTGATCGGACCGCTGGTCGGCGGGGCGATGCTGGAGAACTTCTGGTGGGGTTCGGTGTTCCTGGTCGCGGTGCCCGCGATGGTGTTGCTGCTGGCGACCGGCCCGTTCCTGCTGCCCGAATACAAGGACCCGAACCCGGGCAAGCTCGATATTCTCAGCGCGTTGCTGTCGCTGCTGTCGGTGATGGGCGTCATCTACGGCATCAAAGAGCTGGCGAAGGACGGTTGGTCGATCGAAGCCGTCGGCGTGCTGGTCGCCGGTCTGGCGCTCGGCACGGTGTTCGTCCTGCGCCAGCAGCGCCTGACCAATCCGCTGATCGACCTGCGGTTGTTCGGCAATGTTCGGTTCAGTGGTTCGCTGGTCGCGTTGATGGTCGCCATGCTGGCGATGGGCGGACTGTTCCTGCTGCTCGCGCAGTATCTACAGCTGGTGCTCGGCCTTTCGGCGTTCCAAGCCGGACTGTGGACGGTGCCGCAGGCGGCGGCGATGGTCGTGGCGGCGGGTGTGGTGAGCGCGCTCGCACCCAGGATCCGGCCCGCGTACCTGATGACCGGTGGCCTGGTGATCGCGATGGCCGGGTACGCGATCTTCACTCAGCTCTCGGGCAGCGACGACCTCGCGTTGATCGTCACCGGCATGGTGGTGTTCTCGCTCGGTCTGAGCCCGATGTTCGTGCTCGGCCTCGACCTGATCGTCGGTGCGGTCGACCCGGCGCGCGCCGGTGCCGCCTCGGCCATCTCCGAAACGGGTCAGGAACTCTCGGCGGCACTGGGCGTCGCGGTGATCGGCAGTATCGGCACCGCCGTGTATCGCGGGCAGATGGCGGAGCAGTTGCCCGCCGGACTACCACCGGAGATCGCGGAGGTCGCCGAGGACACCCTGGCCGGCGCCCTGCACGTCGCCGCCGTGCTGCCCGAATCGCTGGGCGCGGAGCTGACCACGGTTGCCCGCGAGGCTTACACCCATGCGCTACAAGTGAATTCGCTTGTCGGTATCGGTCTGACCGCGGTCGCGGCCGGACTGGTCATGACCCTGCTGCGTCACATTCCCGCCCCGAACGAGAAGGCAACCGAGACCGACTGACCAACGCCGAATCCCGCCCGATGCCGATCGGGCGGGATTGGCCGCTCGCCGAGTTGTCCCCTCCGCGAGGTTCAGGTTCGGCCGATTCGACCGAGGTCTTTACGCCTACTTGGCAGCCGGAGCAGGCATCGGAGAGTTGATGGTGGTGAAGTACTGCGCTGCCGCCATGATAGCGACCGGTGCGGCGATGAACAGCTGACCGGCGAGAGCACCGAGCGAGCCCATGGCCAGGATTCCGCCGATGCAACCGACCGCGGCGGCCGGGATGAACGGACCGAACATGCCGACAATGGTGGCCGCGGCGATGGTTGCGCCTGCGAGGCCGCCCAGCACGCAACCGACGGCCCCGCCGCCGAGCCCGCCGACGAGGGCGCCGATGGCCGCACCCAGGGAGATCGTGCTGCCGAGACGGCTCCAAGCCGCCTGCTCACGGTCGTATTCGTTCTTCCACGGCGCCTTGTCCTCGTAGGGCAGCGCGACCGGCTTGTAGGTGGCGTGCGCCAGATCGAACTGCGGGGTGAGGGTGGCGTTGCGGCCCGAGATGTCAGCGGCGATCGGGAAGACGAAATCGTCGACCCGGAAGGACAATTCACTACCAGCGACGGTGGCGCCGTTGGCCGCCTTGATCTTGAACACCCCGTCCTCGACCGCCATCGAGCCCGCGTCGGTGCCGATGATCGTGGAGGTCTCGGTGGTCGTAGCGGTGTAGTTGATCGGTTCATCCGCGGCGGGTGCTGCGTGGCTGGTTCCGGCGGCGATGCCGAGGGCAACGCTCACGGTGGAGGCCAGCAGAGCGAACTTGGTGATTTTCACGGGGGTGAACCTTTCGTGTTCTTCGATGAGATGCGAACCATAGCTAGGTAAGCCTCACCTATCAAGACCTTGCTTAGGCTAACCTCAATTCCGATAGCGTTCGCCGTGAGAGAGATATTCGATGAAGAGTCCGCGTTGGTCTGGCTGGTTGCTGGCCGTGATCGTGCTGGTCGCGGCCTGTGTGCTGAGCCTGCTGGTCGGCACCAAAGCCATTGCGATCGGCGATGTTTGGCACGCGCTGTCGACCGCCGAAGCCACGACCCCCGACCAGGTCACCGTGCTCGAATACCGGTTGCCGCGCACGCTGCTCGGTCTGCTCGTCGGGCTCGCGCTCGGCGTGGCGGGCTGCCTGATGCAGGGGCTGACCCGCAATCCGCTGGCCGATCCCGGTTTGCTGGGTGTGAACGCGGGCGCCGCGTTCGCCATCACGGTCGCGGTCGCGCTGTTCGGGGTAACGGAGATCACATCGTATGTGTGGTTCGGATTCCTCGGGGCGGCACTGGTTTCGGTGGTCGTGTACCGGCTCGGCACCGCGGGCCACACCGGCACCGACCCGATCCGCCTCACCCTGGCGGGCGTCGCCGCCACCGCGGTGCTCACCGGACTCACCAGGGGCATGATCCTGGTCGATCCCAAGGCCTTCGATGAGATGCGGCGCTGGGATGCCGGTGCGCTCACCGGCCGCGGGTTCGACATCATCGCGGGCGCCGCCCCGTTCATCGTGGTCGGGCTGGTGATCGCCGCGGTGTGCGCGCGCTCGCTCAATGCCGTTGCGCTCGGCGACGATCTGGCCCGCTCGCTGGGTGTACGCGTCACCCGCACCCGGTTGCTCACCGCGCTCGCGCTGGTACTGCTGTGCGGCACCGCGACCGCGGCCGTCGGCCCGATCGCCTTCGTCGGCCTCGCGGTGCCACACATCGCCCGCTGGATGGTCGGGCCCGATCAGCGGTGGATCTTCGGATATTCGCTGGTACTCGCGCCGATACTGGTTCTCACGGCAGATGTGCTGGGCCGCATCATCATTCGTCCCGACGAAGTGCCTGCCGGGTTGGTCACGGCCTTCCTCGGCGCGCCCATGCTGATCTGGCTCGCCCGCCGCGCACGAGTGGGGGCCACCTCATGAACACGAAAATCGACTTCGGGCGACCGATGGTCCTGATCCGATCGCGACGGCTCGGTTTCACCTCCAGGATCGGAGTGCGCACCGTGGTGGTGTGCGCGATCCTGCTGGTCATCGCGGCCGTCACCGCCGTACTCGCCCTCGGCACCGGCGATTTCCCGATCCCCGCACCGCGCGTGCTGCGGGCGCTGTTCATCGGCGACGAGCGCTTCGACCGACTGGTCGTGCGGGACTGGCGACTGCCGCGCATCCTGCTGGCGCTGGTCCTCGGCGCCGCGCTCGGCGTGAGCGGCGCGATCCTGCAATCGGTGACCAGGAATCCGCTGGGCAGTCCCGACATCATCGGGTTCAGCACCGGCGCCTACACCGGCGCGCTGCTGGTGATCCTCACGTTCGGCGGCGGCAACTTCCAGACCGCGGCGGGCGCCATGATCGGTGGCCTCGGCGCCGCGCTGGTGATCCACCTACTCGCCTTCCGGCACAACGTGACCGGATTCCGGCTGATCATCGTCGGTATCGGGGTGAGTGCCATGCTTGCCTCGGTCAACACCTGGCTGATCATGCGGGCCGACCTGGACGCGGCGATGTCGGCGGCGGCCTGGGGTGCGGGCTCGCTCAACGGACTGTCCTGGCCGCAGGTCGCGCCGACGGTGATCGTCCTCGGCGTCCTGGCGGTGGCGCTGATCCCGGCCGCGCCGCGCTTGCAGATCCTCGAACTCGGCGACGACACCGCGCGCGGCCTCGGGTTGAACACGAGCAAGGCGACGGGCTGGCTGATCGCGCTCAGCGTCGGATTCACCTCGCTGGCAACGGCTGTCGCGGGTCCGATCGCCTTCGTGTCGCTGGCCGCACCGCATCTGGCGCGCAAGCTCACCCGCACACCGTCGATCGCCCTGCTCCCCTCCGCGGTGATGGGCGCGACCTTGCTGGTGACGTGCGACTGGATCGCCCAGCGCGCCTTCGCCCCGACCACCGTGCCGGTCGGCATCGTCACCGGCTCGATCGGTGGCCTGTACCTGGCGTATCTGCTCGTCGCCGAAGCGCGACGGAAATAGGGAAAGCGACATGAACTCTCACTCCGCGCGATTGCGCGCCGATCAGGTCCGGCTCGGTTACAAGGGCGCGACGGTCAGTGACCAACTCTCCGTCGACATTCCGGACAACAAGTTCACGGTGATCATCGGTCCGAACGCCTGCGGCAAGTCGACCCTGCTGCGCGCGCTGGCCCGCCTGCTCACGCCGCAATCCGGAACCGTGCTGCTCGATGACAAACCCGTAACCGACTATCCGGCAAAGGAACTGGCCCGCCAGATCGGTCTGCTGCCGCAGACCTCGACCGCGCCCGACGGCATCCGGGTGGCGGATCTCGTTGCGCGCGGGCGCTATCCGCATCAGACATTGCTTCGACAGTGGTCGCGCACCGATGAGGAGGCGGTCGCGGAAGCGATGGCGGCGACCGGTGTCGCCGACCTGTCGGCGCGGCCGGTCGAGGAACTTTCGGGTGGGCAGCGGCAGCGGGTGTGGATTTCGATGGTGCTTGCCCAGCAGACGCCCATCATCCTGCTCGACGAGCCGACCACCTATCTCGACATCGCCTACCAGATCCAGCTGCTCGACCTGTGCCGCTCGCTCAATCGCGATTCGGGACGCACGGTCGTGGCAGTGCTGCACGATCTCAACCACGCCTTCCGCTACGCCGACCACCTGATCGCCATGCGCGACGGGCGGATCGTCGCGTCCGGCAAGCCCGGCGAGATCGTCACCGCCGAGCTGGTGCACGAGGTGTTCTCGCTGCGGTGCCGCATCGTCGACGACCCCGAAACCGGTACCCCACTGGTGATTCCGCTGGCGGAAAATGCCGCCCAGGTGCACTGAGAAGAAAGAGGAACACCCCGTTCATGTTCACCAACCGATCCGCCGGCCGTTTACGCGCCGCCATGGCCATGCTGATTCTCGCGCTGGTCGCCGTGCTCACCGCGTGCGGTAGCTCCGATGCCGCCGACGCGGGCCCGCGCGAAGTACCGTCCGCGAAGGGCCCGATCAAGGTGCCCGCCGCCCCACAGCGCATCGTCGTGCTCAACGGCAACCTGGCCGGCTACCTCTACGATCTCGAGGCCACCGTCGTCGCGGCCGACCCGCGCCTGCTCGGTGTCCCGAACAAGCCGGGCGAGTTCCCCACCGGCTGGGCCGAGGATGCGAAGAAGCAAGGGACACAGGCTGTTCCGTCCGGCGAGAACATCAACCTCGAGTTCATCGCCGCCCAGCGTCCCGATCTGATCATCGGTGGCGGCCAGGGTTACCCGGCCCAGCAGTCGGTGAACGCCTATGACCAGCTCAGCGCCATCGCACCCACCGTGCTGATGCCGACCGAGACCACCAACTGGCAGGACCAGCTGCGGTTCCTGGCCGAGACCGTCAACAAGCCGGCCGGTGTCGACACCTTGATCGCGAACTACCAGGCCAAGCTCGACCAGGCCAAGGCCAAGATCAAGCCCGCGCAGGGCGCGACCACCGTCTTCCAGTCGATCAAGAGCCAGAAGCCGACCCTGTTCGTGCCGTCGGCCGCACTGCCGAGCCTGCTCGCGGAGGTCGGCTTCACCCTCGACACGCAGATCGAGGCCAAGGCAGGTAACCCGGCCAAGGAGCAGAGCGCCGACTTCATCGGCTTCAGCCCGGAGCTGATCAACACCGTGATCGACGCGCCGGTGCTGTTCGTGGTTCCGCTCAGCGGCGGTCGTTCCGTCGACGAGCTACGCAACGACCCGCTCTACGCCTCGCTCCCCTCGTTCAAGGCGAACAAGGTCTTCGAACTGCCCGCCACCAGCTCGCGCCCCGACTACCGCACCGTCATGACCACCCTCGACCTGCTCGTCGAGCGCTTCCAGTGACCGGTCTGCTCATCGACCTCAGCCCGCTGCGGGCCTCGCGCCCGTTCCGGTGCGCGTTCGCGGCGCGGCTGGTGTCGGTGCTCGGCATCGGGCTGCTGATGGTGGCCCTGCCGCTGCAGGTCTATCAGCTGACCGGTTCGAGCCTGCAGGTCGCCGGGGTGGCCACCACCACCGCGGCGGCCCTGTTCGTCGGCAGTCTCGCGGGCGGTGTCGTCGCCGATCGATACGACCGCCGCAGGGTGATCCAGTTGGCGCGCAGTGCGGCGGGCATCGGCTTCCTGCTGCTCGGCGTGAATGCTGTACTGCCGGAACCGTTTCTGTCCGCGATCTATCTCGCCGCCGTGATCGACGGTCTCGCGGGTGGGGTGAGCGGATCGGCGCTGATGGCCATGGTTCCGGCGCTGGTCGGCAAGGAGAAGGTGGCGGCCGCGGGCGCGCTGGTCTCGCTGACCACCGACCTCGGCACGATGATCACGCCCGCGATCGCCGGTCTGCTCGTCGCGAAAACCGGGGTGGCCTCGGCTTATTTCCTCTGCGCGCTCGCCACCACCGCGACCGTCGGGCTCATCACCGCGATCGGGCCGTCACCGCCGCCGCAGCGGGACCTACAGAATCCGTTGCGCGAGTTGGCTTCCGGAATCTCGTTCGCGGTGCGTCACGAATCCATTCGGCTCATCCTGGCGACCGGGTTGATCGGGATGCTCGTCAGTGGCCCGCTGGTGCTGCTGCCCGCCTTCGCCGATGTCGAACTCCACGCGGGACCGGGCACGCTCGGCCTGCTCTACGCGGCGCCCGGCGCGGGCGCGGTGCTCGGCACGCTCACCAGCGGGTGGATGAGCCGCGCCAATACCGGTCGCGCCCTGCTGATTTCGCTGGCGCTCATGCCGATCGGCGTGATCGCGGCGGGGCTGTGGTCGCACGCGGCGCTGGTGTTCCTCGGACTGGCCGGGTTCGGCCTGGCCAGAGCGGTGAACATGGTGCTGCGCTACGCCATGCTGCAGCACGCCTCCCCCGACCATCTGCGCGGACGCATGTCGGGGCTGCTGATGGTGCAGTCGGTGACCGGTACCGCGGTCGGCTCCATGGTGGCCGGTGTCGTCGGCCAGATGTTCGCTCCCGGACGCGCGCTCGTGCTCTACGGCGTCGCCGTCCTGATACTCACCGGCCTGATGGCGCTCGTCGCCGGGCCGCTTCGCAGAA
Organism: Nocardia sp. NPDC058705; assembly: GCF_042749305.1. Classification (NCBI taxonomy): domain Bacteria; kingdom Bacillati; phylum Actinomycetota; class Actinomycetes; order Mycobacteriales; family Nocardiaceae; genus Nocardia; species Nocardia sp. NPDC058705. Next base: position 74,838 of record NZ_JBHYRN010000024.1, on the reverse strand, counting down.
AGGAACTCCCGTGAAGGATCGCAGTGACTACGCAGGCAATATCGCCGAGGTGCTCGCCGGGCAACACGGCGCCAAGGTGCCGTACCCGATCGGCCTGCAGGAAGTGGAGGTGTTGCGGGTCGCCCCCGTCGGCTCGGCACTGCTGCGGATCACCTTCGGCGGTCCGGATATCGCGAAGTTCCACAGCTATGTGCCGGATGAGCATGTGCGGCTTATCTTTCCGGACGAGAACGGCGTGCTCCGGCTGCCCCAGCTCAATGGCAGCATGCTCGACTGGGGCAACCCGCGACCGGTGTCGCGCGAGTACACCGTGCGCCGCCACAGCATCGAAGACGGCGAACTCGACATCGATTTCGTCCTCCATCCCGGCGGCCTCGCCTCCGACTGGGCCGGGTCGGTCACTCCCGGCACCAAGGTGCACATCGCCGGACCGCCCGGTGGTGTGGTGATCCCCCAGACCTACGACGACTACCTGCTCGCCGGTGACATCACCGCGCTGCCCGCCATCTCCCGACTGCTCGAGCGCATGCCGCGCGAGACCACCGGGTGGGCGTTCATCGAGGTGGCCGGACCGAGCGAGGAGATCCCCCTCGATCCGCCCGCGGGAGTCAGCGTGCGCTGGCTGCATCGCAGCGAACTCGAACCCGGCACCAGCGACATTCTCGAGCAGGCGGTGCGCGAGGTGAAAGTGACTGCCGGGCAACGGGTTTTCGCCTGGGTGGGCGGCGAGGCAGGGTGCCTGCGTGGGATCCGCAAGTTCGTCCGCAACGACTTGGGTATCGGCGCCAAGGACTCGCATATCGCCGGGTACTGGAAGCGCGGCGTCGCCGACTTCGATCGAGAGGAATGATCCATGACCGACGAACAGGTGATCGGCGACGTGGCAGGTGTGCTGGGTGTCGACCCGGCGGAGCTGACCGCGCAGACCGATCTGCTCGATGCCGGACTCGATTCGGTGCGCATCATGTCGCTGGTGGAGAAATGGCGGTCGGCTGGACATGCGGATATCGACTTCCCCACGCTCGCAGGCGATCCCGTGCTCGGATCCTGGATCGAACTGCTGGCTTGAGCCGACCGGGGGTGGCCAGATTTCTGTGCCACCCCCTGGTCACCCGCTAGGCCGGGGTGGGACGACTGCCGTGCGCGCCGTCGGCCAGCGCCTGCCGCAGCTCCTTGCGGCTGGTCTTGCCGACGCCGGTTTCGGGGAACTGGTCGACAACGACCACCGCGTCGGGCATTTTCCACGCCGCCACGCCGCGCTCGCGCACGAACTTGCGCACGGTGGTCAGCGTCGGCCGCTGCTCCGGACTCGCGGGCTGCACGAAGGCGCAAATACGCTGCCCGAGAACAGGGTCGGGTGTTCCGATGATCACGGCGTCGCGAATGTCGGGGTGTTCGAGCAGGTGCGCCTCGAGCTCCTCGGCCGAGACCTTCTCACCGCCACGGTTCACCCAGTCGCCCGCGCGACCGGCGACCACGAGATTGCCGTCGGAGCGGACCGATACGACGTCGCCCGTGCGGTACCAGCCGTCGGCGGTGAAGCTGCGGGCATCGGCCTCGGGGTTGTCGTAGTAGCCGCGAATTGTGTACGGGCCCTGGGTGATCAGGTTCCCCTGCGCGCCCGGCTCCACCTCGTTGCCGTTGTCGTCGACGACGGCGATCTGGTCGAACTCCGACATCGGCCGCCCCTGCGTACTCACCACCACGTCGATCGGATCGTCGAGCCGGGTGTAGCAGACCAGCCCCTCTGCCATGCCGAACACCTGCTGCAGGGTGACGCCGAGCGCGGGCCCGATCCGGCGAGCCAGCTCGTCCTGACAGCGGGCACCGCCCACTTGCAGCACCCGCAGACTCGAAAGGTCCGGCGTCGCACCGGCTTCGGCGCGCTCGGCCCACAGCCGCGCCAACGGTGGCACCAGACCGGTGATGGTGACACCGAACCGCTCGATGAGCGGGAAAGCCGTTGCCGGAGTGGGATCGGGGGTCATCGCTATCGCACCACCGGCCCACAGCGCCCCGAGGATGCCGGGCGAGCTCATCGGGAAGTTGTGGGCGACTGGCAAAGTCGCGAGATAGACCGTGTCGCTGTCGAGTTCGCAGATCTCGGCGCTGCGGCGCACGCTGTAGAGGTAGTCGTCGTGGGTGCGGGCGATGAGTTTCGGGATGCCCGTGCTGCCACCGGAGAGCTGCAGGAACGCGACATCACTGGCCGACGGGCCCACCAATTCGACCGGCTCGTCACGGAATTCGGCGATGTCGTACGCCTTTTCGGGCAGTTGTCGACCCTCGTCCAGAACGAGCAGCACGTGCCGCAAGCTCGGCACCTGCGCCCGCACCGTTTCCGCCAGCGCCGCGTAGTCGAAGCGCTGATGGACTCCGGAGGTGATCATCGCGGTCGCCGCAGCGGCCTCAGCGATCGGTACCAGCTCGGCGGCGCGGTGTGCGGGCAGACAGAACACCGGCAGGGCGCCCAAGCGGAACAGCGCGAAGACGACCTCGACGAATTCGGCGCGGTTGGGCAGCTGCACCAGCACCCGGTCGCCCGGCGTGATGCCGAGGCGCGCGAGTCCGGTGGCAAGGGACCTCGATCGGTGGTCGAGTTCGGCGTAGGTCCAGCGGTGGGCGGTGTCGAGGACCGCGGTCCGGTCCGGTGTGGCGGCGGCGCGCGCGGTGAGCACGTCACCGAATGTCTCACCGGTCCAGAGCTTCTCGTCTCGGTAGCGTCGCGCCAGGTCAGCGGGCCACGGAGCACATCCGGGGAGTACGGGTTCGGTCAAGTCGAGCACCTCTTTCCAACAGGTCTTCCGGTGTTCCGGTCGGCGGCCGTGAGGGAAGCTAACCAACCGACGACGAATTCAGGTTAGGCTAACCTCATGTCTAATGATGTTTCCCGTCGGCGGATCGTCGTCGTCACCGGCGCGGCCGGGGGTATCGGAGCCGCGATCGCCGCTCGGTTCGCCGCCGAGGACCGAGTGGTCTCGATGTGGGACCTCGATCCAGCGGTGCACGAGACCGCCGCCACCATCGCCGCGACGAACGCGAATTCCGCACACGCCGATAGCGCAACGCGAATGGATTTCAGCACCATCGCCGCTACGCGAAACGGCACCGATGCCGACGTTCGCGAGGACGAGATCCCGGCTGCCGCAGCGGTATTCGATCGGGACGCCGCGCACGGCGTTGTCATCGACATCACCGACGCGGAAGCCGTCCACGCCGCCTTCGACCAGCTCACCGCCGAATACGGCACCGTCGAAGTGCTCGTCCACGCCGCGGGCATCTTGGCCGGCGGCTCGGCACTCGAACTCACCGTAGACGACTGGGCCCGTTGCCTGAACGTCAATGCCACCGGCACCATGCTGGTCACCCAGCGCGCCGCAGCCGACATGGTCGCCGCCGGACGCGGATCCATCGTCGTGGTCTCGTCCAACGCCGCGGCCACCCCGCGCGTCGGCATGGCCGCCTACGGTGCTGCCAAGGCCGCGGCCGCCGCGTTCACCAAATCGCTTGCCCTGCAGGTCGCTCCGCTCGGGGTGCGGGTCAATCTGGTCTCCCCCGGATCGACCGACACGACCATGCTGCGCGACATGTTCGGCGGCACACCGCTCGACGACGCCGCCGAAACCGCGCTGCTCGACGGCGATCCCGCGGTCTACCGACTCGGTATCCCGTTGCGCCGCATCGCCGCTCCCGCCGACATCGCCTCGGCCGTCCACTTCCTGGCGTCCGACGGCGCTCGCCACATCACCATGCACGACCTGCGGGTCGACGGTGGCGCAACGCTAGACATGTGATCGAAAGGGTGACCACCATCAGTACCGACCCCGCTTTTGTCCTGTCCCGTCCGCGGCGGACCGTGTCCGCGTCTGCGGGCGGGACGATCTTCCGGTCAGCGCACGAGGCGATAACCGCCCTGCGTAGCGGCCGGATCAGCCACATCGTCGGCGCCCTGCCTTTCACTCCCGGCGCACCGACCGCGCTCTGGGCGCCCGACTCGGTGGCGATCACCGACGCGCCACACCGACCCGGAACGCGAGTTGGGACGGTTCCGCGACTACCTGGCTCGCCGGTACCCACCGGGCTCGACGCCCCTGCGCCGCTCTCGCGTCAGGCGTCGGCGGAGACCGTGTGTCAATCCAGCTCGCGTGTGGTTCCACGGTTCGAGTTCGAGGCGGCGTTGCCCGCGCCGGAGGAGCACCGGGAGCGCGTCGCCACGGCTGTCGAACTACTCGCCGACCCAGGCCATCCGCTGCGAAAGGTGGTGCTGGCACGGGCTATTCGTGCCAGCAGCGCGACTCCCGTTCGCGCACTGGACATCTTCGACCTGATGGTCGCTTCGGATCCGATGTCGAACGGCTTCCTGGTCGATCTCTCGGCGGCGGGTGGCCGCTATCCCGGCCGTCACCTCGTCGGATCCAGTCCGGAGGTCCTGGTGCGACGCAACGGGACTCGGATACTCAGCCATCCGCTGGCGGGCTCGGCCCGCCGGGTACTCGATGACGGCGGCGCCGACCGGTCCGCCGCCGACACCCTCCTCGCTTCTGCCAAAGATCTGGCCGAACACCGCTTCGTCACCGAGCAGGTTTCCGCCGTACTGCGTGATCGGTGCACCGAAGTGCGCACTCCCCCACCGGAACTCATGGCGACACCGGCGATGTGGCACCTGGGCACCCCGATCACCGCCACCGTCCCACTCGCCGGACCGTCGGCGCTCGAACTCGCCGCGGCGCTGCACCCCACCCCCGCGATCTGTGGCACGCCCACCGGTGCGGCCGCGCGTGTCATCGCCGAACTCGAAGGCGAGCGCGGTTTCTATGCGGGCGCGGTCGGCTGGTGCGATGCCGACGGCAACGGCGAGTGGATGGTGAGCATCCGCTGCGCCGAGCTGTCGGCCGACGGCCGGAGCCTGCTCGCGCACGCGGGCGGCGGGATCGTCGCCGCGTCCGATCCGGCCGACGAACTGGCCGAGACCACCGGCAAATTCCAGCGCATCCTCGGTCCGCTCGGCATCGCCGACCTGCCCGTGACCGTCTGACGCCGACTTCCCACACCCGAACGAGAGACCGCTATGCCAGAAACCACCGTCTGACACCGACTCCGCACACCCTAATGAGAGATCGCTATGCCTATCCCCCCGATCGCGCCGTATCCCATGCCCGGCGCCGACGAGTTCACCGCCGACCAGGTCGACTGGACCGCCGAACCCGGGCGCTGCGCGCTGCTGATCCACGACATGCAGCAGTACTTCCTCAACGCCTACGACCTGCACCGCGACCCGGCCCGCACCCTGATCGCGAACATCGCCCGGTTGCGCGACCGCTGCCACGAACTCGACATCCCGGTGATCTACACGATGCAACCCGGCGACCAGCACCCGTCCCGGCGCGGCATTCTGGCCGACTTCTGGGGCAGCGGCATGTCCGAGGGCGCCGACACCGAGGTCATCAATGCCCTCGCGCCCGAACCGCAGGACATCCAGGTGACCAAGTGGCGTTACTCGGCGTTCCAGCGCACCGACCTGCGCGAACTGCTCGGCTACTACCAGCGCGATCAGCTGCTGGTCACCGGCGTATATACGCATATGGGCTGCATGCTCAGTGCCGCTGAGGCGTTCATGGGTGATGTGCGGCCCTTCCTGGTGCACGATGCGACCGCGGACTTCAGCCGCGACGAGCACGTGATGGCGCTGAACTACGTGGCCCGGCGCTGCGGCGCGGTCACGGGCACCGAGGATCTGCTGGGGCAGCTGGTCACTCGGGTCGAAGCACCGGCCTGACCCGTGAAGGCCGCTGGAACAGGCGCTGCCGAGGCGGCAGTTCGCGCATCGTTGCGGCGGCAGGAAGCGCTCGTCTCGGTGAGGCAGGCCACAATCTGCCATTCGAAGTAAACGTAGGCTAACCTATCTTTCCCCGTCGGGGAATGTTGATGAAGGAGTTGCTGTGGGCTCGGTGGATCGGGACGACGTGTGCGCCGAAGATCCCGGATTACCGCTCACCGGCGCGCAATTGGGCATCTGGAACGCTCAGCGCCTCGACCCCGACTCACTCAGCTACCTGGTCGGCGAGGTGCTGGAGATCTCCGGCACCGAGCCCATCGATGTGGCATTGCTGGACACCGCGATTCGGCACACCATCGCCGAAACCGACACCATGCGACTGCGATTCGCCGACACACCGGACGGCCCGCGTCAGCGGATCACCCAGCTGGAACCCGAACTACGCCCACTGGTCGACCTGCGCGGCGAAACCGATCCGATCGCCGCCGCGCACCGGCTGGTCGCGGCCGAGCGCGACCGTTCCGCCACCTATTGCCGGACCATGGTCGACCGGCAGCTCTACACCTACACGCTGTTGCGCCTGACCGACAACGACGTGTGGTGCATCCAGCTCTACCACCACCTGATCATCGACGGCTACAGCGCGGCCATGGTGTCGCGCCGGGTTGCCGCCCACTACACCGCGCTGCGTCGCGGCGCCGACGTGCCGCGCCTGCGCTGGGGTTCGATCGAAACGCTGGTCGCCGAGGACCTGGAATACCGTGCGAGCCAGGCACATCAGCACGACCGCGACTACTGGCGCGACCGGCTCACGCCGCTGCCGCCGCTGGACGGCCGGAGTCAGGCACCCGAGGGCGTGGTCGAGCAGACACACGATGCCCGAGCGATCCTCGACGCCGACCTGGTGGCCAGGATCAAGACAGCGGCCACGACGGCGGACATCACCTGGGCCGATGTGCTCGTCGCCGGATACGCGGGTTTCGTGCACCGACTGCTCGGTGAGACCGATGTGGTCATCGCGCTGCCGGTGATGGCGCGCGTCGGCAAGACCGCCCTCACCACGCCGTCGATGGCAGTCAACGTGCTGCCACTGCGGGTTTCGGTGTCCAGCGCCGATCGCCTGGGCGAGCTCGGCAAGCGCGTGGCCGATGCCCTGCGAGAGGTGCGCGCCCACCAGCGATTCCGCGGCGAGGACCTGGCCCGCGAATTCGGCGGCGCACAGACCGGAGCGCTGCTGCACGGCATCGGCATCAACCTCAAGGCCTTCGACTTCGCCCTCGATTTCGACGGTGCCACCGGCACTTTGCGCAATGTCGCGGGCGGTCCGCCGGAGGATCTGGGCCTGACCGTCACCCCGCTCTCGCAGGACCGGATCCAGCTCGGCTTCGAGGTCGACGCCCGGTCGCTGGACGCCGCCACCGCGAGGCGGCGAATGGACGCGCTGGTCACGCTGATCACCGAGCTGGTCGACGCGGCGGACCGTCCGCTCGGCGCGATCACCCTGTACCCCGGCGAACTCGGCGCGCGCATCGCCGCCGAACGAGCGAGCGACCCACTGCCTGGTCGTCCCGAAGATGTGGTCGAGATTTTCGACGCCATGGTCGCCGCGCGCCCGGACGAGATCGTGCTCGTAGACGGCACCGACCGACTCACTGCCGCCGAACTGTCCGCGCGTGTGCACCGACTCGCTCGCTACCTACGCGGCCTCGACGTCGGCCCGGAGGACATTGTCGGCATCGCACTCCCGCGCACCGCAGACCTGGTGATCGCGCTACTCGCGGTCCAGCACGCGGGCGCGGCCTTCCTGATGCTCGACATCAACCACCCCGCGCAGCGCCTCACCGACATCATCGACGACGCCACCCCGGCGGTCATCCTCACCGACGACGCTGTCGCGAACACGGTGTTCGCAGGCCGTTTCACAGCACCGACCAGCGCCGTATCCGCGGACCCTTCGTCCGCCGAACGAACCGAGTCGCCTGCCCCGACCGATGCGTTGTCCGATGATCAAGGAAAAGCACTGATCTCGAAGGGTGACGCAGGACGCCGGCGTAGTTCAGGTGCGCTGATTCGTCTGTCGGACAGCGAGGTTCACCATGAAATTGCCGATCTCGCCAGCGGTCCACTGACCACAGCCGAACTCGGCACGCCGCGCTCGCCCGCGCATCTGGCCTATGTCGTGTACACCTCGGGCTCCACCGGCAAGCCCAAAGGCGTGCAGATCTCCTGTGGCGCAATGGCTCAACTGCTGCACCACCACCGATCGACCGTCTACGCCGAGACCGCGGGGCGGGTAGGTGGTCGGCAGCTGCACATCGCGCACACCTACTCCTTCGCTTTCGACGCAGCGCTGGACCAACTGCTGTGGCTGTGGTGCGGACATCGGATCCACCTGTACAACAGCGAAATTCAGAAAGACGCGGCCGCACAGGTTGCCGCGTTCTCCGCCGATCGCATCGACGTCGTGGACACCACACCGTCGATGGCGACGGCTCTGATCGATAGCGGGTTGCTCGACACGCATCGCCCGGAATTGCTGCTGCTCGGCGGCGAGGCAACCCCGCCTGCCCTGTGGTCGACCATCGTCGCGTCGCAGGTGGCCGCCCGCAATATGTACGGCCCGACGGAAGCGACCGTGGATGCGCTCAGCGCGCCGGTTGCCGGAGAGCGCCCGCATGTAGGCGGACCCCTCGACGGCACCCGCGCTTACCTACTCGACAGCGCGTTACAACCGGTCCCGGACCGCGAGATCGGCGAATTGTATTTGGCCGGACCACAATTGGCGCGCGGCTACCTCGGCCGTGCGGTGGTGACAGCGGAGCGATTCGTCGCCGATCCGTTCACGGCGGGCGAGCGCATGTACCGCACCGGCGACCGGGCACGCTGGCTACCCGGCCACGGCTACGACTACCTCGGACGCGCCGACCAGCAGATCAAGGTGCGCGGCTACCGCGTGGAACTGGGCGAAGTCGAGGCCTCGCTCGGCGCACTGCCCGGCGTAGCCGCGGCGGCCGCCACCATCCGCAAGTCCGGCGACAGCACCCGATTGGTGGGCTACCTGGTTCCCGAGGCGGGCCACACCCTCGACGCCGACCAGCTCCGCCACCGCCTGACCACCCTGGTCCCCGACCACCTGGTCCCCTCGGCCCTCGTCGTACTCGACGCCCTCCCGACCACGGTCAACGGCAAACTCGACCGCACTGCCCTGCCCGCGCCCCGACTGACCTCGACCGGACGCCCACCCCGCACCGAGAACGAGCGCGCCCTCTGCGGTGTCATCGCCGAGGTACTCGGCGTGACCCAGGTCAACGCCACGGACGACTTCTTCGGGCTCGGCGGCGACAGCATCACCGCCATCGGCGTGAGCAGCCGCCTGCGCGCGCTCGGCTGGGTAGTTCAGCCGAAAACTCTGCTCGCCCAACGTGACCTGGCCTTCATCGCGGCTGCGGCCCAGGTGGTGGAACAGACGAACACCCCGACCCCGGACGAGGCGACCGGCCCCGTCCCGATCCCACCCATGGTGGCCGCATTACTGGAAGCGAATCCGAGCCACACGGCCATCGCGGGGTACGCCCAATGGACCGCGCTGACCCTGCACGAGGACCTCTCCCTCGACCACCTGACCACCGGCCTGCAAACCCTCCTCGACCGCCACGACGCCCTGCGGCTGGTTCTCGTCGAAACAGCGACCGGCCCCCACTCGGAGGTCGCGGGTACTGGCTCGGTGCGCGCCTCGGACCTGTCCTGCGAAAAGGTGTTCCACGACCCGCATTCGAATGACGCGGCAGACCACGCGCTTTCCGCGAGCCCTGATCCCGCTGGAGGATCCGCAGATCCTAATTCCACTGTCCTGCATACGATGTCGTCAGTAGACGGACTGGTAGCGACGGTGGCGGCCGAGCTCGCGGCCGACCTGGATCCCGCCGCGGGGATCGAGATCCGTGCCGCACTGGTCAGGACGGCACCGGGAACTGCTGACCGCTTGGTTTTGGTCGCCAATCACCTCGTGGTAGACGGGGTTTCGTGGCGAATCCTGGTGCCCGAGCTGTACGAGGCATGTGCGGCGGCACGAGAGGGGCGGTCGGCGCGACTGCCCGCGAAGGGGAGTTCGTGGCGGCGTTATGCCGGCTTGCTCGCCGAATCCGGCGCTGCTGGCGATCATCGCGCGGAGCTGGCGCATTGGGAGCACGCGCTCGGCGACGGGTCGGTGGTTCCGCTGGGTGAACGCGCGCTCGATCACGCCCTCGACATTGTCGAGAGCGCGAATCGGACGAGGACTTTCGCCGCGCCGGGGATCTCCGACGCCCTGTTGACCAAGTTGCCGACGGCCTATCGGGCCAAGACCGACGAGGTGCTGCTCGCGGCGCTCATGCTGGCGGTCAATGCCTGGCGCTACGAGCGGGGTGAGGCGCTCGAATCGGGGCGGCCCGTCACCGTGGAGGGACACGGTCGCGAACCGTTGCGCGCCGATACCGACTTCGCGGGCACCATCGGCTGGTTCACCAGCGAGTTCCCCGTGTGGACGCCGGCGACCGGCATCGACGACCCGGACGGTCTCGCCGACGCAATGGCCGGTGGCGCGGCGGCCGGGTGGCTGTTACGCGCGGTCAAGGAGGCCAAGCGGGCTGTTCCCGGCAACGGCGTCGGCTACGGCGTGCTGCGCGCGCTCGACCCGGAAACTGCCCCGCGGTTCGCCGGACGGCGCGCGCCCGAGCTGCTGCTCAACTATCTCGGACGATTCGGCGGCGGTGCGGCGCTCGGCTGGAGCCTGCCCGAACACGATGCGTTCGCGGTGACCGAGCCGCCGGAAAAAGCACTCACGGACGTGCTTTCGCTGAATGTCTTCGTGCACGAGTCCACAGCCGGAGAACCCGGTGCACTGGAGGAGGCCCGCGAAGGCCAGGCCCGCAAGACCCTCGCCCCCGGGCTCGCGGTGGAGTGGACCGCAGCAGGCCGGGTTCTCGACGCCCACCAGGTCGCCGAACTCCAGCGGCACTTCGAACGCGCGCTGGAGGCATTCGCCGCGCACGCGCAACTGTTCCCCGGAGGTCTGACGCCGTCGGACTGCGACCTGCCCGTCGACCAAGCGACCATCGACGTGCTGGAGGCGACGCACGGCCCGCTGGCCGAACTGCTGCCGCTGTCGCCGTTGCAGGAAGGGTTGCTGTTCCACGCGATTCGCGACGGCGCGGACGACGTCTACACCCTGAGCGCCCGCGTCGACCTGCACGGTCCGCTGGACAGTCCCCGATTATCGGCGGCATTCGACACCGTCGTCGGCAGGCATCCCACCATGACCGCGGCCTTCCATTACGAGGGCCTGGATCAACCGGTTCAAGCGGTCCCCCGCTCGGTCGCCATGCCGTGGCGTGAGGTCGACCTGTCCGCCTTGCCGCTGCGCGCCGCGCAGGCCGCCGCCGACCGGCTGGAAGCCGAAGCGACCCGGCATCGTTTCGCGGTGAACCGGTCACCGATGTTGCGCGCCACCCTGATTCGCATGCCCGGCGACGCGCACCGGCTGGTACTCAACACCCATCACCTGGTGATCGACGGCTGGTCCACCCCGATCGTCCTGCGCGAGGTGCTGGCCGTCTACCACGGCGACGAACTCCCCTCGCCCGCCCGATACAGCGACTACCTGTCCTGGATCAGCACCCGTGATCGCGACGCCGTCCGCGCGGCGTGGGCTCAGCGCCTGGCCGGACTCACCGAGCCGACACTGTTGCGCACCAACACTTTCCGCGAACGCGAGTTCCGTCAGTGGCAGGTGCCGCTGCCCGAGCCGCTCGCCACGGCGCTGGCCGAGCTCGGCCGCCGTCGCGGCCTCACGATGAACACCCTGGTCCAAGGCACCTGGGCACTGGTACTCGCCGCACTCACCGGCCGCACCGACGTCGTGTTCGGCGCGACCGTCTCCGGTCGACCCGCTGACCTGCCGGGCGTCGCGGGCACGGTCGGCCTGTTCGCGAACACCGTGCCGGTTCGCTGCACCTTCGACCCGGATCGCGCGTTCCTCGAGCAGTTGACCGAACTCCAGGAAGACCAGTTCGCCATGCAGGAATTCGACCACGCGAGCCTGGCGGAGATCGAACGAATCGCGGGCATCGGCACCCTCTTCGACACCCTGGTCGCTTTCGAGAACTTCCCCAATTCCGTTGCCGAACAACCACAGTCGCACGAATTGCGCCGTGGCGACTTCCACAACCACGGCACCACCCACTACCCGCTCACCCTGATCGCGCCGCCGGGCGACCACCTGCACCTGGTGATCTGGTACGACCGCGCTGCCGTGCCCGACACCACCCTCGCCCAGATCTCCGATCGGATCGCCACGATCCTGACCGCGGTCACGACCACTGCGGACCTGCGCCCCGTGATGTTCCTCGACTCACTCATGCCGGCAGTCACGGCGGCGGCGAGTGCCGCGACCGAATCGGCCGCCGCCTCGACTGGTGGCGTCGCGCCGACTGCTTCCGCGTCGACCAACGGTGGCGCGCCGTCTGCTGCCGTTGCGCCGACCAGCGAACCCGCACCGCTCGCGGCACGACCGGACCCGCACGGGACGACCCTGGCCGACTGGGGAACCCCCGTCGAACCGGCGGCACCCGCCATCACCGCCGAGGGTGTCACGATCGATTTCGAGGAATTCGACTCCAGGACGAATCAGCTTGCCCGCTGGCTCATCTCGCGCGGTGTCGGCCCGGAATCCGTAGTGGCCGTTGCCATGCCACGCACCATCGATGCAGTCGTCACCGCACACGCCATCTGTCGGGCCGGTGGCGTGTACCTACCGGTGGACCCGGAACAGCCCACCCAACGAATCGAGCAGATCCTCGATACCGCCTCTCCCGCAATGATTCTGCGTTCTCTCGCCGGAGCGGATGCCGGCGAATTCAGCGACGCGGAACTCACCGACGCGGACCGGCTCGCACCACTGCGCCCCGCTAACACCGCCTGCCTGCTGTTCACCTCCGGCTCCACCGGCGCCCCCAAGGGCGTGAGCCTCTCACATGCCGCCATCGTCTCCACTTTCGAATGGCTGCAACGCGAATGCCGATTCGGCCGCGGCGACACAATGCTCTATCGCACCCCGCCGATCTTCGACGCCTCGCTCATGGAGATGTTCCTACCCCTGCACCTCGGCGCCCGGATCGTGCTGACAAAGCCTGGCGGGCACCGCGATCCCTACTACCAGGCGCAGCTCATGAGTTCGGAGCGGGTGACCGCGATGTGGATGACCACCTCGATGCTGGCCGTGCTCGCCGAAGAAGCCGACCTGTCGGGATGCACGGATCTGCGCTGCGTTCTCACCGGCGGCGAGGTGCTGCCGCCCGCGACGGCACAGCGCATGCGCGCGCTCACCGGGACCGCTGTGTACAACTTCTACGGTCCCACCGAGGCCGCGATCGGCTTCACCTTCCACGAGACCGTCGACGCCGACACCACGTCGGTCCCGGTCGGCGCACCCGCCGATGCCGTCCGCATCCTCGACGACCGGTTGCAGCCGGTCCCCGAGGGAACCATCGGCGAGCTCTACATGACCGGCATCCGGCTGGCGCGCGGCTACCTGGCCCGACCCGACCTGAGCGCGGCCGCCTTCGTCGCCGACCCGAGTGGGAACGGCGAAAGGATGTACCGCACAGGCGATCTGGTGAAACGCAACCCGCACGGCGAACTCGACTACGTCGGCCGCACCGACAGCCAGGTGAAGTTGCGCGGCCAGCGCATCGAACTGGGCGAGGTCGAATCGGCGCTGCTCCAGGTTGCCGGAGTGGCCCAGGCAGTGGTGCTGCTGCGCGAAGACACCCCCGGTGACCAGCGCCTGGTCGCCTACCTCATCGCCGAGTCCGGGGCCGTGCTCGACACCGCAGCGGTGCGCGACGAACTCCGGATGATGTTGCCCGCCTATATGATTCCCGCCGCCTTCCTGGTTCTGGACCACGTTCCACGCACCGCGACCGAGAAGATCGCCCGCCGCGAACTGCCCGCGCCGGAATCCGCCGCTGTCACGACCGCCGGGCACCACCTGAGCACGTGCTCCGAGTCGGCGACAACAGGTTCCGCGCTGCTCGCCGCTGTTGCCCCGCGTGCCGGGTCGAACGGGGCTGACGCACCGGGCATCGGGGCCGTACCCGCCACAACCGCCGACGTCATCGTGTCGGTCGGGGCCGGCACCCTCGACACCACGCAGGTCAGCGGTCTGTTCGACACCATCCGCGAGGCCATGGCAGCTGTCTTGTCGGTCGACGAAATCAGCGTGGATGACGACTTCTTCGCCAAGGGCGGGCACTCACTGCTCGCCGTACGCCTGATCGGACGCCTGACCCGCGCGGGCCTCCCGGTGGTGCTCGACGACGTCTTCGCCGCACCGACCCCGCGTAACCTCGCCGCACGGATCGGCGCGGTCGACCCCACCGCACCGCGACCGTCCGACGGTCTCGCCAGCCTGGGCCGCCGCCTCGATCCGGTGCTGGACCTACGCACCGAAGGCTCGGCCCCGCCGCTGTTCTGCATCCACCAAATCGGCGGCACCGCATGGAAATACGCGCCGCTGGCCCGGCTACTGCGCGCCGAGCGGCCGATCATCGGACTGCAGATGCCCCAGCTGACCGGCCGGGAGTTCGACGGCCGCACGCTCGACGATCTCGCGCGCTACTACCTGACCGCGATCCGCCGCATCCAGCCGCAGGGCCCCTACCACCTGCTCGGCTACTCGCTCGGCGGCAATCTCGCCCACTCGGTCGCGGCGATCCTGGAAGCCGAGGGCGAACAGGTCGGCTATGTGGGCCTGCTCGACTCGCACCCACTGTCGAACCTGACCGACCGCGCCGCCGCGACGCTGGCCGACCCGGCCGGGATGGACGCGCTACTCCCCGAAATCGCCGAATACGCACCGGAATTGGCGGTGGTCGTGCGCAATGCCGCCACCGAACTGCTGCGCATGGTGACCCGCTCGGAGTCCCCGCGCTACACCGGCCCGATGTCCATGTACTGCGCCGACAACGGCCTCGAACCCGAACGCGTGCACGCCCAGCTCACCGGCTGGCAGGCCGCAGGCGCGCAGCTGGTTGTCCGCCGACTTCCCTACTCGCACAACGACATCGCGATGCCGACCGGCTGGAACGAGGTCGCCGCGCTACTGGACGTGGATCCCGCGATCCGCACCTGAACCTCCATCTGGAAGAAAGAAGGAACACCCTCCATGTCAGCTCATCGAATGACGGCACGCATGCGCGCCGCCGCCGCACTCCTGATCGTCGCGGTCGCCGCGACGGCAGCGGGCTGCGGCAACTCCACCGCCGACCAGCCGGCCGACACCGGCACGCGCCAGGTGGACACCGCCAAGGGACCCGTCACCGTGCCCGCGAACCCGCAGCGCGTGGTGGTCCTCAACGGCGCGCTCGCCGGATACCTCTTCGACCTGGGCGCGAAGGTGAAAGCCGCAGATCCGCGCATCCTCGGCGTCAGCCTGAACCCCGGCGAGTTCCCCCCGGCCTTGGCCGCGGACGCCAAGGAGCAGGGCACCGTGGCGGTGCCCTCCGGTGACGATCTGAACCTGGAGTTCATCGCCTCCCAGCAGCCGGACCTGATCATCGGCGGCGGACCCGGCTGGCCCGGACAGCAGACGATCAAGAACTACGACAAGCTCGCCGCCGTCGCGCCCACCGCACTGGTGCCATCGAACCTCGCCAACTGGCAGGACCAGCTGAAGTCGGTGGCCGATTTCGTGAACCGTCCCGACAAGGTGGGCGGGATGATCACCGCCTACAAGGACAAGGTCGCGCAGGTGAAGTCCGGTCTGAAGCTGCCGCAGGGCGCGACGGCCGTGATGCAGTCCCAGCCCGACGGCAAGGCCATCCTGCTCGCCCCCAACACCCCGTTGGCCACGCTGCTGTCCGATGTCGGCTTCACCGTCGACGACAAGATCGAGGCGAAGGCAGGCAACCCGCCCCGCGCCGAAGCAGGCGACTGGGTGACCTTCAGCCCCGAACTGCTGAGCACCGTCGTCGACGCCCCAGTGCTGTTCATGATCACCCTCCCCGGCGGCCGCGACATCGCCGGGCTGAAGCAGGATCCGGCACACGCCATGCTGCCCGCCTTCCAGAAGAACCAGGTGTACGACCTGCCGGTGGCGAGCAAGCGCCCCGACTACCGGGGTGCCATGGCGCTCCTCGACCTGCTGGCGCAGCGCTTCAAGTAGGACTAGGACGCAGCGGCCCGCGCGCTCTCGTCACCGACGCGATCACTCGAACGAGACTCCTCGACGGAGTGGGTGATCGCGGTCGGGATCTTCGGCAGCGCGTACGCGTGGTGGCGGCCGATCCAGGCCAGCAACTCCTCGCGGACCGCGCAGCGCAAGGTCCACGCGTCGTCGGCATCGGCGGCCGACATCGTCGCACGAACGACGATGTCGGTCGGCGTGCTGTCGGTGACCAGCAGATTCCAGTTACGCCCGTCCCATTCCGGGCAGTCACGCAGGTAGGTGTGCAGATGCTCGCGCAGCTGCGGCACCGGGGTGCTGTGGTCGAGGTGCAGCAAGACCGTGCCGGTGACCTGCGAGCCGCCCCGCGACCAGTTCTCGTAGGGCTTGTTGTTGAAGTAGGACACCGGCATGGTGAGCCTGCGGTCGTCCCAGATCCGTACGGTCAGAAACGACAGGGTGATCTCCTCGACGACGCCCCATTCCCCTTCCACCACAACGGTATCGCCGATCTTGACCGAATCACCGAAGGCGATCTGCAAGCCCGCGATGAGGTTGCTCAGCGTCGACTGGGCGGCGACACCGACGATGATGCCGATCACGCCCGCCGAGGCCAGCATCGAGGTGCCGAGGGTCCGCAGGCTCGGGAACAGCAACAGGATGGCCACGGCGGTGGTGGTGACCACCAGGACCGAGGTGATGATGCGACGCACCAGGCCCAGCTGCGTGCGCAACTGCCGTACTCGCGAAATCTCGCTGGCGCGTTGGGCGTAACGCCGCAGCAGGCTTTCGGCGACCACATCGGTGGCTCGGATGACCAACCACACCGCCGCGATGACGGCCGCGGTCGCCAGGAAGTTCCGGATCACCGCGTCCTGGCGAAGCTCGAGCTCCGCGAGCGGATAGACCGCGTGCAAAGTAACCGTGCCGAGCAGGACCTGTAGCGGCAGTTGCAGTCTGCGCAACGATGGCAGATGAACGCCGGGCTTGTGCCGCGCACCGTAGCGCAACCCTCGCTCGACCAGCAGCCCCACCGAGACCGTGATCGCCACCGTCACGAGCACCACGATGACCGGCCGCAATATCTCCTCCACGAGATCGAACTCCTCTCGTTGTCGGCTCTCCAGGTTCAGGCATACCCACCCACTCCTCACCCAGACATGACCGTCTGATGGCGAAAAAGCCCCGCCGTTCGCGGAGAACGGCGGGGCTTTCGCGGTGGTATTCGCTTGTCTTACAGCGCTTTCAGTTCCTCGGTGACAGCACCGACGGACTTCTTCGCATCACCGAACAGCATCGAGGTGTGGTCGGCGTAGAACAGCGGGTTGTCGATGCCGGCGAAGCCGGAGTTCATCGAGCGCTTGAGCACGATGACGCTCTTGGCCTGGTCGACGTTGAGCACCGGCATGCCGTAGATCGGGCTGGACTTGTCGTCGCGGGCGGCCGGGTTGGTGACGTCGTTGGCGCCGATGACCAGGACCACATCGGTGCGGTTGAATTCACCGTTGATGTCGTCCATTTCCTTCATCGCGTCGTAGGAGACCTCGGCCTCGGCGAGCAGCACGTTCATGTGACCGGGCATGCGACCGGCGACCGGGTGGATCGCGTACTTGACCTCGACGCCCTTGGCCTCGAGCAGCAGCGCCATCTCCTTGACCGCGTGCTGGGCCTGGGCCACGGCCATGCCGTAGCCGGGGACCACGATCACCTGGTTGGCGTAGGCCATCTGGATCGCGGCGTCGGCGGCCGACGTGGCCTTCGCGGTCTTGGCTTCACCGTCACCCGAGGCAGCCGCCGCGCCGCCGCCACCGAAGCCACCGGCCACGATCGCGGGAATGGAGCGGTTCATGGCCTTGGCCATCAGGTTGGTCAGGATCGTGCCGGACGCGCCGACGATCATGCCAGCGACGATCATCGCGGTGTTGTTCAGCGCCAGACCCGCGGCCGCGGCCGACAGACCGGTGAGCGCGTTGAGCAGCGAGATGACGACCGGCATGTCCGCGCCACCGATGGGCAGCACGACCATCAGGCCGAGCACACCGGCGAGCACGAGCAGCGCGATCATCCACAGCTGCGAGACGCCACCGTTGTCGGCGCCGAGGCCGATCACCACGGCGCACACGATCGCGCCGACGAGCAGCAGCAGGTTCAGCGGCTGCTGTAGCCGACCGACACTGATCGGCTTGCCGGACAGGATCTCCTGCAGCTTGGCGAAGGCGATGATCGAGCCCCAGAAGGAGATCGAGCCGATCACCGCGGCGAACAGCGAACCGATGATGATGTGGATGGTCGGCTCTTCGTGCAGGTCGGAAAACCCTGCGCTGTCGACGAATTCGGCCCACGCGATCAACGCGACGGTGCCACCGCCGACACCGTTGAAGGCCGCGACCAGCTGCGGCATCTCGGTCATCTTGGTGCGGATGGCGGGCGGAACACCCAGTGCCACACCGACAATGAGGCCAGCGGCGATGAGAATCCAGTTGAGCAGGGCGGCGTGGCGCACTGAGATCAAGGTGGCGGCAACGGCCAAAGCCATACCGACAGCGGCGATCTGGTTACCGCGCACCGCGGTCTTCGGGCCGGTGAGACCCATCAGGCCGTAGATGAACATGGAGAAGGCCACGATGTAGAGGCCGTTGACCAGGTAGGTCATATTGTCGACTGCGTGCATCACTCGGCCGCCTTCTTCTTACCCTTGAACATGCCGAGCATGCGGTCGGTGACCACGAAGCCACCGATGACGTTCAGTGTTCCGAACACCACGGCGACGAACAGGATCACCTGCACCAGCAGCGAGGGGTCCTTCACATTGCCCAGGGTCACCAGCGCGCCGAGCACGACGATGCCGTGAATGGCGTTGGTGCCCGACATGAGCGGGGTGTGCAGGGTGTTGGGGACCTTGGAGATCACCGCGAAGCCGACGAAGCCGGAGAGCACGAGGATCGCGATATTGGCGAGAAGTTCGGTGTACATCAGGCTTCCACCTCACGGGTGACGCAGGAATCAGCGAGCACCTGATCTTCGAAATCGGGCGCGAGCTTGCCGTCGACCAGCATCAGTTCCAGCAGCGCCGAGATGTTCTTGGAGTACAGCTCGGAGGCGTGCTCTGGCATCGTGGCTGGCAGGTTCAGCGGCGAGGCGATGGTCACCTCGTGCTTGACGACGATCTCGCCGGGCTCGGTGAGTTCGCAGTTACCACCGGTCTCACCGGCCAGGTCGACGATCACGCTGCCGGGCTTCATACCCTCGACAGCGGCCGCGGTGACCAGGCGGGGTGCGGGGCGACCCGGCACCAGCGCGGTGGTGATCACGACGTCGAAGCCCTTGATGGCGTCTTCCAGGGCCTTCTGCTGCTGGGCCTTCTCCTCGTCGGTGAGTTCGCGGGCGTACCCACCCTCACCGGCGGCGTCGATCCCCAGATCCAGCCACTGCGCACCGACCGAGCGCACCTGATCGGCGACCTCGGGACGCACGTCGTAACCGGTGGTGCGGCCACCGAGACGCTTGGCCGTTGCGAGGGCCTGCAGACCGGCGACACCGACACCGAGCACCAGCACGGTGGCCGGCTTCACGGTGCCCGCGGCGGTGGTGAGCATCGGGAAGAAGCGGGTCGACTCCGACGCGGCGAGCAGTACGGCCTTGTAACCGGCCACGTTCGCCTGTGAGGACAGCGCGTCCATCACCTGCGCGCGCGAGATACGCGGAATCGCCTCGACAGCGAAAGCCTGCACACCGGCGGCCTTCAGCGCGCCGATCTGGTTGTCGGCATTGCGCGGTGCGAGGAAACCGATCATGGTCTGCCCGGAGGACAGCTTGGCCACCTCGGCATCGCTGGGCGGGGCAACCTTGACGACGACCTCGGCCGACCACGGGTCACCGATGGTCGCGCCCGCTTCTACATAGGCAGCGTCGGGGATGAGCGCGCCGAGGCCCGCACCGGCTTCCACGATCACCTCGACACCCTGCTTGGACAGGGTGGGGATGATCTTGGGCACCAAGGCGACTCGCCGCTCACCCGGGCCGGACTCGCGAACGACTCCGACACGCGCTCCGCGCGGCGATCCCTCGCCCACGTTTTGCGTTGTCTCCACTAGTCAGACTTCCTTTTCGTGCTGGCTTCGAGCCTGGGAACAACGGGTCAGCCGACGTTACCCGTGAGTAGGTTCAACTGAAATCCTGGCAACTGTACTCGGCTCGCGGTGAGCCTAGCCGAGATGCCCGTCACAACCGAGAACTGGACGCAGGACCACAAAACGGACACCTCAGCCCTGATCAGCCGTGACAACGGGCTCTCGGCCCGGCCGGCGCCGATCGGCGCCCGCACTCAGAATCGTCGCCGCTGGTAGGGGCGCACAAGACCGCACATGATGGTCGGTTACTTACCTCGACGTCCGACTCCTGGTCGCGCTCCGTCGAATCGGACGATACGTGACGCGGCTCATTTACCCCGCACCGTCGGGCTGTTGCGCGACCCAGCTCACACCGTAGGGTCGAGCCTGTGAACGACTGCGTCTTTTGTCAGATCGTGGCGGGTACCGCACCGGCGACCATGGTCTACTCCGATGACGCGGTGTGCGCGTTCCTCGACATTCGTCCCATCACCCGGGGCCACACCCTGATCGTTCCCAAAGTCCACGCGACCGAACTCGACGATCTCGATCCCGATCTCGGCGCCCGGATCTTTCGCACCGGCCACCGGCTCGCCCGCGCCCTTCGGGTGAGCGGACTCGCCAGTGACGGCGCCAATCTCATTCTCAACGACGGCACCGCCGCCTTCCAGACCGTCGGCCACGTCCATCTGCACGTGGTCCCGCGCAAACACGGTGACAAACTCACCTTCGCCAAGGGCTTCCTCTTGCGTCGTCCGCACGAACCGAATTCGACCGCCGCGGCGATCCGCGCGGGGCTTTCCGCTCTCGACCAGAGCGAATCCGAAGGAGCACAGGGATGATCGAGACGCCCGGCCGCGAACAACTCACCGATCTGCTCGCCGAGCAGTGGGAGGCCATCGCGCTGCTGGTCGCCGACCTCGACGAAAAGGCTTGGCGCCGAACGTCTCCGCTGCCCGGCTGGACCCTGTTCGACGTGGTCGCCCACGTGATCGGCACCGAATCGTGGCTGCTCGGCGAGACACCGCCGCCGCATGATCCGTTGCGCCCCAAGACCGATGTGCGCACCCTGGGGCACGTACGCAACGAAGTGGCTGTGCTCAACGAGATCTGGGTCGACCGGTTGCGCCCGCTGTCGGGCAAGCGACTGCTCGCACTGTTCGACGAGACCACCGAGCGTCGCCGCGCCGCGCTGGCCGCCATGGACGACGACGCCTGGCAGGCCCCGACCGTCTCACCGGTCGGGCAGGTGCCCTACGGGCGGTTCATGCGGGTCCGGCTCTTCGATTGCTGGATGCACGAACTCGACCTCGCCGACGGGATCGGACGCAGCGTGCCAGAGGGTGGCGCGCGTGCCGAGGCGGCATTCGCCGAACTCACCCTCGGCCTCGGCCGTGCGGTGGTCAAGGGCGCGAAGGCGCCGGACGGTTCGCTGATCACCCTCGACCTGACCGGGCCGGTGACCAGGCAGGTTCATCTGTCGGTGGCCGGTGGGCGCGGATCGGTGCTCGACTCGACCGAGGAGGATCCGACGGCGGTGATCCGGGTGGACTCAGGGCTTTTCGCGCGACTGCGGGGCGGCCGGACGACTATCGACCGGCATCTCGACGAGGTTGTCGTCGAGGGTGACACGGCGCTCGGTGAGCGGCTCGTGCGGAATCTGTCGTTCACCATCTGATGCGACTTTTCCTGGCGTCGTACAGGTTCGGGGGTTTCGCCGATCGGCTCGTCGGGCTCGTCGGCGCGCCGGGGCGGGTCGCGGTGATTCCGAACGCGTGCGACGCGTGGCCGGACGCCTGGTCGTCGGCGGTGACCAGCGACGTGAAACCCCTTGAACAACAGGGTTATTCACCGGAAGTGCTGGATCTACGTGAGTACCTCGGGCAACCCGACCGGCTGGAACGTCATCTACGCGCGTTTCCGATGGTCTGGGTGCGCGGCGGCAACACCTTTGTCCTGCGTGCCCAATTCGCCCGCAGCGGTGCCGATTCCGTGCTTCCCGCACTGCTGCGCGAAGACGCACTCGTCTATGCGGGCTACAGCGCGGGAGCCTGCCTGCTCGGGCCCGATCTGCACGGGCTGGAAACCATGGACGATCCCGCCGAGGTGCTGCCCGCCACCGGCATCGAACCACAGTGGGACGGACTGGGATTGGTCGATCGACGACTGGTCGTCCACCTCGACTCCCCCACCGACCCCGACGGTGACGCCGCCGAGATGCTGACGCACTGCGTGGCCGAAGGGGTCCCGCACTGGGCGCTGACCGACAACGATGTGGTCCTGGTCGACGGTGATCGCACCGAGGTGCTGCGGTCCTGAAAATACTGTGGTCCTGAAATGCTGCGGTCCTGACGTCACGCCGCGGTGACGACGGCAGGCTTGCGTCGGAAGACGATCCAGCGCATCGCGCTGTACATGTACACCGCCTCGCACGCCCCCGCAACCAACCTGGCCACG
Organism: Nocardia sp. NPDC058705; assembly: GCF_042749305.1. NCBI lineage: Bacteria > Bacillati > Actinomycetota > Actinomycetes > Mycobacteriales > Nocardiaceae > Nocardia > Nocardia sp. NPDC058705. The sequence goes on along the minus strand of NZ_JBHYRN010000024.1, from coordinate 52,295 downwards.
TGATACTGCAGGCCAAGAGCGGCCAGGCCCGAGCCGACGCCGAGGATGAACGCGAGATAGTTCACCAGCACCACGACCGCGTACACCGCGGCCTGCTTGCCCATCGGGGCGTGCGAGTGGAAGTTGAAGGTGCGGTTGAGCACGAAGGCGAGCCCGAACGCGACGATGTAGGCGAGGGTGATCGACAACCAGACCGCCAGGCCGAGACCGCTGCGCAGGAACGTGAGCAACAGCAGGTCGACACCGAAGGTGAAGCTGTTGATCAGCGCGAAGCCGAGAAACGTCGCGGGCACATACCGGTCCAGCCCCCACGGCAGGCGCGCGACGACCGCCTCGCACCAACGGGTGAATCGGTCGGCCACCGACTCGGTGACACTCGCCTGATGCTCCACGCCGCCAGCCTGCCAGCGGCAGGTGAAGTCAGGGTGAGCAAAGGGCAAACGGGTGGGCCGGGCCCTCGGCGCGGCGACCTGCTGGGGGCGTCAGCGACCGCGGACCGGCCGGGATCGTCAGCGACCGACCGTGGTGACCGACGGATCGTCAGCGACCGACTGCGGCGATCGGCCTGGTGTCGAACGAGGTCCAAGCGGCCAGGCAGCGGCGACGGGTGAGCTCGTCGGACTCGGCGAGGAGGGCATCGCGGAGCAGGCAGGGATCCGCGGCCCAGTGTTGGGCGATCTCGGACAGCGCGCGGACACCGAACACGCCGGTCGCCTCCAGCGCCCGCACCCATTCGTCGTGTGCGCCGACGTAGACGCGATGCACCACGTCGGTGTCGACGCCCGAGTCGGCGAACTCGGCGGCCAACAGCGCACCGACCATCTCAGCGCGGTTCTGCGGTTCCTGCATCATCGCCAGTCCTCCCTGCGAAAAACGGTGCGGCGCAACAGCGTCGCGTGATCGATGCGCGACAAACGCACCGTGGAGCAGAACTCGAAACACGCTGGGCCGCGTGGCAATTCAGCCATCGAACACACCCGGTACAGGCATTGTCGCCGATTGGACGGCGTATACACCAACCGGACGCGCCAGATCACAGTCATGCGGAAATTCACTTGTTCGGAAACACATCAGATCTGGTCAAGTGATCACCATGTTCCTGTGCAGGATCGCTCTCGGGCGATGCTTGCGTGAGTGCGTGGTGATCAATTGACCAGGACGAAGTGCCCGCGGTGGACGGGGTGCGCGGGTTAGCGTGGACAGGTGGACGAGCGCAGCGGTGACCTCGATTCGTTGATTTCGGCGGTGTCGGACGGGGCGGTCGTCATCGACCCCGATCTGCTGGCGGGATATCGGCAGGATTGGGCGCGTGATCCGGATGCGGGGACGCCGCTGGCGGTGGTGCGGGCGCGCAGTACCGCCGATGTGGCGGCGACCGTGCGCTGGGCGCACGCGCATCGGGTGCCGGTGGTGCCGCGTGGCGCCGGGTCCGGGTTGTCCGGTGGGGCGACCGCAGTCGACGGCGGGATCGTGCTCAGCACCGAGTTGATGCGCGAGATCAGCGTCGACACCGTGACCCGGATCGCGGTGGTGCAGCCCGGGCTGCTCAATGCCGAGGTGAAGCGGGCCGTCGCGGCGGAGGGGCTGTGGTACCCGCCGGACCCGTCGTCGTTCGAGATCTGCTCGATCGGCGGCAACGCGGCGACCAACGCGGGCGGGCTGTGCTGCGTGAAGTACGGCGTGACCACCGACTACGTGCTCGGCATGGAAGTGGTGCTGGCCGACGGGACCGTGGTGCGACTCGGTGGACCGCGACTCAAGGATTCGGCCGGGTTGTCGTTGACGAAACTGTTCGTCGGGAGCGAGGGCACGCTCGGGGTGATCACCGAACTCACCCTGCGGTTGCTGCCCGCGCAGCCGCCGCAGTCGACCGTCGTCGCGAGTTTCGGCTCGCTCACCGCCGCGACCGACGCGATCCTGGCGATCACCTCGACCCTGCGCCCCGCCATGCTCGAATTCATGGACACCGTCGCGATCAACGCGGTCGAGGACGAGATGCGCATGGGGCTGGACCGCACCGCTGCGGCCCTGCTCGTCGCCCGCTCCGATGCGCCCGGCGAATTCGCCGGGCACGAAGCACAAGTGATGGTGGGACTGTGCGAGAAGGCCGGGGCCACAGAGGTTTTCCACACAGCCGACGCAACAGAAGGTGAAGCTTTCACCGCCGCAAGACGATTCGCGATTCCCGCCGTGGAGAAGATCGGGCCACTGCTGCTCGAAGACGTCGGCGTGCCGCTGCCCCGCCTCGGCGACCTGATCGCCGGCGTCGCCGCGATCGGGGAACGCAACGAGGTGCTCGTCTCGGTGATCGCGCACGCGGGCGACGGCAACACCCACCCGCTGATCGTGCACGACCCCACCGACCCCGACAACACCGCCCGCGCCCACCGCGCCTTCGGCGAGATCATGGACCTGGCCATCGCCCTCGGCGGCACCATCACCGGCGAACACGGCGTCGGCCGGTTGAAAAAGGCCTGGCTGCCCGACCAGGTCGGCCCCGACGTCATGGCCCTGACCCGCCGCATCAAAGACGCCCTCGACCCCGAAGGCATCCTCAATCCGGGCGCGGTCCTGTAGCCCGACTAGCATCGGTGGATATGACCACCAGGCTCGAGCACAACGTCGACGACACCCGCTACGAGATCTACCACGACGATGTCCTCGCGGGATACGCCGACTACGCCGAACGCGAAGACCCCAAGGTCCGCGACTTCCACCACACCATGACCTTCCCCGAATTCCGGGGCCGCGGCGTGGCGGCCGAGGTCGTGAAATACGGCCTCGACGACTCCCGCGACCACGGCTACCAGGTCATCCCCACCTGCTGGTACGTCGAGAAGTACATCGCCGAACACCCCGAATACGCCGGACTCGTCCCGTAATTCAGCGGGTTTCCTGCGTCAGTCGGTCGACCGCGATTTGGAAGACGTTGCCCAGCACACCGATCTCGGCGGCCAAGCCCTCCTCGGGCATCGGGGGCAGGATCGCCAGCGCCGAGACGACGTATTTGCCGACGCGGGCGACGTAGCGTTGCTGGCCGATCTGGGTCTGCTTCGGCGGTGCGTCGCCGATACGCGTCTCCTGGGTTCCGGCGGTTCGGATCGCAACACTCTCCGCGGCAACGGTTTTCGGCGGATCGATCGCAGTCACCTTCATGCGCAACGTGTTGCCGGTCCCGGTGCGCGCCTCGACGTCGGCGCACCGCTGCGCGAGCGCGGTCAAATCGGCCACCGCCAGATCGGACTCGACGATCTGCACGAGGAACACGGCCGGGTTGGTACCGGAGGTAACCGATTCCTTCGCCCCGGCCCCCACCGGGTTCTCGATCAGCGACCGACAACTCTCGTCGGTGAACGTGAGCGGCACCGCCGTACCCGGCTGATCCGCGGAGATACTCTCCGGTTTACTCGGCATCTCATACCCCGCCGGATACTCCACCAGCCGTGGCAACGATTTCAACGCGACAATCGCAGGCCGCTCCTGCGCACACCCCGCCGCAACGAGCGCCACCGCAGCCAGCACCACCACACCCCACCGACTACGCCGCACCGCAGAGACCAACGTCATCCTCGAACCACCTCACGGCCCGGTATCTCCGGGCCACTCGGCCGATCACGCTAGTGGTCGCCGACCTCGAGGTCCGGCCCCTCGCGCCGAGCTATGTCATCTACCAAAGATCCCCGAATATCTACGTCAGCAATCCAGCCCGCACCGTTCGCACTCGGCCCCCACTGCAGATGTGCTGAACCTTCGCCGTCGAGAAGGAACTCGACGATGCCTTGCAACTCCGCTTGCGCGACCTCGACAGACGTGGAAACCGATCCCTTCCCCAGCGCACCACAGATCATGCCGCCGTTTAGGAGAAACATCGAGTGCCGCCAACCGCCAAGGGTTCGGTACAGGTAGATCGAGCGGGGAGTGCCCCACCGATTCTTGCGCGCCATGACAATCACCGTAGCCTGGCCTGGATCGAAAGCTTTTGTGCTGCTTTGATATACGGATGAATTCCGAAGCCTTTCGGCTGATCCAACCTCTGCGCCTGATCGAGGCGGCGCCGGGGTGGTCCGAACAATTTCCAACTTTCGAGGCCGTGGTCGGGTATTCCGATCTCGGCCACGTCTTTCTCGCCGAATCCAGCGGGGAATTCGCGGTACTGCATCCGTTCAAAGCCGCGGCCAAGAGCTACGGCCGATTTCCCAGCATCGAAGACTTCGCCGACTCCGTGCTGCGCGACCCCGATTTCGCCGCCTAAGTCCTACTCCCCGACCACGTCGCCGAGGTCCGCGCCCTCCTCGGCCCGCTCGGCGAGGACCAGGTCTACATCCCCGAGCCCTATCCGTTCCTCGGCGGCTCGATGGAGCCCTCGACCTACACCACCGGCGAGGTCTGGACCATCCTTGACCTGGTGGCCCAGTTCCACGGTGTCGGCGCCCCGGAGCCGACACCGCGACGTGGCCTGCGGCGGCTGTTCGGGCGCGGCTGATCTGATTGGGCGGCGGTGGTTTCGACGCTGACCCGATAACGGGCGCGGCCCCCCGAAAGAAATTCGAGGGGCCGCGAAACGCGCGCTCAGGTGCGGGTCAGCGCAGGATGTTGCGGGCCATGACCAGTCGCTGGATCTGGTTGGTGCCTTCGTAGATCTGGGTGATCTTCGCGTCGCGCATCATGCGCTCGACCGGGAAGTCGGTGGTGTAGCCGGCGCCGCCGAAGAGCTGGACGGCGTTGGTGGTGACCTCCATGGCCACGTCGGAGGCGAAGCACTTGGCGGCGGCGGAGATGAAGCCGAGGTTCTTCTCGCCGCGCTCGGCGCGGGCCGCGGAGGTGTAGACCATCAGGCGGGCGGCCTCGATCTTCATGGCCATGTCGGCCAGCATGAACTCGGTGTTCTGGAAGCTGGCGATGGTCTTGCCGAACTGCTTGCGATCCTTGGTGTAGGCGATCGCGGCGTCCAGCGCACCCTGGGCCAGGCCGACGGCCTGCGCGCCGATGGTCGGGCGGGTGTGGTCCAGGGTCTGCAGGGCGGTCTTGAAACCGGTGCCGGGCTCGCCGACGATGCGGTCGCCGGGGATGCGGCAGTTCTCGAAGTAGAGCTCGGCGGTGGGCGAACCCTTGATGCCCAGCTTGTGCTCGAGCGGGCCGACCACGAAGCCCTCGTCGTCCTTGTGGACCATGAACGAGGAGATGCCGTTGGCACCCTTGTCGGCGTCGGTCACCGCCATCACGGTGTACCAGGAAGACTTGCCGCCGTTGGTGATCCAGCACTTGGAGCCGTTGAGGACCCAGTCGTCGCCGTCGGCCTTGGCACGGGTGCGCATGGCGGCGGCGTCGGAACCGGCCTCACGCTCGGACAGCGCGTAGGAGGCCATCTCGCCGTTGACGATGTCTGCCAGGACCTTGGTCTTGAGCTCTTCGGAGCCGTTGAGGATCAGGCCCATGGTGCCGAGCTTGTTCACGGCGGGGATCAGCGAGGAGGAGCCACAGACGCGGGCGACTTCCTCGATCACGATACAAGTGGCGACCGAGTCGGCACCCTGGCCGCCATAGGCCTCCGGCACGTGCACGGCGTTGAAGCCCGCGGCGTTGAGCGCGGTGAGCGCCTCCTCCGGGAAGCGGGAGTTGCCGTCGACGTCCTTGGCGTACGGAGCGATTTCCTTCTCGGCGAGGCCGCGGATCGCGCCGCGCAGCTCGTCGTGGAAGTCCTCGAGCTTGAACAGGTCGAAATCGGGGTTACCGGCCATCGGGGGCACACTCCTGGTCGTGGTCGTGATCGCTGCGGTCACAGCGCGTGGTGCGTCGGCACGCAGTGCCAATCTAGTGATGATTATACGCGCGGCACTCTAGCGCTACATGCGGATATGCGGGTGGCACTCAGTGTCACCGCGCTCGGCAGCATGAGCGGCACTCACAGGTTACCGAGGCGAGCGGTGAGTAGATCGGCCACCTTGCGCGGCGGCATGTCGCGCGGGAACACCGCGAGCACCATGTCCTCGGGCTCGGCGTGGGCCCGCCTGCCACGCGGGATCATGTCCAACTCGGTGCGCAGATCGGCCACCGTGGCACCCGATTCGCCGCGCACCATGCGCCGCAGCAGGTAGTTGTGGGTCGCGGTCACCGCCGCCGTGTACTGCACCCGCGCGAGATCGGGCACCTCCGGCAACCGGGCGCGCAGGAACTCGGTGAACAGCCGCTCGTACCGGAACACCGTGACGATCTCGCGCTCGCGCAACGCCGGCACCCGCCGCACCACCTGATACCGCCGCGCCGCGATATCGCGCCACTGCGTGAACCGCTCGAACACCCCGATCACGGCCTCACAGATCGCCTCCCACGGATCACCCTCGACCCCTTCGAGAAACTCCTCCGCCGAAGCGAGCTGGAACTCGTGATCAGCGAAGATCACATCCTCTTTCGACCGGAACTGCCGAAAGAACGTCCGCCGAGAAATCCCCGCCGCCACCGCGATCTCATCCACCGTCGTCGCCTCGTACCCCCGCTCGGCGAACAACCGCAACGCCTGATCAACCACCGTAAGCCGAAACTGCGCCGCGTCGTCGTGTGCCACGGGGTGTAACCGTAGTCATCGGTCTTCAGCGCGGATCAGGCAGTCGGCCGCCCCGTGAACACGGCGACCAGTTCTGCCATCCCCGCGACGACCTGGTCGGGTGACCCACCGCCCGCGAGACGACGGAGCTGGAGGCCGACCAATGCGGCGACTGCCAGTGGGGCCGCCGATTCGGCATCGGCGACACCGAGGGCGCGCAGGATCGACACCGCGAGGCGGTCGTAGGTGTCGAAGAATTCGGCGGTCGCGGAATGTAGGGCCGGGTGTCTGGCGGCCTGTACGAAGAGTTCGAACCATGCGATGTGGTCGCCGCCGAAGCCTGTGTCGGTGACGATGCCGCCGAGAATTTCACCCGCCTGGGCGAGGTCGAGCTCACCTGCGGCGGCACGGTCGGCGAGCTGGGTGAACTTGACGGTTTCGTCGGCGACGAAGGCTGCCATGCCGGCTTCGACCAGGTCACGCTGGGTGGCGAAATGATAGGTGAGCGTGCCCAGCGAGATGCCTGCCTCGGTGGCGATCCGCCGATTGGTGACCGCTGCCGCGCCGTTGGTTCCCATGATTCGCACGACCGCTCGGATGATGCGGTCCCGGGTGGGCTCCGATTGTGACATGGGTCTTGCTTCCCTCGGCGACTCGAATCGCGCTATCGTTGTCTCGTTCGTTCGAACGAACGATAGCAGAGGATCGGAGCCTTCGATGGCCGTCCAGCCCACCCCCTTTCGCCAAGCGCGCTTTCGGGATCTGCCCGCCCGGCCCGCTCGTTCACATTCGTTCTTCCAGCTACCCGCGATGGACCTGCCGATGGACTCCGCCAGGTATGGGCGGATTCGAATTCGCTACCGCACCAGCGGAACCGGGCCGCCCTTGCTGCTCGTCCACGGGCTGATGACCACGTCCTACTCGTGGCGATACGTGATAACCGAACTCGCCGAACACTTTCGGGTCGTGGCGGTCGACCTGCCCGGTTGCGGTGGCAGCGAAGCTCCCCCGGATGCGACGTATCGTTGCGCCGAGATCGGTGATTGGCTGGGCGAGTTCCAGGATGCGCTGGGTATCAAAGGCTGTGCGGTGGTGGGAAATTCGCTCGGCGGTTTGCCCGTGATGCATCGCGCGCTGGACGCCACCGACTCGTTTCGGAAGGTAGTGGTCCTGCATTCGCCACTGTTGCCGGAGGTCAAGCACCGCGCGCTCGCCGCCGTGCTGGCGGTGCCCGGTGTCGCAGCCGGACTCGCGGCGTACATCCGACGACAGCCGTACCGATGGGCGCACCATCGAACGCATTATTTCGACGAGACGGTGAAGTCGCTGGAAGAGGCGGGCGAGTACGGATCGGCGCTGGCGAGCTCCGCAGGCTCGCGGGCCTTCGTCCGACACCTGCGCGACGGTCTTCGCCCCGCCGACCTCGCCGCCCTCGGACGCAGGCTCGCCGACCTGGACAGTTTCCCGGTACCGCTGCTCGCCGTCTACGGCACCGAACCCGACCCGATCGTGTCGCCGCGGGTGGCCGACGCGCTCACAGAGCGCCTGCCGTCCGCGCGAATGGTGCGCGTCGACCGCACCTCCCATTTCGTCCAGGTCGACCGGCCCGACGCGGTCATCGACACCCTCGTCGAGTTCCTGAAATCATGAAATGACGCACCGCGATCATCGAGACCGCGGGTCATTCCCCCATGTCGAGGCACCGGAAGCCGTCGCCGTTATCCTGCAAAGTTTCCTCTGATCCGGCCGCGTAGGCCCGTCACTCACTCAGCAGTTCTTCGACGGAAGATACGTCCAGGGATCGACGGAGCCATGTTGCCAACTGGAGTTCGTCGGGACAGCTGCGAATGCGATCCGCCGCGTCCTCGGTGACGAGAACGCCTCGGTGTCGGAGGATCATCAGCACATCCTCGGCGCGACCTTCGACGCGTCCCTGAGCCCTGAGCTTCTGCGCGGATTCGGAACGGAAGAACGAGAGGTCGGTAGCCATGTGCTTCCTCCAGGTCTCGGCGGCGTCAGTATGGGAGATGCCCTGTTCGATCAGCTCGACGTAGAACTCGGTCGTCTCGTTTCCGCCCAACCGACGAATGCCCGCGACGATCGCTCCCAGTATCGCACCGATCTCCGGCTCGCGAGCGTGGGTGACAGCCGACAACGCCGCCAGGGGTAGATCCTGGACAACTGCCGCCGGGTCGATGATCGCCGGCACATTGTGCGGACCAAGCACCAACGGGTGCAGTGTGATCGTGGTCCAGAAAGTGTGGCCCAGTTTCATCGGAGCCGTTGCCCACTGCGCGGTGGCGCGATCGTGGCAGATGACGACGAGGATGACCGGCAGCTTGTACTTGTTCCGCAGAAAGGTCACGTAATACGACCACGCTTCAGGTCGTGAAGTGTCGGCCGCGGACTGAGCCTCGACCACCATCAGGAATCTGTCATCGACAGTCGTGATGTCCAAGATCGTGTCAGCGCGCCGTTCGACCGGAGCCGTCTCCGTGAGGTCTACCGAAACTTGCTCTACCGCAGTCGGCTTGGAGAAGGGGAGCTTCAGTACGGCGAAGGCGTGGGCTATCGCCGCCGCATCGTGCTGGAAGATCCGATGCATCGCTTCGTGCGATGAGGTCACCATGTGGCGACAGTACGTCCGATCGAACATCAGTACGAAAGGGGCGGCGATTCCTTGGAATTCGGCGATTCGGACTCCGTGGCGAGGTTTCGCCCCGCCGGGCTAGCCCAGGAGTTTGTTGCGGAGGGCTTCGTCTTTGGCGAGGACCATTTGTTCGAGGCCGGCCTGAAACTGTTCCATGCGAGTGCGCAGGGCGTCGTCGGTGGTGGCGAGGATTCGGGTGGCCAGCAGGCCTGCGTTGCGGGCGCCGCCGATGGAGACGGTGGCTACGGGGACGCCTGCGGGCATTTGGACGATGGAGAGGAGGGAGTCCATGCCGTCGAGGTATTTGAGGGGGACGGGGACGCCGATGACGGGGAGGGGGGTGGCGGAGGCGACCATGCCGGGGAGGTGGGCGGCGCCGCCTGCGCCGGCGATGATGACTTTGAGGCCGCGGTCTGCTGCTTCGCGGGCGTAGTCGAGCATGCGCTGGGGGGTGCGGTGGGCGGAGACGACGCCGACCTCGAAGCGGATGCCGAATTCGGCGAGGGCTTCTGCGGCGGCTTCCATGGTCGGCCAGTCGGAGTCGCTGCCCATGATGAGGCCGACCTGAGGTCCGTTGGTGCTCACGTGAGTTCCTTAGGGTTGTCGGGTGTGACGGGTGACGCGGCAGTTTCGCACCCGAGGGGCTCTACTGGGCGCCCGCTCGAAACCTGTTGCGGGCGAAGGGATCTCACTCTCCGTGCGGGTCCCAGCCGTCGGTCCAGACGGCGTGCGACATCCAGTGGGCCGCACGCTCGGCCTTTTCGCGGACCGTGACGACGTCGTCTCCGAGGATGTTGATGTGGCCGATCTTGCGGTCGGGGCGCTCGCCCTTGCCGTAGAGGTGGACCTTGGCTTCGGGCAGGCGGGCGAACAGGTGGTGCAGGCGTTCGTCCATCGACATCTCGGGAGCTTCGGCGGCACCGAGGATGTTCGTCATCACCGTCACCGGAGCGAGCGGGCTGGTGTCGCCGAGGGGGTAGTCCAGGACCGCGCGCAGGTGCTGTTCGAACTGGCCGGTGCGGGCACCGTCCATGCCCCAGTGGCCGGAGTTGTGCGGGCGCATCGCGAGCTCGTTCACCAGGAGTTCGCCGTCGTTGGTTTCGAACAACTCGACGGCCATGACACCCACCACACCGAGGCCCGCGGCCAGCTCCAGCGCCATGGTCTCGGCGCGGGCGGCCACGTCCTCGTCCAGGTCCTGGGCGGGGGCGATCACGACGGCGCACTGGCCGTTGCGCTGCACGGTCTCCACGACGGGCCAGGTCGCGGCCTGTCCGAAGGGCGAGCGGGCGACCATCGCCGACAGCTCACGCTTCAGTGAGACCTTCGACTCAGCAAGCAGCTGCACGCCGTGCGCGAGCTGATCGGTCACGAGCTGAGTGGCCTCGGCGGTGTCCGCGGGCATCCACACGCCACGACCGTCGTAACCGCCGCGCACGGCCTTCAACACGAACGGCCAGCCGTGCTCGTCACCGAAGGCGACGGCGTCGGAAACAGCAGTGACCTCGACGAACGCCGGAACCGGCAGACCCAGCCCGGACAGCTTCAACCGCATGGCCAGCTTGTCCTGGGCGAAGATCAGTGCCTGCGGCGGCGGGGCGACATTCACACCCTCGGCAACAAGAACCTCGAGGTGCTCGGTCGGCACGTGCTCGTGGTCGAAGGTCAGCGCGTGCGAGCCGTGGGCGGCCTTGCGCAGCGCGGACAGGTCGTCGTGGCTGCCGAACACGACGTCGGGGGTGACCTGGGCGGCCGGGTCGTCGGGCCGCTCGGCGAGCACCCGTAGACGCTGGCCGAGGGCGATCGCGGCCTGGTGCGTCATGCGCGCGAGCTGGCCCCCACCGACCATCGTGACGGTGGGCATGGCTGACGGATCGAATGAACGTGCACTCACGTCGGACAATGTTGTCATGTCGAAAGCAAATGTTTGCGACCGGTACACTCAGAACTCGTGTCAATCGTCGACGACGTGGTCAACGTCCTACCCCCGCGCATGCGTGCGACTGCGATCAAGCATAAAGAGCTGATCAAGTTCGCCATTGTCGGAGCGACCACGTTCGTCATCGACAGCGGCCTGTTCTACCTCCTGAAATGGACGATCCTTTCGGAGAAGCCGATCACCGCCAAGATCATCTCCGGCGTGGTCGCGGTGATCGCGTCCTACGTTCTCAACCGGGAATGGTCGTTCAAGAACCGGGGCGGGCGGGAAAAGCATCACGAGGCGCTGCTGTTCTTCGGGGTGAGCGGGGTCGGGGTGGTCCTGGCCAATATCCCGCTGTGGATCTCGATCTATGTGCTCGATCTGCGGCAGCCGCATGTGAGCTTCCTGGTCGAGAACCTGGCCGACTTCTTCAGCGCGTTCATCATCGGCAACCTGCTGCAGATGGCGTTCCGGTTCTGGGCGATGCGGCGCTGGGTGTTCCCCGACGAGATGGACGAGATCGTCGAGGAGTTCGAGGACCTGGTCGAAGAGGGCCACCACAGCTGAGCCGCTGACTCAGCGCGGCTCGGTAAGCGTCGCGTTCTGCGGACGGTTGGGCTTGGAGCCGAGGAACACCGCGAACAGGGCAGGGCGTCGACGTTGCAGCTCGAGCCGACCACCGTCAGCCTCGACCAGCGCGCGGGCGAGCGCGAGACCGACGCCGGTCGACCCGCCCGCCGAGAACCCACGATCGAAGATGTGCGGTGCCAGCTCATCGCGCACCCCCTCCCCTTCGTCGGACACCTCCACGCAGATCAGCGGATCGCGCGAACTCATCGTCGGGACGGTGCGGACCGAGACCGTGCAGGTGCCGCCGCCGTGCATCAGAGCATTGTCGACCAGCACCGCGACCGCCTCGCGCAGCCGGGAACCGCTGATCGGGGCCTGTAGGGATTCGTCGCCGAGCAGGAGGAGTTCGCGTCCGGCCTCGTGGAACGGGTGGGTCCACTCGGTGACCACCCCGCGCAGTTCCGCCATCACCGGGACCGGATCGCGGTCGGTGGCGTCTTCGTCGCGGGAGGCGCGGACCAGGTCGTCGATGGCCTCGGTGAGTCGGTCGACCTGCGCCATCGCCTCCTCGGCCTCGTGCACCACCTCGGGATCGGCGTGGGTGGACAACTCGTCCAGGCGCAGCCGAACGGCGGTCAGGCGGCTGCGTAGCTGGTGGGAAACGTCGGCTACCAGCGCGTGCTCGCGTTGCAGGCGGCCCGCGATCTCCACCGTCGCCGAATCGAGGACGTCGGAGACCCGGTCGAGTTCGGCGATGCCGTGGCGGCGCGGATCGGGTCGGAAGTCGCCCATCGCCAGCCGGGCGGCCCTGGCGGCCACATCGCGCAGGGGGTCGGCGACGCGGCGCGCGGTCACCACGGCGACCGAGAACGCCGCACCGAGCGAGGCGAGCACGGCCAACGCCACCGCGGCCACCGCCTGCTCCTGGCGCGAATGCATCGGCCCGGCGGGCACCTCGAGCCGCAGCGAACCGGAGGTGCCCATCGACAGCGATTCGACCAGCGGATCGGTGACTTCCTCGGCGCCGATATCGGTGCGCGCGGCATTGTCGTGCGGGGCCGGATAGACGATCGTGAGCTTGCCGCCCTCGGGGACCAGCGCGCTCATGGCCCGCACGTCGAGACCGTTGGGGACGGTTCCGTCGTCACCTTCCTGGGCGATCACCTCGGTCGAGATCCGTTCGAGGCGACTCTGTAGGTCGTTGCGGGTGATGTCCTCGACCCACAGCCAGGCGGTGTAGATCAGCGGCACGCCGAGCACCACCGTGGTGATGGTCAACACGGTGAGGATCGAACGCAGGATGCGGCGGCGCACCCGTCAGCCTCGGTGCGAGGTGGGTCCGTCGGTGTTGAGCCGGAACCCGACACCGCGCACGGTGACGATCCGGCGCTCCGCCATCGGGCCCTCGTCGCCGATCTTGCGACGCAACCAGGACATGTGCATGTCGAGGGTCTTGGAACCGCGCAGATCCGCGTCGCCCCAGACCTCACGCAGGATGGTCTCGCGCGCCACCACCTGACCGGCCCGGTCGATGAGCACCTTGAGCAGCTCGTACTCCTTGTTGGCCAGGTTCACCTCGGCGCCATTGACCAGCACGCGGCGCGCCGCGGGTTCGAGCCGGATCGCGCCGACCTCCACCGCGTCGTCACCGATTCCGCTGCGCCGCAACAGGGCTCGCACGCGGGCGAGGAGTTCGGCCAGCCGGAACGGTTTGCCGACGTAGTCGTCGGCGCCCGCGTCCAGACCGACGACGAAGTCGACCTCGTCGGTGCGGGCGGTGAGCATGAGTACCGCCAGATCGGCGCCGCTCGCGCGCACCTGCCGACAGACTTCCAGGCCGTCCATGCCGGGCAGGCCGAGGTCGAGGATGAGCAGGTCGTGGTTGCCCTCGAGGGCCCGGCGCAACACCGCGGGGCCGAAGCGTTCGACGGTGACGGTGTAGCCCTCACGCCCCAGCGCACGCGAGAGGGGTGCGGCAATCGCCTCGTCGTCTTCAGCCAGCAGTACTGCGGTCATCTGCACAGGTTAGGCGAAACCTCCGCCTGCGCTCCGGCCATGCGCGGCTGAGGAACGCTACGCGTCGGCGCCTGATCTGCGAAACCTCCGCCTGCGCTCCGGCCATGCGCGGCTGAGGAACGCTGCGCGTCGGCGCCGGATCGAGGTTTCCGAGCAGGGTCACCGGTAGCCGCCGCCCCAGTGCTGTTCGTTGGCGGAACGGCCCGCCTCGAACACCTGGTGGTAGAGCAGCGAGTGGACCTGCTGCACCTGGGGTACGTCGTCGTATTCGAGCGGCTCCTCCGACGAGGACCCGATGATCAGCGTGCCGGTGCCGAGTACGCGGTCCCAGAGCCCGTGGCGGAACTGCACACTGGAGATGCGGCTGAGCGGGATGTCGATGCCGGTGTGGGTGAGCACGCCCTGGCGCACGAGCACCCGTCGCCCGGTGACGATGAAATGCGTGGACTTCCAAGCGATCACCCGCGCGACGACCCGCCACGCGATCAGCCCGATCCAGATCAGCCCGATCAGGATCAGCAGCACCGTGCGCACGTGGCCGGTGGTGTTGCGGTAGGCGAGCCCACCGAGGAAACCGGCGAGCGCGGTGACCGCGATGAGAAAGACGATGGGCCACACCAGCATTTTCCAATGCGGGTGGCGGTGCAGGATCAACTGCTCGTCGGGCGCGAGGACATCCTCCGGGTAACCCATGCCCCGAACAGTACCGCGATGGCACACCGCATTTCTCGATGCCACGACCGAGGCGATACTGTGGATTACACGCTAGATGCCAGGTTTTGCCCATATCTGCTTGCTCGACACCGACAGTGGAGGCACGCGTGACCAAAGATCTGACTCAGCTCGAAATCCTCACGGCCCTCGAACCTGTGGCCGAACAGAACCTCAACCGGCACCTTTCCATCGCCAAGGACTGGAATCCGCACGATTACGTGCCGTGGGAGGAAGGCCGCAATTTCGCCGCGATGGGCGGAACCGACTGGGAGCCTTCGCAATCCAGGCTCACCGACGTCGCCAAGGCCGCGATGATCACCAATCTGCTCACCGAGGACAATCTGCCGTCCTATCACCGTGAGATCGCCGAGAACTTCTCCCTCGACGGCGCGTGGGGAACCTGGGTCGGCCGCTGGACCGCCGAGGAGAACCGCCACGGCATCGTGATCCGCGACTACCTCGTGGTCACCCGTGGCGTCGACCCGGTGGCCCTCGAAGAAGCGCGGATGGTCCACATGACCCAGGGTGCGCACGCGCCGGCGAACTGGGGTGGATTCCTGGTCAACGTCGCGTATGTGACGTTCCAGGAGTTGGCCACCCGGGTGAGCCACCGCAACACCGGACGCGTGTGTGACGACGCCGTCGCCGACAAGATGCTGGCGCGCGTGGCCACCGACGAGAACCTGCACATGATCTTCTACCGCAACCTGTGCGCGGCGGCCCTCGACCTCGCCCCCGACCAGGCGATGCCCGCGATCACCAAGGTGCTCACCAACTTCCAGATGCCGGGCGCGGGCATGCCCAACTGGCGGCGCAACGGCGTACTGATGGCCAAGCACGGCATCTACGACCTGCGCCAGCACCTCGACGAAGTGGTGCGCCCGGTGCTCAAGCAGTGGAACGTCTTCGAGCGCAACGACTTCGGCGCACGCGGTGAAGCGGCACGCGATGAACTCGCCCTGTTCATCGACAAGCTGGAGAAGGACGTGCTGCGCTTCGAAGAGCAGCGCGACCGGCTGCTCGCGCGCGAGCGCGAGGTGGCCGAGCGTGCGACCGCGGGTGCGGCCGCACGCTGATCCGTGCCTGGGACGGGTCCGTCGAGGACCCGTCCTCAGTACTGTCCGCGCAGGTGGGAGACGTCGCCCGCGGACACCGCCCGCTCGCCGATGAGCAGCCGTCCGGTGTCGTCGACGCCGGACGCCACCCCGGTGAGCACCGTCCCGCCGGGCAGTTCGGCGCGCACCTCGATCCCGATGGTGGCGCACCGCTCGCGGTATTCGGCCACCAGCTCGGTGGTGTCCCAGCCCGACCGTTCCCACGCGGTGAAGCGGCGCGCGAATTCGGCCAGGATCGCCGCGACCAGGGCGGTGCGGTCGATGTCGGAAGCTCCGGCCAGCGACAGCGAAGTCGCGTGGGCGACAGGCAGTTCCGACTCGTCGAGGTCGACGTTCATGCCGATGCCGACCACCACCGCGGGAGCGATCCCGGTTTGAGCGACCTCGGCCAGAATGCCCGCGAGCTTGCGGCCGTCGAGCAGCACATCGTTGGGCCACTTCAGTTCCGGCGAAACCCCGGCCGCACCGCGCAGCGCGTCGACCACGGCGATGCCGGTGAGCAACGGCAACCAACCGAGCGCGGTGGGATCGATGCCGGGCAGGCGCACCAGAATCGACAGCGAGATCTGCGCGCGGGGCGGACTCACCCACGCGCGGGCATGTCGGCCGCGACCGCTCACCTGTTCCTCGGCGAGCAGGGCTTGACGGTCGACAGCGGGGTCGGCAGCGCGGGCGACGAGATCGGCGTTGGTAGATCCGGTCGACTCGACCACATCTATCCGGTCGAAGAACGACACTCCCGTCGAGCTGCGCAGACGCTGAACATCCAAGGGTGCCCGGTTCATTCTCGGGAGGTTACTGGAGTGTTCTGTTAATGGTCACGACCATACCTAGCTGGGGTTTCTCTACTGACCGGTAAGCGAGACTGCCGTAGTGCGTAACGGTGTCACTCGTTACACTCGCAACCCATGACGAGTGTCCAGCAGCAGCCCGCATCGGAATCGGCGGGCACCCCCGATATCCACACCACCGCCGGGAAGCTGGCTGATCTGCGGAATCGGCTGGAAGAAGCGCAACACCCGATGGGTGAGACCGCGGTCGACAAGGTGCACGCCAAGGGCAAGATGACCGCGCGTGAGCGCATCCTGGCCCTGGTCGACGAAGGCTCCTTCGTCGAACTCGATGCCCTCGCCAAGCACCGCAGCGTGAACTTCGGCCTGGAGAGCAACCGACCGCTCGGCGACGGTGTCGTCACCGGCTACGGCACCATCGACGGCCGCGACGTGTGCATCTTCTCGCAGGACGTCACCGTGTTCGGTGGCTCCCTCGGCGAGGTCTACGGCGAGAAGATCGTCAAGGTCATGGACCTGGCGATCAAGACCGGCCGTCCGCTGGTCGGCATCAACGAAGGCGCGGGCGCGCGGATCCAGGAGGGTGTCGTCTCCCTCGGGCTCTACGGCGAGATCTTCCACCGCAACGTGCAGGCCTCCGGCGTGATCCCGCAGATCTCGCTGATCATGGGCGCCGCTGCGGGTGGGCACGTGTACTCCCCCGCGCTCACCGACTTCGTGGTGATGGTCGATCAGACCTCGCAGATGTTCGTCACCGGGCCCGACGTGATCAAGACCGTCACCGGTGAAGAGGTCTCGATGGAGGACCTCGGCGGCGCGCACACCCACATGGTGAAGTCCGGCGTGGCCCACTACGTGGCCTCCGGCGAGCAGGACGCCCTCGACTACGTCAAGGACCTGCTCAGCTACCTGCCGAGCAACAACCGCGCCGAGTCGCCGCGCCACGCGCCCACCGACCCGATCGACGGTGCGATCGAAGACGCCCTCACCGCCGAGGACATCGAGCTCGACACGATCATCCCGGACTCGCCGAACCAGCCCTATGACATGCACGAGGTCATCCGCCGTCTGCTCGACGACGACGAGTTCCTCGAGGTCCAGGCCGAGCGCGCGATGAACATCATCTGTGGCTTCGGTCGCGTCGACGGCCGCAGCGTCGGCATCGTCGCCAACCAGCCGACCCAGTTCGCCGGCTGCCTCGACATCGACGCCTCGGAGAAGGCCGCGCGCTTCGTGCGCACCTGCGACGCCTTCAACGTCCCGATCATCACCCTGGTCGACGTGCCCGGCTTCCTGCCCGGCACCGGCCAGGAATACAACGGCATCATCCGCCGTGGCGCGAAGCTGCTCTACGCCTACGGTGAGGCCACTGTGGGAAAGATCACCATCATCACTCGCAAGGCTTATGGCGGTGCCTACGACGTCATGGGTTCCAAGCACATGGGCGCCGATGTGAACCTGGCGTGGCCGACCGCGCAGATCGCCGTGATGGGCGCCTCGGGCGCCGTCGGATTCGTCTACCGCAAGCAGCTGGCCGAGGCCGCCCGCAACGGTGACGATGTCGATGCCCTGCGCCTCGAGCTGCAGAACGAGTACGAGGACACTCTGGTGAACCCCTACGTCGCCGCCGAGCGCGGCTACGTCGACGCGGTCATCCCGCCCTCGCACACGCGTGGCCAGATCGTGTCGGCGCTGCGGCTGCTCGAGCGGAAGATGGTGACCTTGCCGCCGAAGAAACACGGCAACATTCCGCTCTGAAAACGCGATATTCCCGAAGACCCGCGCACACTGATTGTGGGAAGCAACTATTGATCGGCGCGGTTGTACCGGGAATGATCGCGGCAACCGCGCTGTGAAGCGACGTAAGTGCAGGAAGGATCTGGCACTGTGACAACTGTGGCAGAAGAAGACGTGTTGACAGTCGCCGAGCTCGAGCTCGTCGTCGAACCACTCGTCGAAGAGGCGCAACTGACGGTGGACGCGGTGGTCGAGGCCCCCGTCGACGCCGCGGGCGAGCCGCTGTTCCGCATTCTCAAGGGTTCGCCCACCGATCAGGACATCGCGGCACTGGTCGCCGTCCTGAGCGCGGCGGCCGCCAGCGCGCCCGCCGGTGGCTCCAACGGACCGGCCGACGCCTGGGGCGCACAGACGTTGATGCATCGGGGCACGAACCCGTTCTCGCCGTACGTGTACCCGATGCTGTCGCACCTGCGTTGACCTCGACCAGACTCGTTCTGGCATCGGCGTCACCCGCACGACTCGGGATTCTGCGCACCGCGGGCATCGATCCCGTGGTGCGGGTCTCGGGCGTGGACGAGGACGCGGTGTCGGCGGCACTGCCCGCAGGCACCTCCTCGCACGACGTCGTGGTCGCCCTGGCTCGCGCCAAGGCGGCCGACGTCGCCGCGTCGATTCCCGAACTGAGCGATGACTGCGTCGTCGTCGGGTGTGATTCGATGCTGCTCGTCGACGGGCAGTTGCAAGGCAAACCGCACACCCCCGAGGTGGCGCGCGAGCGCTGGGCCACGATGGCGGGCCGCAGCGCGGATCTGATCACCGGGCACTGCGTGCTGCGGTTACGCGACGGTGCGATCGTCGCCGAATCGGCCGAATGCAGCAGTACCACCGTGCATTTCGCGAAGCCGACGCCGGACGAGCTGGATACCTATATCGCCTCGGGCGAGCCGCTGAAGGTCGCGGGCGCGTTCACCTTGGACGGGCTGGGCGGCTGGTTCGTCGACCGGATCGAGGGTGACCCGTCCAGCGTCATCGGGATCGGTCTACCGCTGTTGCGCCGACTGCTCGAAGACGTCGGCGTCGGCGTCACGCAGCTGTGGCGGGACCCGAGGGACTGACGGCGCGATCACGTGCTGCTCCCCCGGCTCCTTGGCCGGGGTCCGATCGGGCGCGTTCATCGTCAGGTCGAGGCGGGCCGTGCACAGTTCTGGCTCGACGAACGGATGCAGCTGCACGTCCACCCGGCCGCGGGCGCCGTTGCGTTCGAGCACTTCCCGCATCATGCCCATGTGCACCCCACACACCACCTCGGCGTGTGAGCGGGCCAGTTCGCGCAGCGGGCAGGCGGTGAGGTTGATCTGGACGTGTTCCGGCGTCTCACCGGAGGGCTCCTTCTCTGGCGCGAACCCGAGTTCCGACATCAGCGACATGGTGATGTCCCTCGCGTCGGCGAGGGTTTCCACCGGCTGGGCGCCGATGTCCATCCGCGCGCCCCACGCGCGACCCGCGGCCATGGCGGCGGCGGATCGGGCGATCGGATCGGGGCCGAGATGGTCGGCGAGCACCTGCGCGAGTTCCTGGTACCCCACCGAGCGCTGCACCGCGCGATAGCCGATGCGTGGGCGTCCGCGGCCGCGCGGCGGTTGCTGGAACTGGCGAACGAGCGATTCGCGGGTGAGGACATCGAGGTGGAATCGGACAGTGGTGACGTGCTGTCCGGTGATGCGGGCCAGTTCCTGGGCATCGAGGGGCTCGGTGGCGCCACGTAGGATCGCGAGCAGTCGCCGTCGCGGCCAAGAATCGGACATAGCTCACCCCTCCTCTCCAGAGACTTTATCGGACATCCGTGCGCTTTATTCGCCCATTGTGTCGATTCGTGATGTGCCACCACACACTTACCATCGGGAGCGACCACACAGTGTTCGCACCCACCCAACTCGCGTGAAGGACCACACCGTGCCCGTCGCCCTGGATCCGCACCCCGCCTTCGGTTCCTACGCAGTCCCGCAACGATTGGTAACCACAGAATGGCTGTCCGCAAACATCGGCGTGCGTGGTTTACGAATCATCGAGTCCAACGATGACATCCTGCTCTACGACATCGGCCATGTCCCGGGCGCGGTCAAGATCGACTGGCGTGGCGATCTGAGCGATCCGGTGACCCGCGATTATGTCGACGGCAAGCGCTTCACCGAACTGATGCGCGCCAAGGGTATCGAGCGCGACGACACCGTGGTGATCTATGGCGATCGCGGCAATGCCCAAGCCGCGCACACCGCCTGGATCTTCACGCTGTTCGGGCACGAGGACGTGCGCCTGCTCGACGGCGGCCGCGACGCCTGGATCTCCGAGGAACGCGATACCACTTTCGACCAGCCCGTCCCCACGCCCAGTGACTATCCCGAGGTCGTGCGCGACGACTCGACCGCGCGCGCGTTCCGCGAGGAGGTGCTCGGCAGGCTCGGCAAGCCACTGGTCGACGTGCGTTCGGCGCAGGAGTACTCGGGTGAGGAACTCGCTCAGGAGTACGCGGCCCTGCGCGGCGGCCACGTGCCCACCGCGGTGAACATTCCGTGGAACGCGGCCGCCACGAACGACGGCCGGTTCCGCTCGCGCGCCGATCTGGACGAGGTCTACGGCGCGCTGCCCGCCGAGGACTTGGTCGTGTACAGCCGGGTGGGCGAGCGCTCCAGCCACACCTGGTTCGTCCTGACCTTCCTGCTCGGCCGCAGGTCGGTGCGTAATTACGACGGTTCGTGGATCGAATGGGGCAACTCGGTGCGCGTGCCGATCGTCTCCGGCACCGAACCCGGTGCCGCGAATCAGATCATTTGAAACATGTTCACATCACCCGACGCCGCGTAGTGTGACCTGCGACCTACTCCACAGTAGGGCTAGCCGAGTTCGAGCAGGGTTGGCACACTGCCTACACTCGCCCGAGACGAAAGTTGTCGATACCGGGCACGGGGCCTAACCGGCGACCCGTTCCCCGACGCGACCAAAGATTGCACAACAGGAGGCTCAGTGCCCAGCCATGCCAGCGCACGGATCACGAAGGTACTCGTAGCTAACCGCGGCGAGATCGCGGTTCGCGTGATCCGGGCTGCCAAGGACGCGGGAATCACCAGCGTCGCGGTGTACGCAGAGCCCGATGCCGACGCTCCCTTCGTGAAGCTCGCCGACGAGGCGTTCGCCCTCGGCGGTCAGACCTCTGCCGAGTCGTACCTCGTGTTCGACAAGATCCTCGACGCCGCGGCCAAGTCCGGCGCCGACGCGATCCACCCCGGTTACGGATTTCTCTCCGAGAACGCCGACTTCGCCCAGGCCGTGATCGACGCCGGGCTGATCTGGATCGGCCCGTCGCCGCAGTCCATCCGCGACCTGGGTGACAAGGTCACCGCGCGCCACATCGCCGAGAAGGCGAAGGCGCCGATGGCCGCCGGCACCAAGGACCCGGTCAAGAACGCCGACGAGGTCGTCGCGTTCGCCAAGGAGTACGGCGTTCCCGTGGCCATCAAGGCCGCTTTCGGTGGCGGTGGCCGCGGCATGAAGGTCGCCCACACCATCGAGGAGA
This sequence comes from Nocardia sp. NPDC058705, assembly GCF_042749305.1. NCBI lineage: Bacteria > Bacillati > Actinomycetota > Actinomycetes > Mycobacteriales > Nocardiaceae > Nocardia > Nocardia sp. NPDC058705. Next base: position 30,666 of record NZ_JBHYRN010000024.1, on the reverse strand, counting down.
TCCCCGAACTGTTCGAGTCGGCGACCCGTGAGGCCATCGCCGCCTTCGGTCGCGGCGAGTGCTTCGTCGAGCAGTACCTGGACAAGGCCCGCCACGTCGAGGCCCAGGTCATCGCCGACCAGCACGGCAACGTCGTTGTCGCCGGTACCCGCGACTGCTCGCTGCAGCGTCGCTTCCAGAAGCTCGTCGAGGAGGCGCCCGCGCCGTTCCTGTCCGACAGCGTCCGTGCCGCGATTCACGAGTCGGCCAAGCGCATCTGCCGCGAGGCCGGTTACTACGGTGCGGGCACCGTGGAGTACCTGGTGCAGGGCGAGACCGTGTCGTTCCTCGAGGTGAACACCCGCCTGCAGGTGGAGCACCCGGTCACCGAGGAGACCGCGGGTATCGACCTGGTGCGTCAGCAGTTCGCGATCGCCAACGGCGACGAGCTCACCATCAAGGAAGACCCCACCCCGCGTGGGCACTCGTTCGAGTTCCGGATCAACGGTGAGGACGCCGGTCGCGGCTTCCTGCCCGCGCCCGGCCCGGTCACCGTGTACCGCGAGCCCTCGGGTCCCGGTGTGCGCGTCGACTCCGGTGTGGTGCAGGGCAGTGTCATCGGCGGTCAGTTCGACTCGATGCTGGCCAAGCTGATCGTCACCGGCGAGAACCGTGAGCAGGCGCTGCAGCGTGCGCGCCGCGCGCTGGCCGAGTTCGACGTCGAGGGCCTGGCCACGGTCATCCCGTTCCACCGCGCGGTCATCGAGGACCCGGCGTTCATCGGTGACGGCGAGAAGTTCGATGTCTACACCAAGTGGATCGAGAACGAGTGGAACAACACCGTCGAGCCGTACACGGCTGCGGGCGCTGCCGACGACGATGACGACGATCTGCCCCGGCAGAAGGTTGTCGTCGAGGTCGGTGGGCGTCGCGTCGAGGTGTCGCTGCCCGGTCAGTTCACCCTCGGTGGCGGTGCGGCCGGTTCGGCCGGTAACGGTGTGATCCGCAAGAAGCCGAAGGCGCGCAAGCGTGGTGGCGCCGGTGCCGGTGCGGCGTCGGGTGACGCGGTCACCGCGCCGATGCAGGGCACTGTCGTGAAGGTCGCGGTCGAAGAGGGCCAGAGCGTCGAGGCGGGCGATCTGATCGTGGTGCTCGAGGCCATGAAGATGGAGAACCCGGTCAACGCGCACAAGGCCGGTGTCGTCACCGGGCTGTCGGTCGCGGCGGGTGCGGCGATCACCCAGGGCACCGTCCTGGCGGAGATCAAGTAGCTAATACCTGTTCCAACGGGCGTCGGTCTTCACGGACCGGCGCCCGTTGTCGTCACCGGGCTGCCGGTCGCGGCCGTCACCCAGGGCACGGTCCTGGCAGTGCGCTCCGCAACAACTGATCTCGCATCGCCGGGTACGCCCGAACGGTGACAACGTGCCGACACGCACGCGGCCGCCTCCGCACCACCGGCGAAGGTTGCGGGGAGGCGGACTGACAGCGAAGATCACGCATCTGCCCGGGCCGAGCGGCGGATCTCTGTCGTATCGTGGTTCGGGTGACCACCACTGCGCACACCGATCCGGCTCCGCTCTCGACGCCGGGTTCGGCGACGGTGGCCGAGGTGATCCAGGGCCGTCGGGACGCCGGTCATCGCGCTGACGGCAATCGCCTCGCGCTCGTGATCGAGGGTGGTGGCAGCCGCGGTGTCTACTCCAGCGGCATGGTGCAGGCGCTCGAGGAATTGGGCCTGGCGAAGGTGTTCGACGCCGTGTACGGGACGTCGGCCGGGGCGATCAACGGCGCCTGGTTGCTGTGCGGGCGCGCGGCGACGGGGATGCGCTCGTGGACCGATCCGGCGATCATGCGCCGCGTGGTCGACCCGGTGCGCATCCTGCGCGGCCGACCGGTTTTCGATCTGCACTATCTCGTGAATCGCGTGTACGACGGCATCGAGCCGATGGATTTTCCCGCGATCCTGGCCAACCCCACCACTTTCCACCCGATCGCGACCGACATCCGCACCGGCGAGTCGGTGGACCTCGGGCCCTACATCACCGACAAACAGACCCTGATGACGGCGCTGCGGGCCTCGGCGGGCCTTCCCCTGCTCGCAGGACCGCCGGTCACCCTCGGCGGCGGCAGTTACTTCGACGGCGGCCTCACCGAAACCGTCCCGATCCGCACCGCCGTGACCGCGGGTATCACCCACGCGCTGGTCCTGCGCACCCGCCGCACCGACGAATTCCGTCCGCCCGCTTCGCTATTGCACCGCGTGGTCGGCGGCGGCTACATGCGGGCCATCGCGCCCGGCGCCTTCCGTGCCTGGACCAAGCGGCCGGGTCAGCAGGCGATGGAAGACAGCTACCTGGCCGGTCTCGGCGATCAGGTTCTGCAGGTTCACCCGCCCGCCGGTTCCCCCGCCATCGACAGCGCGGCCCGCGACACCGACCTGCTCACCCGCGCCCTTGACATCGGCCGCACAGCGGTCCACTCGGTCCTCGGTGGCGGCACTCTCCGCACGGCCTGAACGGTTCCTTACCCGGAGTTCACGAACTGGGACGCCGACGCGGCACCTGCGCTTCTGTGTGTGCCATCTGAGCATTGTGCGATACATGTTGCGCGGCATAGCGTTTCATTCATGAACAAGCGGGTTCGCGGGAACTTGTCAGTGCGGCCGATCTGGGTTGTCGCCCTCGCGGCGCTACCCCTGATCACCCTCGCGCCGGTCTCGGCCCAGCCGCCTACCGCCTGCGGCGACGGGTGGGAGTCGTCGGAGGTTGTCTCCGGGCTCGGCGTCCTGGAGAACCTCGAACCCGATGGTGCGGGTGGGTTCTATCTGGCAGGCCTCGAGCGCGGCGTGATCTACCACGTCGACGCCGAGCGCAGGGTGACCACCGTCGCGTCCGGGATCGACTCGCCTGCGGGCATGCGACTCGTCGGCGACACCCTGTACTTCATCTCCGGCGACAGTCCAGAAGCCAACCTGCTGAATCTGCCGACCGGCGCGCTCAACCGGCTCGACCTCACCACCGGCACGGTCGAGGTGCTGGTCGACGGCCTCACCGCCCCCAACGGTCTGCTCCTGCTCCCCGACGGTGACCTGCTGTTCAGCTGGGCTGTCGTCGTCGGCCCCGGCACCGGCGTTTCCCGATACAGTCCAGCGACCGGGACCTATACGCCGAACTGGGCGCCCGTCCCCAGCTCCAACGGCCTCGCACTCACCCCGGACCGCACCGCCGTGTACGTGGGCAACTCGACGACCGGTGGTTTCTACCGCGTCCCCCTCGACGCCCCCGCTGAATACACGACGCTGCCCGGCGGCTTCGGTGCGCTCATCGAGGCCCCCGACGACCTCCAAGCCACCGCAGGCGACCAGATCTACGTGGCCGTCAATTTCTCCGGGAAGGTTTCGCGGTACGACCCGGCCTCGGGGAAGACCTGTGACCTCAGCACCGGCATGTACACGGTGAACATCCCGCCCGGCCCGACTTCGGTGCGCATCGCTCCCGACGGCGACCGGCTCGCACTGTATGTCACCGCGTCGACCGGTTCGCTGTATCGTCTGCGTCCACCGAGCGGCGTCGATCTGACTCCGGCCTGACAGCGCTGTGCGCGGTCGGCCGCGACGATCCGGACACTAGGCTGCTGGCGTGGAACCGATCGAGATCAACGCAGGGTCCTGGTATCTGCGCGCGCTGCGTGCCGACGAGCGCATCGACGATCGTCCCGCGCTGGCTGATGGTGGCATCACCGATCCCGAGTACGTGGCCACGCGGTCGGCGCAGTGGGCGGATGAGTCGCATTTCTCGTGGGCGGTCTGTGTTCCGACGACGGCCGAGATGGTCGCCGAGATCGGTGTGACGCCGGGTGCCGACAACACCGCGACCGTTACGGGGTGGGCTCGTCCCGGCGAGGACGAGGCGTTGGCCGCCGGACTGGCTTCGGTTCACCGATTCGTCGCAGGCGCACTGGGATTGACGCCGGTCCCGGCCTGAGCCGCCCGTTTCGACGCGCTCCCTACCGCATCACCCCGGTGTGCCCGGTGGAGTATCGGCCGGGTTGAGGCCACACTGTCAATCCGTGCGGGCCGTGGTCAACGGGGATGCGCGCCAACAGATTCCAGTTGACGATGTCGACCGCGTACACCTCGTTGTTGTGCCGCCCCGACACCCAGAACACCTTGCCGTCGGCGGTGATGTTGCCCATGTCGGGGCTGCCGCCGCCGGGGATGAACCACTTGTGCACCAACCCGTTCGCGGCGAAATCCCAGACCGAGATGCTGCCTTCGTGCCGGTTGGTGATGATCATCTGCTCGGAGTCGCGGGTGATGTAAAGCCCGTGTGCGCCTTTGCCGGTGGGGATGAAGCCGGTGTTGGCGAAGGTGTGCGCGTCGAAGGTGTAGATACCGTCGGCCATCATGTCGGCGACGAAGAACACGTGACCGTCGGGGGAGAGTTTCACGTCCTGCGGCATCCCACCGCGCCCGCCCGGCAGGTCGATCATCTTGATCAGCGTGCGTTGCGCGACATCGAAAACCGCCATGCGCCCGATGAATTCGCAACTGGCCAGGGCGAAGCGTCCGTCAGCGGTGAAGTCCATGTGGTCGACGCCTGCGCACTCCGGGACCGCGAGCGCGTGCAATTTCTGCCAGGTCACCGGATCGTAGAAGTCCAGGGACTTGTCCGCCTCGGCGACGACGAGCGCGAATTTCCCGTCGGGTGTGTAGTACATGTTATAGGGGTCGCGGACCGGAAAGGCCGGTCCCGCAGGCGCTCCCGTGCGCGGGTCGATCGGCAGCAGGCTGCCGCCGCCGATCGGCAGGTCGTTGGTGGCGTAGAGCATCTGCATGTCGTAGGACGGCACTACATGTTGGGGTTCGGAACCGCCGGAGGAGAACGTGTCGACGACCTGGAAGGTGTTCTGATCGATCACCGTCACCGTGTTGGACTTGCTGTTGGGCACGTAGACCAGCGGCCGGTGATCGGCGACCGAGGGGCTGAGTTCCCGGTTGGCGGCGTAGATGTCGGTGGGCGAGAGTGGCGGGGGCATGCCGGGTAGCAGGTCGGTCATGTGTGGCGGCATCACGGTCGGCGAGGTCGTCGGCGGAGCTGCGGTGGTCTCGACTGTCACTGCTTCGCCGTTCGCGCAGCCCGCGGTAACCGCAATCAGCAAGGCAGCAGCAATTTTTCCGATGCGCGGCTTAGATTGGCTCACTCGCAGCACAGTTCCACCCCCGGGTGACGTCCGAATGACATGCTTCGGAAGCCTAGAACCCAGATTGGCTAAAAGCAGCAAGCCCGCCTCCCCGCGTCTTTCAGCCAGACTCGCCATCGCGGCAAGGAAGCAGGCGGCCGACGGCAATAAGGATGTCGGGTCAGCCCGTACCCGGCGAGTTACCCATGTTCTCGCGTGATGACTGCGTCGAGAGCGTCGACAGCCTGGCTCAGCTCGTCTTCGGTGACCGTCAATGCCGGACGGAACCGGATGCTGCGTTCGCCCGTGCCGAGCAGCAGCACATGCTCTCGTTCGCGCAGTTCCGTCACCACACGGTCGCGCAGCTCGGGGGTGGCCAGGGTGATCGCGCACATCAGTCCACGCCCCCGCGCTTCACTCACCTGATCCGGGTGTGCGGCGGCGAGCTTGCCGAGCCGGTCGAGCAGGAACGCGCCGAGCGGTGCGACCCCTTCGATCAGCCGATCCTGTTCCAGCACTTCGAGAATGCGCCGGGTTCGGACCATGTCGGTGAGGTTGCCGCCCCAGGTGGAGTTGAGCCGTGAGCTGACGTTGAACACATTGTCGGGCACCTCGTCGACGCGCCCGCCCGCCATGATCCCGCAGACCTGGGTCTTCTTGCCGAAGGCGATCACGTCGGGCTGCACGCCCAATTGCTGGAAGGCCCAGGTGGTTCCGGTCAGGCCGACGCCGGTCTGCACCTCGTCGAGAATGAACAGCGCGTCATTGGCGTGACACAGCCGCTGCACGGCCTCGAGGAATTCCGGGCGCAGGTGACGGTCGCCGCCTTCGCCCTGGATCGGTTCGGCGATGAAGCAGGCGATGTCGTGTGGGTTGTCGGCGAAGGCCTGTTCGGCCTGGGCCAGCGCGCGCGCCTCGAGAGCGGCGATATCGGGCCCGGCGAAGGTGTGCGGGGTGTCGATGCGCGGCCAGTCGAATTTCGGGAATCGCGCTGTCTTGACCGGGTCGGTATTGGTGAGCGACATCGTGTAACCGCTGCGCCCGTGGAAGGCGCCGGTCAGGTGCAGCACCTTGGTGCCGAGTTCCGGTGCGCGGCCGTGTGATTCGTTGTGCCGACTCTTCCAGTCGAAGGCGACTTTCAGCGCGTTCTCCACCGCGAGCGCACCTCCGTCGACGAAGAACAGGTGCGGTAGGTGGGGGTCGCCGAGCACGCGGGCGAAGGTGTCTACGAAGCGGGCCATCTCGACGGTGTAGATGTCGGAGTTGCTCGGCTTGTTCACGGCGGCGGTGGCCAGTTCGGCGAGAAAATCCTCGTCGCCTGCCAGCGCGGGATGGTTCATCCCGAGCGCGTTGGAGGCGAAGAAGCCGAACATGTCGAGATAGCTGGTGCCGTCGCGTTCGTCGACGAGCGTGCGGCCGTGCGACTTGCGCAGGTCGAGCACAAGGTCGAAGCCGTCCGCGAGGATGTGCGAGGACAGGATTTCGTTGACCCGGTTGGCGGGGATGACCGCCGCGCCGGGGCGCTCCAGTTCGATGGTCACGAAACCGACGATACGCAAATATTTACGGAAGTTCTACGGATTCGCGAATCAAATTACGAACGATCGCTACCTGTCATAGAATGTCTGCAGGATGATCGTGCTGCGGGTGTGCACGTTGGCCGTGGCTCTGATCTCCTGCAGCAGATGTTCCAGATGCCGGGGCGAGGCCACCCGCACCAGCAGCACGTAGCTCTCCTCGCCCGCCACCGAGTGGCAGCCCTCGATGCCGGGGATGTGCTGCAACAATGCTGGCGCGTCATCGGGCTGGGACGGGTCGAGAGGAGTGATCGCGACGAACGCCGACAACAAGTGCCCGAGCGCTTCGGGGTCCACCTGCGCCGCGTATCCGCGGATCACGCCGCGCGCTTCGAGCCTGCGCACCCGCGATTGCACCGCGGAGACCGAGAGGCTGGCCTTCTCGGCCAGGTTCGACAGTGTGGCGCGACCGTCGGCCATCAGTTCTTTGATCAGTAGTCGATCGATGTCGTCGAGCTGGGGTCGAGCCGGTGTATCCGCCATCAGCGAAGGCTAACTCAGCGCGGGTCTCGCGCGGGGAAAACTTCTTTCCGTTCCCCTCTGAATTCTCCCGAACTTTTCCGTGATTCGTACCAAACAGCAGAAGGTGAGCAGAGTACCGATGACGCAGACCGTGAACTTCTCCGAGCAGCTTTCCCTGCGCGCCAGGGCGCTGCTGCACACCCTCGGTGCCGAGGTGCCCGAGCCCGGCCCGCTGCTCGCGCGCACGCCGATTTCCGGGGGTGTTCTGTTGCCGCTGACTATCGACTCCCCTGCCGACGTCGACGCCGCGATCGGCCGCGCCGCAACGGCCTTCCAGGCGTGGCGCACCGTGCCGGCGCCGGTGCGGGCGGCGTTGGTGCGCAGGCTGTCCCAGTTGCTGGTGACCCATCAGGACGAGCTGGCCGAGCTGGTGACCCTGGAGGCGGGCAAGATCGGGCCCGAAGCGCTGGGCGAAGTACAGGAGATGATCGACGTCTGCGAGTTCGCGATCGGGCTGTCGCGCCAACTCTACGGCGCCACAATGCCTTCCGAGCGCCCCGGCCATCGACTCATGGAGACGTGGCATCCGCTCGGCGTGGTCGGGGTGATCTCGGCGTTCAATTTCCCTGTGGCGGTGTGGGCTTGGAACACCGCGATCGCGTTGGTGTGCGGGGATACCGTGGTGTGGAAGCCGTCGGAGACCACGCCGTTGACGGCTTTGGCGTGCCACACCCTGCTGCGTCGCGCGGCGGTCGACGTGGGCGCGGATCCCGAAGTGCACCAGCTGGTTCAAGGTGATGCGGCCGTCGGCTCGGCTTTGGTCGACGATGCCCGGGTCGCTTTGGTGAGTGCGACCGGTTCGGTGCGGATGGGCGCCACCGTCGCCCCGCGGGTCGCTGGGAGGTTCGGGCGGTGCCTGCTCGAGCTGGGCGGGAACAACGCCGCGATCGTCGCCCCGAGTGCGGATCTGGAACTGGCGGTGCGCGGCATCGTCTTCTCGGCGGCGGGGACGGCGGGCCAGCGGTGCACGAGTCTGCGACGGTTGATCGTGCACCGTTCGATCGCCGATCAGCTGGTGGAGCGGCTCGCCGCGGCGTACAGCCAACTGCCCGTGGGCAATCCGCTCGACGACGGGGTGCTGGTGGGGCCGCTGATCAACGAGCGCGCCTTCACCGCGATGCAGGAGGCGCTGGTCGGTGCGGTGGCCGAGGGGGGCGACATCATCTGCGGCGGTGAGCGAGTCGAGATCCTCGGTCCTGACGCCTACTACGTGCGACCCGCTCTCGTCCGCATGCCCGCCCAGACCGAACTCGTGCGCGAAGAGACCTTCGCGCCGATTCTGTACGTGCTGACCTACGACGAACTCGACGAGGCCATCGCCCTCAACAACGGTGTGACGCAGGGTCTTTCGTCGTCGATCTTCACCCTCGACCAGCGGGAGGCCGAACAGTTCCTCGCCGGGTCCGACTGCGGCATCGCCAATGTCAACATCGGGACATCGGGTGCCGAGATCGGCGGCGCGTTCGGCGGGGAGAAGCACACCGGCGGTGGCCGGGAGTCGGGCTCGGACTCGTGGAAGGCCTACATGCGGCGGGCCACCAACACCGTCAACTACTCCACCGAGCTCCCCCTGGCCCAGGGCATCCATTTCGGCTGATCAGGGGGCGATTTCACCTTTGGGCCCACCCCGTGTAAAGTTGTCTTTGCAACGCGGGATGGAGCAGCTCGGTAGCTCGCTGGGCTCATAACCCAGAGGTCGTAGGTTCAAATCCTGCTCCCGCTACTACAAAGAAGGCCCCGGAATTTCGATTCCGGGGCCTTCTTTGCTATCCGAGCCGTTCCTTACCCGAGTCTCAGCGTCCAGTTCCCCCGGTAGTGCAGGCGCGTAATACTCGCGGGCGGAACGTCCATGCGCCAGAACGACTTCGCGGGTGCGTCGAGCACCACCAGCAGCGCCGCCCGCACCACGGCCGGATGCGTCACCGCCACGGTGTCACGTCCCGACGACGCGATCTCGGCCAACCAGAACCGCACCCGATCCACCAGATCGGTGACCGATTCCCCACCGTGCGCACGGAATTCGGGATCGGTGAGCCAGGCGAACAGCTGATCCTGGGCGAGCTTGCCCATCTCGACGCCCCGCCACGACCCCGCGTCCAGATCCCGTAATCGCACATCCTGTTCGCCGACGAGGCCCAATTCCTCCGCAGTCTCCCGAGCCCGCCGCTCCGGGCCCGTGCGCACCAGCGCGTCCGCGAGCGGCACACAGGCCCGCACTGCGGCCCGCCCCGACTCGTCAAGGGGTTCATCGACAGGAAAACGCGCCTTACGTACCGCCTCGGTAAGGCCATGGCCGACAAGGTCGACTCTCAGCACCGTTTGCACGAGAGTCGAGGGTAGCCACGAGTGCGACCCACGCCACACCCCGGGCCGGTCAGCGGCCGATCGGCGCAGGTCGGGGTGCGTGCGGTCAGCGAAGTTGTCGGTGGGTCGGTGCACACTTGGTGCTATGGATCGGTTCTCCCCCGCGACAGCCCAGTGGTTCGACGGCGCCTTCCCCGGCGCGACGTCGGCCCAGCTCGGCGCGTGGGACGCGATCGCCGCCGGGGAGAACACCCTCGTCATCGCGCCCACGGGGTCTGGCAAGACCTTGTCGGCGTTCCTGTGGGCCATCGACCAGTTGGCTCAGCGGGAGCCATCATCAGACAAAGTCCGCAGCACTTCCGTGCTCTACGTGTCGCCGTTGAAGGCCCTGGCTGTGGACGTGGAGCGCAATCTGCGGGCGCCACTGGTTGGCGTGACGCAGACTGCCAAACGGTTGGGGCTCGACCCGCCGGACATCTCGGTGGGCGTGCGCTCCGGTGACACCCCGCCTGCCCAGCGTCGGGCGATGTTGCGCACGCCGCCCGACATTCTCATCACCACTCCCGAGTCGCTGTTCCTGCTGCTGACCTCGGCCGCTCGCGAGACGCTCGCCCAGGTCAACACGGTGATCGTCGACGAAGTGCATGCCATCGCCGGGTCGAAGCGCGGCGCGCATCTGGCGTTGTCGCTGGCACGACTGGATCAGCTCACCGACAAGCCCGCGCAACGGATCGGGTTGTCGGCGACGGTGCGCCCACCCGAGGAAGTCGGGCGGTTCTTGGTCGGGAACGCGCCGATCACCATCGTGCGCCCGCCCGCGCCGAAGACCTTCGACCTGTCGGTGCGGGTGCCCGTGGCCGATATGACCGATCCCGGGGGCGACTCCGATCAGCCTGGGTCGATCTGGCCGCACGTCGACCAGGCCATCGTCGACCTGGTCCTCGAGCATCGGTCCTCGATCGTGTTCGCCAACTCGCGCCGGCTCTCCGAGCGGTTGACCGCGCGGCTCAACGAGACCTACGCCGCCCGCCTCGGCGAGCCGGTGGAGACCGAGCACAAACCCCCCGCCCAACTCGGGCCGTCCACCGAGGTGATCCACGGGGCCGAACACCTCCTTGCCCGCGCCCATCACGGATCGGTCAGCAAGGAACAGCGGGCCATCATCGAGGACGACCTCAAGACCGGTCGCCTGCGGTGCGTGGTGGCCACCAGCAGTCTCGAACTCGGCATCGACATGGGCGCGGTGGACCTGGTGGTGCAGGTGGAGGCGCCACCATCGGTGGCCAGTGGGTTGCAGCGAGTCGGTCGCGCCGGGCATCAGGTCGGTGAGATCTCGCGCGGCGTGCTGTTCCCCAAACATCGCACCGATGTCATCCACTGCACCGTCGCCGCCCAGCGCATGCTCGCGGGCGAGATCGAAAAACTGCAGATCCCCGCGCATCCACTCGACATCCTCGCGCAGCAGACCGTCGCCGCCTGCGCGCTCGAGCCGATCGACGTGGACGCCTGGTTCGACATCGTCCGCTCCACCGGTAGCTACGCGAACCTGCCCCGCTCGGCCTACGAATCGGTACTCGACCTGCTGGCCGGCCGTTATCCCTCCGACGAGTTCGCCGAACTGCGTCCACGCGTGGTGTGGGACCGCGACGCGGGCACCATCACCGGCCGCCCCGGTGCCCAGCGTCTTGCAGTGACCTCCGGTGGGGCCATCCCCGACCGTGGCATGTTCGCGGTGTTCATGGTGGGTGAAAAGGCTTCTCGGGTGGGCGAACTCGATGAGGAGATGGTTTACGAATCCCGCGTGGGTGATGTGTTCGCGCTGGGTGCGACGAGTTGGCGGATCGAGGAGATCACCTTCGATCGAGTGCTGGTGTCGCCGGCGTTCGGGATGCCGGGGCGGTTGCCGTTCTGGCACGGTGACGGGCTGGGGCGCCCCGCCGAATTAGGGGCTGCGCTGGGTGAATTCGTGCGTACAGCAGGGCAGGTGTCAGCCGACGAATTGACGCGGATTGTGTCGAACATGGGTGTCGACGCCGGGATGTCTGGTGCGGCACCAGAGGTTTCGGATCCGCGATCATTGGCCGAGGTCATGGCGGAGGCCACCGGTTTACCGACAGCGGTGGTGGATCCGGTCGATGACGCGAAGTCCGGGCGAATCGAGACCGCTGGTGGCGCGACCGCTGCTCGAACCACGAAAGCAACCAGCGGCTCGACGAAGACAGGACGTGCGAAGCGGTCCGCCGACGAGCCCACCGCGCGCGCGAAGTCGGTGGCGGCCAAGCCCTCGGCAGCCGAACAGAGCAAGTCAGCGGCACGGCTCGAACAGTTGGTGCGGACCGCCGGGCTGGACCAGAACGCGACAGCGAATCTGGTGAGCTTGCTCGAGGAACAGCGCAGCGCCACCGGGCAATTGCCGACCGATCGCACGCTGGTCGTGGAGCGCTTCCGTGACGAACTCGGCGACTGGCGGCTGGTGCTGCACTCGCCCTACGGCACCCCGGTGCACGCGCCGTGGGCGCTGGCGGTGGGTGCGCGGCTGCAGGAACAGTTCGGCATCGACGCCGCCCCGACCGCCTCCGACGACGGCATCGTGGTGCGCCTGCCCGATACCACCGACCAACCACCCGGTGCCGAACTGTTCGCCTTCGAGCCCGACGAGATCGATGACATCGTCACCGAACAGGTCGGTGGCTCAGCCCTTTTCGCCTCCCGCTTCCGCGAATGCGCCGCCAGGGCACTGCTGCTGCCCCGTCGCGACCCCGGCAAGCGCGCACCGCTGTGGCAGCAACGGCAGCGCTCGGCTCAACTGCTGGACGTGGCACGCAAATTCCCACAGTTCCCGATCCTGCTGGAAACCGTGCGCGAATGCCTGCGCGACGTCTACGACCTGCCCGCCCTGCGCGACCTGCTCACCAAGGTCGCCCGCCGCGAGATCCGCCTGGTCGAAGTCGAAACCGCGAGCCCGTCGCCCTTCGCAGGCGCCCTGCTGTTCTCCTACATCGGCCAATTCCTCTACGACGGCGACAGCCCGCTGGCCGAACGCCGAGCCGCCGCACTGGCGTTGGATTCCAGCCTGCTCGCCGAACTCCTCGGCCGCGTGGAACTGCGCGAACTCCTCGACCCCGCCGTCATCACCCTCACCGAACAAGAACTCCAACGCCTCACCCCCGAACGGTGGGCCCGCGACCCCGAAGGCCTCGCCGACCTCCTCCGCCTGCTCGGCCCACTCACCCCCGCCGAAGCCGCAGCCCGCTGTGTCCCCCGCCCCGGCACGCCATCAGCCGCTCGTCACACCGCGGACAGGGAAAGCCCCGCTCCCGACGAACGCCGCACCCACAAGCGCGCCTCGGAGTCCGGCGAACTCGCCGCGGGAGACGTACTCGGAGCTGAGCCGTCGGGCGGTGGGGCACCTATCGACGACGCCGCACTCGCTGATCGTGCCGCCGCCAACGACAACGCCGCCATGTTCGCGGACTACGGAACCGGCTCGCAAGACGTTGCGTCCGACCGCAGCGGTAAGGGGCCCGGTCCCCACGGTGATCCGCTAGCCGATTCCGATGCACCGATGTGGTTCGCGCAACTGCGGGATTCGCGACGGGCGCTGGAGGTTTCGTTCGCGGGGCGCACGTGGTGGGTCGCAGTGGAGGACGCCGCTCGGCTGCGGGACGCGCTCGGGGTGCCGCTACCTATCGGCGTGCCTGCGGCGTTCATCGAACCGGTACCCGATCCGCTCGGCGACCTCCTCGGCCGCTACGCGCGCACCCACGCCCCGTTCACTACCGCCGCGGTAGCCGAACGCTTCGGCCTGGGAACGGCCGTTGCCGCGACCTCGCTGCACCGCCTGCTCGCCGAAAAGCGCGTGGTGGAAGGTGAATTCACACCGGATACCGCCGGTGGTGAGTGGTGCGACGCCCAGGTTCTTCGCCGCTTGCGCCGACGTTCGCTGGCGGCCGCCCGGCACGAAGTCGAGCCGGTGTCCACCGCCGCGTTCGCTCGGTTCCTACCGTCCTGGCAACACGTCGGATCTGGCGAGCTGCGCGGCGTCGACGGCGTGGCAACGGTGGTGGAACAGCTTGCAGGCGTGCCGATTCCAGCATCGGCCTGGGAATCGCTGATCCTGCCCACGCGAGTGCGCGACTACTCCCCCGCCATGCTGGACGAGCTGATGGCGACCGGTGAGGTGGTGTGGTCAGGCCACGGCGCCATCACCGCCCGCGACGGTTGGATCGCCTTGCACCTGGCCGAACAGGCCCCCTTCACCCTGCCGCCCGCCGACGAGATCGACGCCACCGACATCCAGCTCAGCCTGCTGGTCGCCCTCGGCGCGACGCTGGAGCCCGTGCCCTCGCCGATCGCCTCGGACGCACCCATTGCGCGCCCGAAGGTCGCCCGAGGAAAGGCGGCCGCCGACAAGGTCGTGGACCTCGACGCCGAGCCTGCCCAACCAACCCCCGCCACCGACCGACGAACGGGTCCAGAACACACCACGCCCGCCGATTCCGGTGGCACCACGCGATTGCCTGCCACGTTGAGCGGCGGCGGCGCCTACTTCTTCCGCCAGCTCTCCGATGCCGCCGGGCTGCTCGACGACAAGGCGGCCGGTGACGCACTGTGGCAGTTGGTCTGGGCCGGATACGTCTCCGGCGACACCTTCGCCCCGGTGCGAGCCCTGCTCTCCGGCACCGCCAAATCCACCACCGCGCACCGCACCCCACGCCGCGCTCCCCGAGGACGTGCCTACCTCCCGCGACCCTCGATGCCCACCCGCTCGGGCCCACCGACCCTGGCCGGCCGCTGGTCGATCCTGCCCGAACGCGTGCAGGACAACACCGTTCGCGCCCACGCCACCGCCGATCAACTCATCGAACGCTACGGCGTGCTCACTCGCGGTTCGGTGCAGAACGAAGGGATCTCCGGCGGATTCCAGCTGATGTACCGGGTGCTCACCGAGTTCGAGGATCGCGGCCGATGCAGGCGCGGCTACTTCGTCGACACGCTCGGCGGCGCCCAGTTCTCCACTACCGACACCGTCGACCGCCTCCGCTCGTTCGACACCGACCGTGACAACACCCGAGCGGGCGTCGCGGTAGCCCTGGCGGCCTGCGACCCGGCCAACCCCTACGGTGCCGCACTGCCCTGGCCGAAGGGCGACGCCGAAGGCGGTCATCGACCAGGTCGCAAAGCGGGCGCCCTGGTGGTGCTGGTCGGCGGCGAACTCGTGCTCTACTCCGAGCGCGGCGGCAAAACCCTGCTCAGTTTCACCGAGGACATCGGCCTGCGCCGGGCGGCGGCGATCGCGCTGGCCGGTCTGGTGCGCGACCGCAGGGTCGACAGTTTGGTGATCGACAAGATCAATGGAGACACCGTGCACGGCAACCTTTTCGCCGAAATCCTCACCGAAGCCGGTTTCTCGATGACGCCGAGCGGTCTGCGACTGCGCAGGCAGGTGTAGCCGAATGCCCGAGGGCGACACCGTCTTCCGCACCGCCGAACGCCTCCGCACGGCATTGGCCGGTAAGACCCTGACCCGCAGCGACTTCCGGGTCCCGCGCTATGCCACGGTCGATCTGGTCGGCGATCTCGTCGAGGAGGTCGCCAGCTACGGCAAACACCTGTTCATCCGCACCGACCGCGTGAGCATCCACACCCACCTGAAAATGGAAGGCGAGTGGCGGGTGTTCCACTGCGGCCAGCGCTGGACCAAACCGCGCGTCACCGCACGACTGGTGCTCGGCAACGACGAGGTCGAGGCCGTCGGATTCTCGCTCGGCAAGGTGCAAGTGCTGCCGCGCGCCGACGAACACACCGTCATCGACCACCTCGGCCCCGACCTCCTCGGACCCAACTGGGACCCGCTCGAGGCCCTGCCCAGACTCACCGAATACCCCCGCCGCGCCATCGGTCTCGCCCTCCTCGACCAGCGCAATCTGGCAGGCATCGGCAACATCTACCGCAGCGAGATCTGCTTCCTCCGCCGCGTCCACCCCACCACTCCCGTCGGCGAGATTCCCGATCTCCCTGCGCTCGTCGACGAAGCTCACCGTGTCCTCGGCAAGGCCGCACACCAACCTCCGTGGCGCCCCATGGTTTACGGCCGCACCCGCCGACCCTGCCCCCGTTGCGGCGCCACCATCGCCTCCCAGCTCCTCGGCGAGGACGACCCCGCCGACCGCATCACCCAGCGCGAACGCGGCATCTACTTCTGCCCGCGCTGCCAACCGCCACCCTGAATTCGCCCTGCGGCGCCCTACGTCCTCCGATACGATCGCGAAATTGTTTTCACCGCTAACGGCCCACCCGGCCCCCGCGGTGTCCTGACATATCCCCAGGTAGAAAGCAGGTTTCGTGATGGCATGTCGGATCAGTGAGCTCGTGCTCGGTTGCCGCGACCCCGAGGCCCTTGCCCAGTTCTGGTGCGAGGTCCTCGACTTCGTCGTTCTCGATCGCGA
The DNA here is from genome assembly GCF_042749305.1 of Nocardia sp. NPDC058705. Taxonomy (NCBI): domain Bacteria; kingdom Bacillati; phylum Actinomycetota; class Actinomycetes; order Mycobacteriales; family Nocardiaceae; genus Nocardia; species Nocardia sp. NPDC058705. The sequence goes on along the minus strand of NZ_JBHYRN010000024.1, from coordinate 14,651 downwards.
GGACGACGGCACCGTCGAGATCGGCCCTCGCGAAGGGTTCGGCGGTCCGCAGGCGACGATCATTCTCAGCAGCAGGGAAGAGCCCGAGCACGGGAAATCCCGCCTGCACATCGACGTCAACGCCACCGACCGCGATCAGGACGCCGAGCTCGAACGCCTGCTGAAAATCGGGGCGCGCCCGGCCGACATCGGCCAGACCGGCGAGGAGAACTGGCATGTCCTCGCCGATCCCGAGGGCAACGAGTTCTGCCTGCTGAAGGCTCGCATCGACCCCGTCTGAGTCTCAGCGGTCCTGCGGCACCGGTTCCAGCAACTGCGGGCGCGGCTCGGGCGCGGCCGCCCGCAACGCGTCGGCCGACTTGTCGTCGGGCTGGGTCTGCGATTCGATTTCGGCCCGCACGCGCGCCTGATACGTGGACACCTCGCGGTCGATATCGTCTGCGTCCCAACCGAGTACAGGCGCGATGAGGTGGGCCACCTGCTCGGCACTGTTCGCGCCGCGATCGGGGTATTCGATCGAAATGCGAGTGCGCCGGGCCAGGATGTCGTCGAGGTGCAGCGCGCCCTCGGCGGCAGCCGCGTACACCGCTTCCACCTGCAGGTAGGCCGGGGCGTCGGTAATGGGTTGCAGCAGTTCGGGTTTGCCCGCCGCCATGGCGAGCACCTCGTCGACAAGGGATCCGTAGCGGTCGAGCAGGTGGGTCATCCGGTACGGGTGGATGCCGTAGTGCTCGGCGAGCTGCACGGTCTGATTCACCAACGCGAAGTAGCCGTCGGCGCCGAGCAGCGCCACCTTCTCGGTGATCGACGGCGAGACTCGGGCCGGAATGTCTTGTGCCGCTTCGTCCATCGCGTCGGCCGCCATCACCCGATAGGTGGTGTACTTGCCGCCCGCGATGCTCACCAATCCGGGCGCGACCCTGGCCACGGCGTGTTCGCGCGAGAGCTTCGACGTCTCGTCGTTCTCACCTGCCAGCAGAGGACGCAGGCCCGCGTAGACACCGTCGATGTCGGCGTGGGTGAGCGGGGTGACCAGCACCTCGTTGACCCGGTCGAGCAGGTAGTCGATATCGGCCTTGGTCGCCGCGGGGTGGGCGAGGTCGAGATTCCAGTCGGTGTCGGTGGTGCCGACGATCCAGTGCGCGCCCCACGGGATGATGAACAGCACCGAGGTGGAGGTGCGCAGGATGATCGCGGCATCGCTGACGATGCGATCACGCGGCACCACGATGTGCACGCCCTTGGACGCTCGCACATGGAATCGGCCCCGTTGACGTGACAGGCTCTGCACCTCGTCGGTCCACACGCCGGTCGCGTTGATCACCACGCTCGCGCGCGCCTCGCCGGTGCGCCCGTCCTCGGTGTCGCGCAGTTTCACCCCGACGACCCGGTCGGCTTCGCGCAGGAATCCGACGACCTGGGTGGAGGTGCGGATCACGGCGCCGTAGTGGGCGGCGGTCCGGGCGACGGTCATGGTGTGGCGGGCGTCGTCGACGACGGTGTCGTAGTAGGTGACGCCGCCGATCATCGAATCGCGGCGCAGGCCGGGGGCCAGGCGCAGCGCGCCGTGGCGGGTCAGATGATGCTGTCCCGGAACGGATTTCGCGCCACCCATGGAGTCGTACAGGGTGAGGCCCGCGGCGACATAGGGCCGCTCCCACACGCGATGGGTCAGCGGGTAGAGGAAACGCAGCGGCTTCACCAGATGCGGCGCGAGCGTCGACAGCGCCAGCTCACGCTCCTTCAGCGCCTCCCTGACCAGGCCGAACTCGAGCTGCTCGAGATAGCGCAGGCCGCCGTGGAACATCTTCGACGACCGACTCGAGGTGCCCGACGCGAGATCGCGGGCCTCGACCAGCGCGACCGACAGCCCGCGCGTCGCGGCATCGAGCGCGATGCCCGCCCCGACGACTCCACCGCCGACGACCAGGACATCGAACTGATCCTTACCCAGCCGCTCCCAGGCGGTCCGCCGATGTTCGGGCCCCAGGTCACCCGGCCCGAGCCGGTCCCGCTTCCCGCCCGCGACCAACTCACCCGGATGCAGGAACGGAAACTCCGGTGTCTGCGACATGCTCGACTCCTCGCCGCCGGCCGATTCCGGCCGGTCCCAGTCGACAGTTGGGGGCAAACGCCGCGTTCCGGGCGCCGCTGCGTACACGCTAAACCTAGCGGCCGCTGCGCGCTCGGGACGTGTCCGGCGGGGCGTGTGCGCGGAAATTCGGTGCTGACGCCGAACCGGCCCGCCGATGCGCTGGTTCAGGCACCTACCGCCGCGGTCGGCGTCGCCTCGGGGTCTGTCGCGAGCACGGGCGACCCGCCACAGCGCTCATCGCCGACGCCAAAGCTTGCGGTGGCGGGCTCCGGTTTCGGTAACCTGCATCAATGCGTCGCTATGTGGCTGCCATCGATCAGGGGACGACTTCGAGTCGGTGCATCATCTTCGATCGGCAGGGTCGGATCGTCGGGACCGCGCAGCGGGAGCACCGGCAGATCTTCCCGAAGCCCGGCTGGGTGGAGCACGATCCGGCGGAGGTGTGGCGCAATACCGAGGCGGTGCTCGGTGCGGCTCTGGGCACCAGCCGGTGTTCGGCGGGGGATCTGGCGGCGGTCGGCATCACCAATCAGCGCGAGACCACCGTCGTGTGGGACCGGGCGACCGGCGAACCCGTGTACAACGCCATCGTCTGGCAGGACACCCGCACCGATCAGCTGTGCACCGAACTCGCGGGAGACCAAGGGCCGCAACGCTATGCGGACCGCACCGGGCTGCCGCTGTCGACCTATTTCGCCGGTCCGAAACTGCGCTGGATTCTCGACAATGTCGACGGCGTCCGCGAGCGCGCCGAAGCAGGTGACCTGTGTTTCGGCACCATGGACAGCTGGGTGCTGTGGAAACTGACTGGCCAGCACCTCACCGACGTCACCAACGCCTCCCGCACCATGCTGATGGATCTCCGTACCCTGCAATGGGATTCGCAGATCTGCGCCGATTTCGACATCCCGATGTCGCTACTGCCGCAGATCCGCAGCTCATCGGAGGTCTACGCCGACATCACCTCCGGCCCGTTCGAAGGCATCCCCGTCGCCGGCATCCTCGGCGACCAGCAAGCGGCAACTTTCGGCCAAGCGTGCCTGTCTCCCGGCGAAGCCAAGAACACTTACGGCACAGGCAATTTCATGCTCCTCAACACCGGCACCACGCCCGTGTTCAGCAAGCACGGCCTGCTCACCACCGCCTGCTACCAACTGGGCGACACCCCAGCGGTCTACGCCCTCGAAGGTTCCATCGCCGTCACCGGCTCCCTGGTCCAATGGCTACGCGACAACCTCGGCATCATCTCCTCCGCCGAAGAGGTTGAGCCCCTTGCCCGCTCCGTCGAAGACAACGGCGGCGCCCACTTCGTCCCCGCCTTCTCCGGCCTGTTCGCCCCCCGCTGGCGCCCCGACGCCCGCGGCGTCATCGCGGGCCTCACCCGCTTCGTCACCAAAGCCCACTTGGCAAGAGCCGCACTGGAATCCACCGCCTTCCAAACTCGCGAGGTAGTCGACGCCATGCGAGCCGACGCCGCCGCCCAACACCTCGACCTGGAACTCACCACCCTCAAAGTCGACGGCGGCATGACCGGCAACAACCTCCTCATGCAATTCCAAGCCGACATCCTCGACGTCCCCGTAGTCCGCCCGGTCGTCCGCGAAACCACCGCCCTCGGCGCCGCCTACGCAGCAGGCCTCGCAGTCGGCTACTGGTCCGACCTCGAAGACCTCCGAGCCAATTGGATAGCCGACCAAACCTGGACACCGGACATGTCCGAAGCGGAACGAACCCGCCGCTACGCAGACTGGAACAAGGCCGTAGAACGCACCTACAACTGGGTCTGAGAATCCTCATCGCTCAGTGGGCGGTGTTCCCCGGTGGCGAAGGGCTGGCGGGCGGGTCCACCTCAACGAACTCCGATTCGGCACCCGACCCGGTGTGCACCGCGCGTCGTGCTGGGTCACGCATGACCGCAGCGGTAGTGGCCCATGCTTGCAGCACTTCGGTGAGTGGAGCCGAATCCCCGGTGTGAACAGCAAGTTCTGCGGCGTCTTGAATCTCAGCCATCGCCTCCGCACGGTCATCTGAATCGAACCAGGCGAACCACGCTTTCGCGCTCAGAACCGCGTTGGACACCGGGCCGAGGACCTCGCCGTCGAAATAGCACCTTGCGAACGTGCTCTGATCGGCAACGGTAATGACGTCGCAGACTTGAACCAGCCGCTCTGGAATCTCAGGACCGAGGTGATCGCGGTGGGGAGTGAAGACTGCCTCGGCGTTGGACCGCCTGACGATGTCGATCAGTTGGGCGATCGGGTCCGGCGTCCCTGCGTTGAACACGATCGTCTTCGCGAGGTCGTAGCCGTATCGCTTGGCTTGTGAGCGAATTCGAATCTCGTCCCAGCTCTGCGTATGGCCAGAGATGTCGGAACGAAGGAATCCGATCGCGATGGCTTTCATTTTGCGAGCGCCGATCGGGGAACGTCGAGCATGGCCCGGCCCGCGGGGGTCGTTGCGTAGGCGCGTCCACAAGGCGACAGCTCCCAGGCCTGGCTCGGAGCCTGTCGGAGCAGGCCGTCGCGGTGCAATATTCGTAAAGCCCGCCGCGTCCGGCGGAGGGAGCGCGCAATCTCAGCGGCGATCTGGCGGTCAGTGAGTTGTCCGCCTGGTTGCAGGATGCGCAGGACGAGCGCTTGATCGAACAACGTGGTCATCTACGACTCCTGTCCGAAACGGTTCCGCGACCGGCCGATACATGTCGACTCGTAAATCACGTTGCCTCCCCTCGAATTGGTTCCACACTGGAACTGAAGTTATGGGAATGCGACGGGCACCCGAACTACGCGCGGGACGTTTTGAAAGACATTTCAAAGGCCCTGCACATCCCGAAAAGGCGCCGTATGGTTCAGGAATGACCCAGCGTTTGCAGTCGGCGATGCTGCGCGCGCGGCTGGATTCGGCCGCGCTGGCCCAGGCTGTCAACGTCGACGCGAAGACCGTCAACCGGTGGCTGTCGGGTCGAGTGCCGCATCGACGGACACGCGCGGCGGTCGCGCAGGTTCTCAACGAATCCGAGGACCTGCTGTGGCCGCAGACACGACCGGACCTCACACCCGGCGCGTCTGCCACCGCCGAAGTCCAATCCGCCTATGCGCACCGGGCCGAGATTCCCAATGACCTGTGGACTTCGCTACTCCTCCGCGCCGAGGAACGGATCGACATCGCCGGATATGCCTACCCGTTTGTGCTGGAACTGCTGCCGAATGCCGCCGATGTTCTCGCGGCCAAGTGCCGCAACGGGACTCGCATTCGAATGGCATTCGCCGATCCGGACTGTCTCCATGTCGCCGAACGCGATGCGCTGGAGCAGATGAACGGAACCCTTCCCGGCCGCATCCGCAACGCGCTGAACATGTTGGGCGAGCTGACCGATACCCCCGGTTGCGCCATCGGACTACACACCAACCATCTCTACAACTCGGTGTTCCGCTTCGACGACCAGATGATCGTGACTCCCTATCTCATTCGGGCGCGTGGTTATCAGCACCCGGCCCTTCACCTGCGCAAGCTTTCCCCACACGGAATATTCACCTCGTTCGCCGAGCAGTTCGAACAGATCTGGGGTTCGGCGACCCCCTACCCACAAGGACTGTCCCGTGAGCTCTCGGCGTGACTACTACCGCGACCCTCGCGCGCCGAAGGCCAACAGCCTGGTGCCCGGTGGGTCCATGCTCGTTGTAGATGACGGAGGACGAATCCTGATGCAGCGCAGGGGCGATTCCGGGAATTGGTCGCTTCCGGGTGGTGTCATGGAGATCGGCGAAACGCTCGAGGAGTGCGCGGTACGCGAGACAAAAGAGGAGACCGGGCTCGACACCGAGATCACCGGATTGTTGGGGATCTATACCGACCCGGCACATGTCATCGAGTACTCCGACGGCGAAGTGCGGCAGGAATTCGCCGTCACCTATCTCGGTCGGGTGCTGGGTGGAGAGCTCGCTGTCAGCAGTGAGTCGACCGAAGTTCGGTTTCTCGGCATGGACGAGCTGGCGGACCTACCGATGCATCCCACCGTCCGCCTGCGGCTCGCGCACTTCGCAGAACAACGGCCGGAACCGTACCTCGGCTAAGCACTCGGGGCTTGAAAGATTCTGCGCAGCAAGGTGATCAGCTCAGTACTATCGGTCTCAGTCGATGGGGAATTGAGGGCGGATGAACGAGCTGGAGATCATCGCGACGGCCGTGGCGGCGGCGCAGGCGGGTGCGCTGACCGGGATCACGAAGGCTGGCGAGCAAGCGATCACGGATGCCTATGTGGGTTTGCAAGCACGCCTGCGCCGGAACTACGGCACGGTGGATGTGGCTCCGGTCGCGCAGCATCCTGACTCGAGGATCGCCCGCGAGGCATTGGCGCGGGAACTCGCGGCGGCAGGGGCGGAGTCCGATGGGGATCTGCTGGCGGCTGCGGAGTTGGTGATCCAGGAGGCTCGGGCACATGCGCCGGGCGTCGGTGGCCTGATCGGGGTTGATCTCGAGAATGTTGAGGCCGAGGCTATTCGGATCAAGGGGCTACGGTCCACTGGATCTGGTGCACGGCTGAAGGGTGTCAAGGTGACGGGGCGCATCGACATCGAGGATGTCGAGGTGGGCGGAGCCGACCCTTCTCACTGAGCGCGGCAGCCGGACACGGCGTCGCGCGACCAGGGATCAGTTCAACCACAACAGTCGAGAGCTCCTCGGCTGGTCGCGATCTCACCATCGTCAACCACCACAACTATCTGCAGACCGAGCTCTCGCCGGCTGCTTTTATCGAGATCGGTGACGCTCCGCGAGCGCCAGTCGGGTACTTCGAGCGCGAGACCGTTCAGCGGGTCGAAGCAGCGCTGCGGGAGTCCGGTCAGGTCACCGTCTGCTCGCTGACGGGGATGCGTGGGATCGGCAAGACGCAACTCGCCGCCGCGATCTTCCGCGATCGAGTGCGACAGGGCGAGGCTGGCGTGGCGGTATGGATCGATGCGGACACCGACGTCGGCTTCACGGTAGGCATCGACCGTCTCGCGGCGCGGCTGGGAGCTCTCGACCCCGCAGGCGATTTCGAGGTGACATGGCGCAATGTTCGCGAACGCCTCGCTGCCCACCCCGGCAAGCACTTGATGGTGTTCGACAACGCGACAGATCCTGACCGGATCCAACGCTTCCTGCCACCGCCGAATGTCGACGTGATCATCACCAGCACTGATCGCCGCTTCACCCAGCTCGGCAGATCTGTGGACGTCGACCACTACCAACGCAGCGAATCAGTCGAATTCCTGCTCGAGCGAACCGAGCTCGACGATCCCGCCGGCGCGGACGCGGTTGCCGACCACCTCGGCGACCACCCCCTCGCACTGGCTGCGGCCGCCTACATCATTCAGCAACCGAGCTGCCGAAACTTCCAGAAGTACCTGGGCAGGCTGTCAACGGAACCGCTGGCGGCATCGCTCGAACGCTCGTCGACAAATCCCCACCCGGCAGCGGTTTTCGAAGCGATCGGGCTCGCGGTGGATGCCTTGATCGCCGGGGATGCGACCGGCCACCTCGCGACCATCCTGCGCGTGGTATCTGTCCTGTCCAGGGATGGTGTAGAGCGCTCGATACTGCATCGACTCGACGCTGGACCGGCCATCGTGGACGCTGCCACCGACGAAGCAACGCGCGCTTGTCTCCTCAACTGCTCCATCGATGGAGAGGTCCTCACCGTTCACCGGTTGACCGGCCGAGTCATCCGTGAGCAGTACGCAGCCGATCCACAAAGTGGAGCGCATATCGTCCGAGTCGCGTTCGACATCGTTCATCCCGACCTGTCTGTCGACACAATCACCAGCGAGCATCAGCGAACGGTTCGCGCTGCGGTAGGTCACCTCGAAGCGCTGAGCACGGAGGCCTGCAACACCACAATTGACTCCGAAACGACCGCATTGGTCCTCAGCTGGCGGTCCCGCGGAATCTGGGACCTCACCACACTCGGCCGCAACCTCCGCGAACTGATTGACATGTCTTCGACCACGGTCGCTGACTGCGAACGTGTCCTCGGCCCCGACCACCCCAACACCCTCACCAGCCGCAACAACCTCGCCAGTGCCTACCGATCCGCCGGACAACTCGACAAAGCCATCCCCCTCCTCGAAGACACCCGCACCGAATGCGAACGTGTCCTCGGCCCCGACCATCCGATCACTCGGGTCATCTCCGAGAACCTTCAGATCGCGCTCCGCGCAGTTAGCGAGTAGCTTTCGCCAGCCTGTGGACGGCCTTTTCGAGAGTTGATTCATCGGAAGTGGTGAAGCACAGGCGCAAAGAGTTATCCGATGTGTTGGAGACCGCGAAGGCGACGCCGGGGACGTAGGCGACGCCGGATTCCAGGGCTTTGGGGAGGAGGGTAGTGGTGTTGGTGTTGTCGGTGAAGTTGGCCCAGATGAACATGCCGCCGGTGGGGGCTGTGCAGTGGATTCGGTCGCCGAAGGTGGTGTGGACAGCGGCGACGAGGGCTCGGGCTCGGGTGCCGTAGGTGGTTCGGATCGTATTGATGTGGGCTGCGAGCCAATCAGCGTCCGACAGGAGGTCGGTGGTGATCTGCTGGGTGAGGGCTGAGCCGCAGAGGTCCGCGCCTTGTTTGAGGAGTTCTACTGCGCGGCACACCCTTTCGGGGGCGATCATCCAGCCGACACGGAGAGAAGGGGACAGGATTTTGGAGACGCTCGAGAGGCGGATCACCTGGGGTGAGTACGAGGCGACCGGTGCTGGGGAGGGCTGGTCGAACCAGAGTTCGCCGTAGGGGTCGTCTTCGATGATCCAGAAGCCGTGGGCCTCAGCTAGTTTCGCGAGGTGGGCGCGGCGTTCCGGGGCGAGGGTGACGCCGCCGGGGTTGTGGAAGTTCGAGACGGTGTGGACAAGCGCGGGGCGTTCGCCTGCGGCCAGGAGGTCTTCGAGGATGTCGAGGCGCATGCCGTCGGAGTCCAAGGGGACGGCGATGATTCGGGCGCCTGCGGCTCGGAAGACTTGTAGGGCACCGACATACGCGGGGTCTTCGACGATGACGAGGGCGCCGGGGTCGAGGAGGACTTCGGCCAGTAGCGACAGTGCTTGTTGGGAGCCGTGGGTGATGAAGACTTCCGCGACCTGCACGGGGCGGCCGATCTTGGCGGATTCGCGGGCGGCGATCACCTCGCGCAGGGCGGGCCAGCCGGACGACTCCGTGTACTGCAGGACGGCGGGGTCGCGCAGGGCGGTTTCGGCGGCTCGGGCGATGCGGTCGCGCGGCATCAGGGTGGCGTCGGGGAGGCCGCCTGCCAGGCTGATGATGTCGGGGCGGGCGGTGAGTTTGAGCAGGTCCCTGATCGCTGAGCTCTGTAGGCCTGCGAGCTTGGCCGCCAGTGCGGGGGTGGTCAGCGACATGGGAACCTCCGGGGACGCCAAGGGAAGCAATCATCCTACGATTGCACAGCGTCCGCCAGAATGTGAAATTGTGGTCTCATACAATGAGATACTACCGAGCGGTGATCGACTTGACCTGCCACTTTCCGTCGGTGTTGGTGGTGATGATTTCCTGCTTGTAGACCACCTCAGAGCCGTCGGGGTGCATTTCTCGCAGTTCCACGTCATAGCGGCCCACCGTGGTTTCGCGCATTTTCACGCAGTGGGTGGTGCCGGCGGGGATCTGGCCGTCGATCGCCTGCTGGATCTCCTCGGCAGGCGAGATGTTGCTGTCGGCGTCGGGCGCGACGAACGTGCGCACCTTCGCACCGGATCGCTCGGTATAGAAGGCGTACTGGAAGCCGAGGATGGCTCTGGCGCCGGTGGTGGTGTCGCCGGGGCCCTTGCCGACGGTGACGGACTGTTCTGCGACAGACTGGCATTCGGTGCCGACGGCGACCGAGGGGACGGGTGCGGCGGTCACGCCGGGGTCGGCACCGCCGCCACGCTTGACCAGGCCGATCGTCACGACCAGTGCCACCACGAGCAGGACCGCCGCGGCCACACCGCCGATGATCCAGCGCAGGCGTTTGTTGTCGGGTTCCTTCTCCGCCGGCGCGGGGGTGACCGGATTCTTCGGCGCGAGGCGGCGTGCGATCGGATCGTCGGCCCAGGACAGGCCGGGCTCGGCGGGCGGCTTCGGGATCTCGTCGTCGTCGGAGACGTCCCACCACTTTTCCCCCACGGACCTCGGCGGCTCGGGTCGAAGCGGAGTGCGGGAACCTTCGGGCGGACGTTCCACCTCCGGCGCGGGCTTGACATCGGGCGACTTCGCCTGCGGCGCAGGGTCTTTCGAACCGGGACGACCGCGCCGGATCACCTCGGTGAGCTCGCGGCCCGACGTGACCGGCACGGAATCGCCGAAGACCGAGCCCTCGCTGCGCGGCGGCTCGGCACCGAAACGCACGGTCGGGTCGGCAGCAGGCGGACCACCGGGGGTGGGGCCACCGAACGGGGCGGCGTCACGCGGACCGGGCACCACGGGCGGCGGCGTCGCCACGGCGTCGCCGAAAACGGAGGTGGGTGCGGAACGACGCCCATCGGGCAGCCGAGGCGGCGCTTGACCAGGCACCAGAGGAGGAGTCGAAGGCCCGACAGCGGGACCCGACGGCACCGATCCGCCGAACGGACCGCCAGGGGGCGGAGCAACAGGCGGCTGTCCGGCAACGGGCGCACCGAAAGGACCGGGCGCACCGGCAGGCGGACCGAACGGACCCGGCGCGGGGGCAGGCGGACCAGCCGGTCGCCAACCTCGTTCGGGAACCCCGGACGGCGGGGGCGGCGGCGTGGCGGGAACGGGCCCACCGAAACCGGCGTCGTCGATCGGCGGCCCGAAATCGCTTACGGGAGGACCGAATCCCGCGGCAGGTCGTCGCTCGCCGCGTTCGTTGTCGTCGCCCTCGGTGCCCAAGTCCAATCCTTTCCCCAGGACACACGTGTGGGGCGGTCGAAGGCGACCGCCCCACACGACGTACTGCGTGTCAGTACTGGAGCGAGCCACCCCACTGGGTGTTCACACCCATGACGTTCACCGTCTGAAGCAGCTCCCCCGGCACGGGCAGTGTAGCCTTCGCGGCCTGCTCGAGCGCGGCGGTGCCACCCGGCTGCGCCTTGATCCAGTTCTCCACCGCGGCCTTGGCCAGGTTGGCCTGCGTGGTGTCGAGCACGGTCACCGTGGTGTTGTCGGCACGGCCGTCGCCACCGGTGAAGGTGGTGACCTTGACCTCGTTCGCGCCGATGTACTCGACCGACACACCGGCGTCACCGAAACCGCCACCGGGCGTCCGGTAGCCGACGGTGCCGACGTAGCCCGACGCGTTGTTGTAGTGATGGGTGTTGGCCAGGATGCCCGCACCGTCGATGGTGGCGCCGACTTCCTGGTGCGGGCCTTCCATCTCGACGACGGGCGCGGCAGGCGCGTTCTCCAGGCGAGGGGCCTGCCAGGCCGGTTCCTTCGGCTCCTGGATGAGGGTGTCCGGGGACTCGACCTCGGTATCGGTACCGGCGCCCTGACCGGACGGCACGCTGGGCTGCGTCTGCTGCTGGCCCGGTGTGCTGCCCGGCTGGCTCGGCGTCGTGCCGGGCTGGCTCGGCGTCGTGCCCGTCTCGGGCTTGGTGGTGCCCGGCTGGTCCGACGTGACGCCCTCGCGCTCCGGCGCAACCGCGGGCTGGGCCTGGCCCGGCACCGGCAGCGGCGCGGTACGGGGCTTGGTGACGCCCGGCTGGCTCGGCGTCGGCTTGGCGGGGGTGGCCTGCTCCGGCTGACCCGGCGCGGGGCTGGTGACACCCGGCTGGGCCGGCGTCGGCTTGGTCTCGCCCGGCTTGACGCTCTCCGGGGTTTCCGGGGTTTCCACTTCACCCGAAGGCTGACCCGGCTGCGCAGGAGCCGGAGTAGCGGGCGTGGTCGGCTGGTCGCTGGGGACCGCGCCTGCCGGTGCCGCTAGGAGGGTCGCGACTGCTGCTGCGGCAGCCAACGGCAACGACGTGCTTGCCATCGCTCGCTGCGCCCGACTCGGCTTACGATGCTTCACTTTTCGTAATCCCTTTCCCGGAGGGAATCCCCCACTGCTCCACCACGTGATCGCATTCGATCACGCCTCGGCGGTGAGTCAACCACATGAGCGCGGGACAGGCAACGCAGCAGTAGCTTTCGTGTTCCCTTGGTCCCGCCTGCGCAAACACCTGGCGTGACGGTCGCCGGAAATCGACGAGCGACGTTGTCGACCAACACAATTCGAAACCCGTAAGCCCTGTGATTCGTTTCACATCTGGCGTGTCGCGACTCAGTCCAGATCGTCGTGGCGCATCAGCAAACGCCCGGCTTCGGTGAGCGAACCGGTGAGCGAGGGATACACCGAGAAGGTCTGCGCGAGGTCGGTGACCGTCAGATTGTTCTGCACCGCCAGCGCGATCGGCAGGATCAGCTCCGAGGCGATCGGGGCGACCACCACCCCGCCGATCACCACACCGGTCGCCGGACGGCAGAAGATCTTGACGAAGCCGCGCCGCAGCCCCGACATCTTCGCGCGCGGATTGGTGTTGAGCGGCAACATGACTGTGCGCGCGGGGACCTCACCGTCGTCGATGGCGTTCTGGCTGACCCCGACCGTCGCGATCTCCGGACGGGTGAACACCGCGGAGGCCACCGTCTTCAACCGAATCGGGCTCACGCCCTCACCGAGCGCGTGGTACATCGCGATCCGGCCCTGCATGGCGGCCACCGAGGCCAGCGGCAACAGGCCGGTGCAGTCGCCCGCGGCGTAGATGCCGGGCACCGAGGTGCGCGAAACCCGGTCCACGCGAAGGTATCCGCCGCGATCGAGTTCGATACCGACCCGGTCGAGGCCGAGATTCTGGGTGTTCGGGGTGGAACCGACGGTCATCAGCGCATGCGTTCCGGTGACGGTGCGGCCGTCGGACAGCTTCACCACGATGCCGTCGGCGGTGCGCTCCACGGCGTCGGCGCGCGCGTGCTTGACCAGTTCGACGCCGCGTTCGGCCAGCGCTTCCTCGAGCACGAGGGCCGCGTCGGCGTCTTCGCCTGGCAGCACGCGATCACGGCTCGAGACGAGCTTCACCCGCACGCCCATCTCGGTGTAGGCGGACACGAATTCGGCACCGGTGACACCGGATCCGACCACGACCAGCGTCTCGGGCAGCTCCTCGAGGTCGTAGAGCTGACGCCAGTTCAGGATGCGCTCACCGTCGGGCTCGGCGCCGGGGAGCACGCGCGGGCTCGCGCCGGTCGCGATCAGCACGACCTCGGCTTCGAACTCCTCGGAACTGCCGTCGACCAGGTTCGCGCGCACACGATGCGCCAAACCCGGTGCGGGCCCGACCAATTCGCCATAGCCCGGCAGGAGTTGCACGCCCGCGGCCTGCAGCTTGGTGCGGATATCGGAGGACTGCGCCAGCGCGAGCGCCTTGACACGCGCGTTCACCTCGGGCAGATGCACCTTGGCCTGATCGGCATCGATGTTGATGCCGAGGTCGCGGGCGCGGCGCAGATCGGTGCGCAGGCCCGTCGAGGCGATGAAGGTTTTCGACGGCACGCAATCCCACAGCACACAGGCACCGCCGATGCCGTCCGCGTCCACCAGGGTCACCGTGGCCCCGTGCTGGGCGGCTACCAGTGCCGCCTCGTATCCGGCCGGTCCACCGCCGATGATCGCAATCCGTGCCACCAGTCACGCTCCTTGTGCTCGCCTGATCGAACTGCCCCTTGTGAGGGCGCGTCCGTGCTTGTCGAGGCCATCATTTCAGGTGCGCTGTGACGTTGCCGGGTCGGCTCGGTGAACAACAGTGCGCGTGTTCTGTGCCACGTCATCTGGCGCCGGGGAGTGTGACGGACAGCCGATCTGGGTGGGAGACAGGAAAACCGCCGGGGTTATTGGCTACAGTTCCATGGTGCCGATCTATGCCGCCTACGGGTCCAACATGGACTCGACGCAGATGCTGGAACGCTGCCCGCATTCGCCCATGTCCGGGACCGGGTGGCTGGAGGGTTGGCGCCTGACCTTCGCCGGTGACGACATCGGCTGGGAAGGGCCGCTCGCCACCGTCGTAGAGGATCCCGGCTCCCGGGTGTTCGTCGTGCTCTACGACGTCTCCCCCGAGGACGAGGACCTCCTCGACCGCTGGGAGGGCTCCGACTTCGGCATCCACAAGAAGATCCGAATCCGAGTCACCGGCACCCAAGGCGAGTCCCGCCTCGCCTGGCTGTACGTCCTGGACGCCTACGAAGGCGGCCTCCCCTCGGCCCGCTACATCGGCGTCATCGCCGACGCAGCCGAAAAAGCAGGCGCCCCAGAGGACTACGTCCACGCCCTACGCACCCGCAACAGCAAAAACGTAGGCCCCGGCGCATAGCCGAACCCCTGTTCCGCCATGCCCGCACACCCAACCACACCGCGCGCCCCACACCCCAGTTCCGCCATGCCCGCACACCCAACCACACCGCGCGCCGCACACCCCGGTTCCGCCATGACCGCACTCCCAGCCCCGCACACCCGACCCCTAGGGAGGGTCCGCCGCGCAGCGGCGTAGCGGCCCGGCCGCGAGTTAGCCGCCGTTGCGTCCGAGGCGAAGCCTCCAGCAACGG
>NZ_JBHYRN010000023.1:0-116053 GCF_042749305.1 Nocardia sp. NPDC058705 | reverse complement strand
GCCCTGGCCGGTGGCCTCGTAGATCCATGCGGGGTAGGTGACGCCCGGGGACACAAGGGGCCGCGAACTCGAGCGCGCCAGCGCTCCAATATTACTGCGCTTGGCCTTTGTTGATGTTCGGCGCCGGTGCGGCCTGGGGCTGCGCCGGGTTGATCGCCGAGTTGGTGTTGCCGGTGGGCAACGCGTCACCACGCATGGAGGCGCGGATCTGCTCGAGCTTGCTGTGCCCGGCCATCTGGACGCTGGCCTGCTGCACCTCCATCATGCGACCCTGCACCGTGTTCTGCGCCAGCTCGGCCGAACCGAGTGCGTTCGCGTAGCGACGTTCGATCTTGTCGCGCACGGCGTCCAGGCTGGGCGTGGAGCCCGGCGCGGACAGGGTGGAGTCCATCTGCTGCAGCGAGGCCGAGACCTGCTCCTGCATCTTGGCCTGCTCGAGCTGGCTGAGCAGTTTGGTGCGCTCGGCGACCTTCTGCTGCAGCATCATCGCGTTCTGCTCGACCGCCTTCTTGGCCTGTGCGGCGGCCTGCAGGGACTGATCGTGCAACACCTTCAGGTCTTCCACCGACTGCTCGGCGGTGACCAGCTGGGCGGCGAACGCCTCGGCGGCGTTGGTGTACTGGATCGCCTTCTCGGTGTCGCCCGCCGCCTGCGCCTGATCGGCCAGCGTGACGGCCTGACGGGCGTTGGCATTGAGCTTCTCGACCTCGTCGAGCTGACGGTTCAGCTTCATCTCCAGCTGACGCTGGTTACCGATCACCGATGCCGCCTGCTGCGACAGCGCCTGATGCTGGCGCTGCGCCTCCTCGATAGCCTGCTGAATCTGGACCTTCGGATCCGCATGCTCTTCGATCTTGGAGTCGAAGAGGGCCATCATGTACTTCCAGGCCTTCACGAACGGATTAGCCATCGATTGATCCCGCCTCCATCTGTGCGTCGCTCGTGCGACTGGTGGTACGCGACCGTCACGCACCAGATACGTGCTTATCCTTCACCATGCGGCACCCGGACCGACAGTGGCCGGACCGATCGACGCCTGAGGAGAATCTATCCGTTCTCACCAGCGGCGTGCAGCGTCTCGCCCGGCTCGAGCGGGGTTCGCCGTGTCACATTCCCTTCACCAGTACCAGCATCTCGGCCCTCGGGGCCGGGATGACGATGCGAGTGTCTTCGGCGATACCGATCCGCGGGCCGTGCTCGGCGGAGGCGGTGGCCTCGCCCGCGGCGGGTTCGGCAGGCTCGTCCGTGGTGGGTTCGCGCTCGACGGCGGGGCCGGTCAGCGCGGGTTCGCGCGGCGCGGAGCCGTCGGCGCCCGCCATCAGGGTGCTCACATCCCACAGCACGCGCGACAGCGGCACGTCGAGCGCCTCGCAGATGCTGGCGAGCAGTTCACTGGAGGCTTCCTTGCGGCCGCGCTCCACTTCCGACAGATAGCCGAGGCTCACGCGCGCCGAGGTCGACACCTCGCGCAGCGTTCGATGCTGGGCGAGACGCGCACGCCGCAGACTGTCCCCGATTGCCTCCCGCAGCAGCGTCATCTCGTTCTCCTCCACCTCGTGTCACCGCCGTAGCGGTGCTCACCTCTTTCTGGCACAACGTCGAGCATGGACCGGTGGTTCCCGAACCGGGCTACTTCACACACTTACACAGCGCAGCAACTCCCGCACCGCACTGTGCACCGCACCGAGTCTGATCGTCCACCGGTCTCCGTGCAGTTTCAACCGGACCACTTCGCTGTGCTGTGGACCGGCCAACCCGAGGTATACCGTGCCGACGGGATGCCCGTCCTGGGAATCGGGTCCGGCGACCCCGGTCAATCCGACACCCCAGTCCGCGGCGCACTGCTGTCGGGCCCCCACCGCGAGCTGTTCGGCGGTCGAGGGGGCGACCGGCCCGTCGGTGCGGAGCAGGTCGTCGTCCACGCAGGCCAGCCTGCTCTTGAGGTCGGTGGCGTAGACGATCAATCCGCCCCGCAGTACCGCGCTGGCACCGGGAACTCCGGCCACGGTGGCAGCCAGCAGACCAGCGGTGAGCGATTCGGCCGTGGCGACGGTCTGACCGGCCGTGTTCAGGGCCCTGACCAGTTCGGCGACCGGCGCACCGTCGACCAGCGGGTCGGTCACGAGCGCGCCCGTCCACCCGCCAGCCACACTCGGGCCGCCTGCCCCACGTAGTCCAGCCCGGTGATCACCGTCAGCGCCACGGCCAGATACATCAACCACATGCCCGCGGTGGCGAAGGCGCCCGAGAGCGGCAGCACCAGCAGCGCGATCGCGAACGACTGGACCAGCGTCTTGAGCTTGCCGCCCCGTCCCGCCGGGATCACCCCGCGCCGCACGACCACCAGTCGCAGCAGCGTGATGCCGATTTCTCGGCCGCAGATGACCAGGGTGATCCACCAGGGGAGATCGCCGAGAACCGAGAGCCCGATCAGCGCGGCCCCGATCAGCGCCTTGTCCGCGATGGGGTCGAGAAGCTTCCCGAAATCGGTGACAAGTCCGTATTTGCGGGCCAGTTGCCCGTCGAAGCGATCGGTGATCGCGGCCAGGCCGAAGACCGCCGCGGCGATGACCCGCCAGCGTGTGTCGTGCCCGCCTTCGGCGAACAGAGCGAGCACGAACAGCGGCACCAGCACGATCCGCGCGATCGTCAGGATGTTCGCGATATTGAGCAGGGGAACCTGGTTCTCCGGGCTCCCGTGCAGCGGTGTCGCAGCAGCACTCGACCCACGATCAATTTCTTCGGGTCGCACGCTCATGCCCCGCCCTCTCGGCACTCACCGGCGATGCGCCGAAATCCAACGGTTTCGCGAGTAGTTTGCTCGCACGATTCATGCCGCGCGGTCCGGTCGTGGGGCCCGGCGCGATGCGAAGAGCGGACGGACAGGATGTGCGGCACACGTTCAGACTATCGGTAACCCGGCCGACTACTGTGCACCCATGACCTCACGGGGACCCTTGAGCGGTCCGACCAGCGACGCGCATACTGTCGCGCCCCCTGTGGCGCCTGCAACCGGCGTGGTCGTGCGACGAGCGCGAACCTCCGATGTCCCCGAGATCAAGCGCCTGGTCGACGAGTACGCGGGCCGCATCCTGCTGGAGAAGAACCTGGTCACGCTGTACGAATCGGTCCAGGAATTCTGGGTTGCCGAGCTCGACGGGCAGGTCGTGGGCTGCGGCGCGTTGCACGTGTTGTGGGCCGATCTGGGCGAAGTACGCACTGTCGCAGTCGATCCCGTCGTGAAGGGTCGCGGAGTCGGCGGCGCGGTGGTCGAGCACCTGGTGACCGTCGCCCGCGAGCTGCAGTTGCAACGTGTGTTCGTGCTCACGTTCGAGGTGGACTTCTTCGGCAGGCACGGGTTCGTCGAGATCGACGGCACACCCGTCACCGCCGAGGTGTACGCGGAGATGTGCCGCTCCTACGACACCGGTGTCGCCGAATTCCTCGACCTCAGCTTCGTCAAACCCAACACCCTCGGCAACACCCGCATGCTGCTCACCCTGTAGAAAATCCCTCGTCAGAAAGTGATCGACTGTGCCGATCTTCGCTGTCCACTACACCTATACGGATGCCACCGCGGCCGACCGCGCGACCAACCGCCCGGAGCACCGCGCCTGGTTGAACGCCCTCGTCGACGCGGGCACCGTGCTCAGCAGCGGCCCGTACCCGGACGGTTCGGGCGCGCTTCTCTTGTTCCGCCACGAGGACGCGTCGTCGTTGACCGAACTGCTGAGCAACGACCCGTTCGCGAGACTGGGTCTGATCGAGGCCGTGCGTGTGGTCGAGTGGCTGCCGGTGATGGGCGCCTTCGCCGAATAACCGACCCCGGACACAGCACTGCCCGCAACCTCTGCGGTTGCGGGCAGTGTCGTGTATGTCAGGCCTTGTCGGTGTGTCTGGTGCGCAGCAGGCTCGCCACCGTCGCGATGACCAGAATGCCGATGATCACGCTAAGCGAGAGCGCCGTGGAGATCTCCGGAACGTTCACGTGCTCACCGCCGTTGATGAACGACAGCGTGTTCTCGTGCAGCGCGTGCAGCACCAGCTTGACGCCGATGAACGCCAGAATCGCGGCCAACCCGTAGGACAGGTACACCAGGCGATCGAGCAGCCCGCCGATGAGGAAGTACAGCTGACGCAGACCCATCAGCGCGAAGGCGTTGGCGGTGAACACCAGATACGGCTGCTCGGTGAGGCCGTAGATCGCCGGAATCGAGTCCAGCGCGAACAGCAGGTCGGCGAAACCGATCGCCAGCAGCGCGAGCAGCAACGGGGTCACCACACGTTTGCCGTTGATCCGGGTGATGAGCTTGTCGCCGTCGTACTCGTCGGTGGTGGGCAGAATCCGCTTGGCCAGCGAGACGATGTAGCTGTCGCGCTTCTCCTCGTGCTCGGCCTCGTGCCCGCTCTCGCGCAGCAGCTTGATCGCGGTGTAGATCAGGAACGCGCCGAACAGGTAGAACACCCAGCTGTAGGCGCTGATCGCGGCCGCGCCGATCGCGATGAACACACCGCGCATCACCAGCGCCAGCACGATGCCGATCAGCAGCACCTTCTGCTGGTAGATCCGTGGCACGGCGAAGGTGCTCATGATGATGAGGAAGATGAACAGGTTGTCGACCGAGAGCGCTTTCTCGGTGACGAAACCCGCGTAGTACTCCCCCGCGAAGGTGCCGCCCCATTTCCAGGCGACGAACAGGCCGAACAGCAGCGCCAGGCTGATGTAGACGGCCGACCAGATGCCCGATTCCTTGAAGGTGGGCTCGTGCGGGGTGCGCACGTGGGCGAAGAAGTCGAAGACGAACAGGCCGAGGATCACCAGTCCGGTGATCACCCACTCGAGCGTGGTCACCTGCATATGGTGGTCCGATCGATGAAGTTCATGTCGTCCATCATGCCCGAATTGTCCGTTTCAGTCGCCTTTGCGGAACGCTTGCTCGCAATGATTTCACACACATCGGCGACCAACGTACCCGCCGCGCGCACGGAAAAGCACTGTCGCCCGGTTCATCACCGCTGCTACCGTCACCGCATACCCCGACTACCGCCCCGAGAGGAGCGAGCCGTGTACGAATCCACCGCGCAGATCCAGCGCCCCACCGCGATGCACCGGCTCAGCCCCGGTGCCATGAAGTCGGCTACCCGCCTCGCGCGCGCCTGCTTCACCGCCTGACAGGCGATCCCCGCCCGACCAGGGCCGTTCCCGACCACGAGCCGTGCCAGGTCCCTCCTCGTTCGTCGCCGCCTGCTTCCGGCACGGTCAGAGCAAACCGGGAACGGCGTTACTCGTCCTCGGACGCCCCGGGATCGCCGCCACGGATCGACCACAGCAACCCGTCCAATTCGTCGGGCTTGATCAGCACGTCGCGTGCCTTGGAGCCCTCGCTGGGACCGACCACACCGCGTGTTTCCATCAGGTCCATCAGGCGGCCCGCCTTGGCGAAGCCGACGCGCAGCTTGCGTTGCAGCATGGAGGTGGACCCGAACTGTGAGGTGACCACCAGTTCGACGGCCTGCAGCAGCACGTCCATGTCGTCACCGATATCGGGGTCGACGTCCTTGACCTCACCGGCCTTGGCGGCCGTGACGCCCTCCTGGTACTCGGGTTCGGCCTGGGTCTTGCTGAACTCGACGACCGCCTGGATCTCCTCGTCGGAGATGAACGCACCCTGCAGACGGGTCGGCTTGCCCTGGCCCATCGGCAGGAACAGCCCGTCGCCCATGCCGATCAGTTTCTCCGCGCCCGGCTGATCCAGGATGACCCGGGAATCGGTGAGCGAGGAGGTGGCGAACGCCAGTCGCGAGGGCACATTGGTCTTGATCAGGCCGGTCACCACGTCCACCGAGGGGCGCTGGGTGGCCAGCACGAGGTGGATACCGGCGGCGCGCGCCTTCTGGGTGATCCGCACGATCGCGTCCTCGACGTCGCGCGGGGCGGTCATCATCAGGTCGGCGAGCTCGTCGACGATGGCCAGGATGTACGGATACGGCCGGTAGACACGTTCACTACCCAGCGGGGCGGTGATCTTGCCCGAGCGGACGTTCTTGTTGAAATCGTCGATGTGGCGGACCTTGTTGGCCTGCATGTCCTGGTAGCGCTGTTCCATTTCCTCCACCAGCCAGGCCAGCGCGGCGGCGGCCTTCTTGGGCTGGGTGATGATGGGCGTGATCAGGTGCGGAATGCCCTCGTAGGGGGTGAGCTCTACCATCTTCGGGTCGATCAGGATCATCCTGACCTCTTCGGGGGTGGCCCGGTGCAGCAGCGAGATCAGCATCGAGTTCACGAAACTCGACTTACCCGAACCGGTGGAACCGGCCACGAGCAGGTGCGGCATCTTGGCCAGGTTCGCCGAGACGAACTCGCCCTCGATGTTCTTGCCGAGGCCGATCACCAGGGGATGGTGGTCGTTGCGGGTGTGCGGCGACTTGAGGACGTCGGCCAGGCGCACCAATTCGCGGTCGGCATTGGGCACTTCGATGCCAACGGCCGATTTACCGGGGATGGGCGCGAGCAGGCGCACATTCTCGGTGGCGACGGCGTAGGCGAGGTTGCGGGCCAGCGCGGTGATCTTCTCGACCTTGACGCCGGGGCCCAGTTCCACCTCGTACCGGGTGACCGTCGGGCCGCGCACGAACCCGGTCACGGCGGCATCGATCTTGAACTGCACCAGCACCTCGGTGATCGCCTCGATCATCGATTCGTTGGCCGCCGAACGCTTCTTCGGCGGGTCACCGTCGAGCAGCAGGGTCAGCGGGGGCAGCGTGTAGTCGCCGTCGACGACGCGGTCGGTGACGAACTCCGGTTCCGGCGGGGGCGGCGGGGTCTGGTCGACCGGCGTGACCGCGGGCCGTTTGCGCGCCGGTTTCGGCGCGGGTGCTGCCGGTTTCGGCGCGACCGCTCCGGGTTCCTCGATCGGTTTGGCATCGCGCAGCGGCGGTTCGCCTGCCGCCTCGGATCCGCCGAACTCGTCGGGCGCGAAAAGGCCCTCGGGGTCGCGGCTGCCGCGACGGGTTCGGTTGCGGTGCACCGGGAATCCGTCGGCGTCGTAGTTGGCCGGGTCGTAAGGGTCGGAGTCGTCGGCATATTCGCCGAGGCCGAAGTATTCGCGCAGCCTGGTCGGCACCTCGCGCACGGTGGTGCCGGTGAGCAGCAACACACCGAACATCATGGCCAACAACAGAATCGGCAGCGCCAGCCATGGCGTGAGCCCCTGCCCGAGCGGTCCACCGATCGCGTATCCCAGCGCACCCGCCGCGGTGGCGCGACCGTCCGCGTCGGTCGGGGAACCTGCCGCCAGATGCCACACCCCGAGTGCGGGGAGCACGACGAGCAGCCCACCAAGGACCAACCGCGGCCGGATCTCCGGGTGCGGTTCAGTGCGCATCAGCACCACCGCGAGTGCGACCAGCAGAATCGGTGCCAGCACCGCCGCTGAACCAGCGATCGCCCGCACCACATCCTCGAGGAACCGGCCGACCGGCCCACCCGCAGAGAGCCACATCGCCGCGGCGATGATCACGCTCAAGGCGATGAGCGCCAACCCGATTCCGTCGCGACGGTGCCCGTGGTCGAGATCCCCGGCCCGGCTCAGCGTGCGGGTGGTGGCCCCGACACCGCGCGCCAGCATGGTCCAGCCGCTCCCGATACCGCGCCTGATCACGACCAGCGGCGCGGTGTTGGACGCGCGTTTGACCGGCCTGCGAGCGGGCGTGGTACGCCCACGCGGGGCTGGTGTCGCGCGCGGTGTCGCCGAACGAGACCGCGCCGCAGACGTGCGCCCCCTGGTCGATCCCGCCCGCGCACGAGAGGTCGTGGTGCTGCGGGACTTACCTGCCATGACCTCAGGCTAGCCGCTCGAGCACCTCCGAGACCATCCGCAACACTGGTCCCACCCCGCCCGCCGCGCCGATCCGAGGCGGATGCGCAGGTCGCGGCGCCCCGGTCAGCGCGGGGAAATCTCGCCGGGAACCGCGTTTCATCGGCCCGAACTTACGGAATCCTTGCCGAATTCCTCTCTTTCGACCCCGAGGAAGCCTGCACGGCTGGCGCTACGACCACACCGCTCGGTACTTTGACAGCGCTCTATCGGGTCGTCGACCCGTGCTCTAGAAGGGGAATCCACAAGTGAAGAGAATGCTCACCAGCGCGGCCGTGCTGGGTGCCGCCACACTCGCAGTGTTCGCGGGGCACATCGCACCGGCCCAGGCGCAGTCGGGCAACTACGGCGCCATCGCGGTGTCGGTCAAACCGGGGGTCTACGGATACGCCACTGATTACGGCAGCTACGCCGACGCCGAGGCGGGCGCCATGTCGGCCTGCCTGCGCGGCGGTGGCGGCGGCGGATGCGATGTGAAGGTGTCCTACCGCAACGGCTGTGGCGCCATCGCGATCTCGCGCGGCTGGTGGAGCTACGGCTCCGCGCCGACGATCGGCGGCGCCAAACGCGAAGCGCTGAACAACAATCCGGGCAACGCCTACATCAAGCACTGGAACTGCACCAGCGGCTACCAGCTCTAGCCCGACCTGTCTCGACCATGATCATGGGAGTTGTAGTGAACAACCGTCCAGTGAAAACCGCTGCCGCCCTCGTCGCGATCGTCGCGGCGCTCGGCCTCAGCGCGTGCAGTTCCAGCGACAGCTCGTCCAACACGAGCGCGGGAACGACCACCAGCAAGGGTGGCGCCTTCGAATCGGGCGACGCCAAGTCGGGCAAGGAGGAGGGCGGCGAGCCCGCGGCCACCACGGTGCCCAACCTGCCCAAGCCCACCGCCGACGAGCTCAACGCCCGGCTGAACAAGGCCATGGCCGGTCAGCTCACCGGTGACGAGAAGAAGACCTACATCGAGGACGCCGACCAGGATCCGATGCTGGTCGACAAGTTCGTCGAGGCGGCCAAGCAGAACAACGTGAAGGTCGCCATCACCACCGTCGGCGACCCGGCCGACGGCAAGCTCAAGGCCAACGCCGATGTCACCATCGACGGTGCCCCGGTCAAGGACGCCTTCGTCGACTTCGTCGCCGAGGACGACACCTGGAAGGTCTCGCACGTGTTCGCGTGCAACATCGTGAAGTCGGCCAAGCTCGACTCCGCGGCCTGCCAGGCCTGACCCGAGACAAACGAAAACCGCTGGGCGACATTGTCACCCAGCGGTTTTCGCGTTCAACACCAGATCAGACGGCGACGACCGTCGGCACGATCATCGGGCGACGACGGTAGACATCGGCGACCCAGCGACCCACCACCCGGCGCACGCCCTGGGCGATGCGGTGGGTGTCGGTGATGCCCTCACCGGCAAGACGCAGCAGCTCCGCCTCGACCAGTTCGTTGGCGCCGTCGAGCGCGTTGCGGTCGTCGGAGAAGCCGCGCCCGTTGAGCTCGGGCGTGCTCACCGTCTTGCCGGTGGTCGAGTCGATGACGATGGTGATCGAGATGAAACCACCCTCGCCGAGCACCAGACGGTCCGACAGGGTCGATTCGCCGACGTCACCGACCGAGAGGCCGTCGACGTAGACGTGCCCGACCGGCACGCGGCCGACGATGGAGGCGATGCCGTCGACCAGGTCGACCACCACGCCGTCCTCGGCCAGCATGACCCGCTCCTCGGGCACACCGGTCGCGATCGCCAGTGCGGCGTTGGCACGCAGGTGGCGCCATTCGCCGTGCACGGGCATGGCGTTGGTCGGGCGCACCGCGTTGTACAGGTACAGCAGCTCACCGGCGGAGGCGTGTCCGGAGACGTGCACCTTCGCGTTCTGCTGGGTGATCACGGTCGCGCCGAGCCGGGCCAGGCCGTTGACCACGGCGAACACCGAGTTCTCGTTACCGGGGATCAGCGAGGACGCCAGGACGACCAGGTCGTCGGCGCGGATGTTGATCTGGCGGTGCTCGCCGCGCGCCATCCGCGACAGCGCCGACAGCGGCTCGCCCTGCGAACCGGTGGAGATGAGCACCAGGCGGTTGCCGGGCAGGTTCGCGGCCTGATCCAGGGTGACCACGACATTGTCGGGAACCGTCAGGTATCCCAGGTCCTGCGCGATCTCCATGTTGCGGACCATCGAGCGGCCGACGAAGCAGACCTTGCGGTTGTACTTCTGTGCGACGTCGACGACCTGCTGGATGCGGTGCACGTGGCTGGCGAACGAGGCCACGATGACGCGGTTGGTGGCCTTGCCGATCACATTGTCGAGCACCCCACCGATCTCGCGCTCGGGGGTGACGAAGCCGGGGACCTCGGCGTTGGTGGAGTCGACCAGGAACAGATCGACGCCCTCGTCGCCCAGGCGGGAGAATCCGGCCAGGTCGGTGAGGCGACCGTCGAGGGGCAGCTGGTCGAGCTTGATGTCACCGGTGTGCAGCACCACGCCCGCGGGGGTGCGGATGGCGACCGCGAGCGCGTCGGGGATCGAGTGGTTGACCGCGAAGTACTCGAGCTCGAACGGGCCGTGCACGGTGGTCTCGCCCTCGGCGACCTCGCGCAGCTTGGGCTGCAAGCGGTGCTCGCGCGCCTTGGCCGCGACCAGGGCGAGGGTGAACTTGGCGCCGATCACCGGGATGTCGGGGCGCAGACGCAGCAGGAACGGCACGGCACCGATGTGGTCCTCGTGGCCGTGGGTGAGCACGATGGCCTCGACGTCGGCCATCCGGTCCTCGATCGGCCCGAAGTCCGGCAGGATCAGGTCCACGCCGGGCTGCTGGTCCTCGGGGAACAGCACACCGCAGTCGACGATCAGCAGCTTGCCGCCGTATTCGAAGACGGTCATGTTGCGGCCGATTTCGCCGATACCGCCGAGAGCGAACAGGCGAAGGCCGTTCTTGGGCAGCTTCGGCGGCGGGCCCAGCTTGTCGTGGGCGGCCTTCTCGCGCGGCTCGGCGACCGGTGCGGCGCCGCGTCCGCGACCGCCGCCCTGCCTGCCACGACCGCCACCACGGGACTGCTCGGCGGCGGGCTTGCTCTTGGGTTCGGTCTTGGCCTTGGCCTCGGTGGCCGGCTTGGTCCTGGCGCGACGCGGCGCGGTCTTCTTCTCGACCACGCGCTCCTCGGCGACGCTCTGCAGGTCGGTGCCCACTTCGGCGGCACCGGCCAGGTTCGCCTCGGCGGCGACCACGGCGATCGGTTCGGCGATCGCCGGTTCCTTCGCGGCAGGCGGTACCACCTTGTTCACCGCGGCCTGCACAGTCTCCACAGGTGTCGGCTCGGGCGCGCCGGCGGCACGCGATGCCGCACGACGACGGGGCTTACGAGCTACGGGTTCGGTCATGCCAGTACCCCCGCGGCTTGCAGATCGAGCATCAGTTCCTCCAGTTGTGCCTGCGTCGGCATGAGCTGGGGCAAACGAGGCTCACCTACGTCGATACCGAGCAATCGGAGTCCTCCCTTACACATCGCCACACCTCCCAGGCGGGTCATGGCCGCGTACAGCGGCAGTAGTGTCGCGTTGATCTCACGCGCGGTGGCCACGTCACCGGCGGTGTAGGCCTGGTGGATCTCGCGCAGGCGTTCCGGCACGAGGTGGCCGATGACGCTGATGAACCCGACCGCGCCCACCGAGAGCCAGGGCAGGTTCAAGCCGTCGTCACCGGAATAGAAATCCAGATCGGTGGTCGCGATGAGATCGGCTCCGGAGACGAGATCGCCCTTGGCATCCTTCACCGCGACGATGTTGGGATGCTCGGCAAGGCGCCGGATC
The DNA here is from genome assembly GCF_042749305.1 of Nocardia sp. NPDC058705. NCBI lineage: Bacteria > Bacillati > Actinomycetota > Actinomycetes > Mycobacteriales > Nocardiaceae > Nocardia > Nocardia sp. NPDC058705. The sequence continues at coordinate 104,364 of NZ_JBHYRN010000023.1, read as the reverse complement.
GTGTCGATGGCGATAGGCACCACCGACCTCGGTGGAATGTCGTAGAGGGTGATCGGCAGCGCAGTGGCATCGGCGACCGCGGTGAAATGCGCGATCAGACCTTCCTGCGTGGGCCGCGAGTAATACGGCGTCACGACGAGCAGACCGTGTGCGCCCGCGTTCTCCGCGGCACGCGCCAGTTCGATCGAGTGCGCGGTGTCGTAAGTACCCGCACCCGCGACCACGGTGGCCCGGTCACCGACACCGTCGACGACCGCGCGCAGCAGATCGTGCTTCTCGGTTTCGGTGGTGGTCGGCGATTCGCCGGTGGTACCCGAGATGATCAGCAGGTCGACCCCGCGGTCGACCAGGTGTGCCGCCAGTGCGACACCGGCATCGACGTCGAGCTTGCCCGCAGCGCTGAAGGGGGTCACCATCGCGACACCGACCGTGCCGGACGCGCGCAGCTCCGTTGGCGTCGATTCACCGTTCGTCATGGTCAGAAAGGCTACCCGGTCCCTGGTTGCGCCTCGACACCCTAGCGGCCGAAGCGGCTGCCGGTGGGTATGTTTCACCTTGCGTGATGTCATATATGACGTCACACTGATGTCATGGATCTGAATGCTCACACCGCGCGGTTGCGCGAGGAACTGATCGCCGCCGCCGCGCTCGGCGACGAGAAAACGCAGGCCACCGCCGCCGCCCTCGCCGCAGCGGTGGAGAGTTCGAGCCGGCTGGTGCTGTTGTCGGCGCTGTCGGAACTGGCCGCCGAGATCAGCACCGAGCTCGGCGACCGCACCGTGCACGTGCGACTCGACGGCACCGAGGCGGTCGCCGACGTGCGCAAGAACACGCCCCCCGAGGACGATCAGCCGCAGACTTTCGAGGAGATGACCGGCGATATCAGCCGGGTGACCCTTCGTTTGGTCGAACAATTGAAGTCGAAGGCCGAAGAGGCGGCCCAGCAGAACGGCCAGTCGCTGAACTCGTGGCTCTCCGGGGCCGTCAGCGGTGCGTTGAAGGATCAGATGCGCGGCTACGGCGGCAAGGGCTGGTGAGTCACAGCAGCGGGGCCAGGTCGCCACGTTCGCCGATAACGACTTCGTCGAGTTCGAGCCAGTCGGCCATTTCGCGCAGCGCCCCGCGTAAGGCCTGGGCGGTCTCGGCCGTCGCGTAGCCCGGCTCGGCGAAGGCGCCGGGGGCGAGCAGTCGGCCGGTGGCGCGTTCGGCGCGCAGATCCACCCGGCCGACCAGCTTGCCGTCCACGAGCAGCGGGAACACGTAATACCCGTGCACCCGTTTGGGTTCGGGGGTGTAGATCTCGATCCGGTAGTGGAAGTCGAAGACCCGCTGGGTGCGCGGGCGGAAGAAGATCAGCGGATCGAACGGGCACAGCAGCGCGGTCCCGGTGATCCGGCGCGGGGTGGCGGCCTCCGGATGCAGGTAGGCGGGCGCGTCCCAGCCGTCGACCTCGACGGGGAGTAGTTCGCCCGCGTCGACCAGGTCGGCGATGGCGGGTGCGCTCTGCCTGCGAGCCAGGCGGTAGTAGTCGCGCAGGTCGGTCTCGGTGCCGATGCCGAGTGCCCGGCTGGACCGGCGGATCAGCTCTCGGACGGCGTCCTCCTCGCCGATCCGCCGATCCAGGATATCGGCGGGGACCACGCGTTCGGTGAGGTCGTAGTGCCGGGTGAACCCGACCCGTCGCGCGGTGGACAGCTCGCCCGCGGCGAAGAGCTGCTCACAGATCATCTTGGTATCGCTGAGGTTCCACCACGTCCCCTTCGCCCGCGGTTTGTCCAGCTCGAGATGACGTTCGATCTCCCCCGCGCTCGCCGCACCCACCTCGGTCACCACATCGAGAATGTCCTTGCCCAGCGTGGGATTGCGCTCGACGACCTTGCGCATCCCCGACCAGCGACCGTGCTGGTACTCCGTCATCCGCCACCGCATCAACGGCCAGTCGGCGACGGGGATCAGCGCGGCCTCGTGCGCCCAGTACTCCACCAGCCCGCGCCGCGCCTTGGCGCTGTCGCTCCAGGCGGCGCCGTCGAGCAGGCTGCGGTCATAGGGACCGATCCGGCTGAACACCGGCGCGTAGTGCGCGCGCACCACCGCCGAGACCGAATCTATTTGCAGCAGACGGGTTCTGGCGACCACATCGAGGATCGCCCGACGCTTCGGGTTGGTCGGCCTGCGCTTGCCGAAGCCCTGCGCGGCCAGCGCCGTTCGACGAGCTTGGGCCGCATTCATCCGCTGCATTTCCTCAGCCTGACACAGGGGTCCGACAAGTAATCGGGGCTCAGGTGGAGACGGCGACCTCGCCCGCGGTGTCGATCTCGGTCCGCCGATCCCCGCACGGCGTGGCGGCCAGCACGGTCGCCACCCAGCGCCTGCCGACCGGCAGCACTCGCACGGTCACCGATCCCACAGCGGCCATGTCGAGTTCGGCCGCCGCGGCCTCGATCACGTTGTGGCGCACCCATTCCGGCACGCCCCGAAAGCCGCCGTCGTCGAGCAGTGTCACTTCCACTCCGCGCGCTCGGGCCCCGCGCGCCGCGGCGCTGAGTTTATCGGTGACCAGCTGTGGCGCCCGAAGTCCGTCGCGCAGTTCCGCTTCCAGGAGCCTGCACTGTTCGCGTTCGGCGTCGGTGAGTTCGATGCCAGCGGCGATGCGGGCGAGCAGCGGCCCCGCCACCCGGTCCAGGGCTCCCAACTGACGTTCGCGCTCGGCATTGGCGGCGGCCAGCGCGGCCTCCGTGGCCGCCCGGCGATTGGCCTCGCTGCGCAGTTCCCGCAGTGATCGCTGGGTGGGCCGCACGATCGACATGAACACCGTCACCGCGCCGACGGTGGCCACCGGGGTCAGCGCGCGCACCACGGTTTCGGGATGCCAACTGGTGAACGCGCCCATCGTGATCAGCACCGTCGCGGCGGCTGCCACCCCCAGCCAGGCCGACCCGATCCGCCCCCGCAACACCAGCATCGCCAGCAGATACGACGTGGGATAGGCGGTCCACAGCTGGTGGGAGAACCCCGTCGCGTCCTCGAGCCACGGCACGGTGAGCGCCATCGCCGCCGGTCCCGCGCAGGCGACGAAGGTCGTGGCGGGCCACGGCAGTGGGTCCACGGGGAACACCAGTACCACCAGCGCCGCCACGGCCATCAGCATCATCGCCGCGCCTGCGGCCGCGGGCGGGGCGATATCGAAGTTCACCCGCAGATACATCACGATGGTGGCTTCGAAGATCACCACGAACAGCCAGGCGGTGCCGTCGCTGAGCCCGAACAGATCGCGCATCGCGAACGGCAGATCACGATCGACCATCAACTACCCCACACCAGAGTCACCACGGTTCCCGCGCCCGGCGCGGATTCCACGAACGCCGCGCCACCGGCGAGCGCGCGCATCCGGCCGAGGATGCTGCCCGCGATCCCCATCCGGTCGGCCGACACCCTGGCCGGGTCGAACCCGGCGCCGTCGTCGGCGAGCACCACGCGGATGCCGCCGGTCGCGATGGTGACCGACACACCGCGCCGCACCGTCCGACCGGCGACATCGGCATGGCGCAGGCTGTTGCGCACCGCCTCCGACAGCGCGGCCCCGAGCACCTGCGCGGCCTCGATCGGCAGGCACAGGTCCGCCGCGCGCCGCGAGGACACCTGCACCGGAATCTCGGCTGCCACCTCGCGCACGGCTTCGCGCAGGAATTCGATCGTCGCGGCGGCGTCGAGGTGGTCGATCGCGGGCGCGGTCCGTGACAGCTCGAGCTGTTCGAGGGTGCGCGCGGCCTGATTGCGCAACACCGACGAGGACTGCTGCGCCCGCGAGGCTTCCAGCAGTGTCGAGAGCACCGCATCGTGGATGAGCGCCGCGAAACGCGCACCCTCGCGTTCCCGGGCCGAGGTCGCCGCGACGGCCGCCGCGCGACTGCGCTGCCGGACCGCTTCCCGGTCCACACGTTCGGCGGCGGCGCGCGCGTACACCACGCACCACAGGAACAGCGCGGCCACTCCGATCGCCCTGGTGATGTCGCCGAACAGCGCCCACATCGAACTATTCGGTACCACAAGCGTATTCGACACGCTGGTCGCCACCGCGAGCACGGCTCCGTACACGGCCGCGCCCCGTCGCGACCACGCGAGCCCGGCGGCCATCACGCCGACGGCGAGCCCGCGATAGGGCCACGACGCGAACGAACCGATATGCACCACCGAATACACCAGCGGCGTCGCCACGGCCGCGGCGAGATAACACACCGCGGCCGCGGCGGCGGTGCGGCGGATCGCGTCGACGGGACCGCGCGCCGACACGATCGCCAGCACCCCGAACATCAGATACGCCGACACCAGATGCAGTTCCGGCCACACCGACATGTCGACCGGCTGCACCAGCACCGAGGGCAGTTCCAGCGCCATCACGATCATCGCGCCGGTCCCGACGCACAGCCCGAGCCTGCGCAGGATCTGGTCGGTCGCCGCCCGCGAGAACTCGACGTCGCCGACCGGTGCGGACGCCGTCGCGACCGCGCGATCACTCACGTGTGCTGCTGCCTTTCCGGCACGGGCAGCCACCCGTCCTCGACGGCCCGTTTGTACAGATCGGTCTTGGTGGGTGCCGGTCGTCCCGCGTCGGCGTATTTCTGCCGGATGCGGCCCAGGTAGTCGTTGACCGTCTGTTCCGACAGTCCGGTCAGCCGGGCCACCCGCGAAGCCTTCTCCCCCGAGGCGTACAGCATCAGCACTTCCTCCTGACGCGGGCTGAGCCCGACGTCGGAGAGTTTCGGATCACCGTCGATGGCGGCGGCCCAGTCGGTGGTCACCACCTGTTCGCCGGAGGCGGCCCGGCGCACCCCCTCGACCACCGTCGCCACACTCTCGGACTTGCGCAGCACCCCCAGCACACCCGCTTTGGCGGCGGAGCGGACCAGGAAGGCGTTGTCGGCGCCGGTGAACACCAGCACCTCGATCCCGCGCTCACGCAGCGCGGTGACATTGTCCTCGGGCGTCGAGCCGTCGGGCAGGCGCAGATCGAGGACGACGAGGTCGAGGTCGGTGGTCTCGGCGAGCAACCCGGCCACCGATTCGGCCACCGCCACCAGTTCCAGGTCGGGTTCGGGGCCGAGCATGGCGCCGAGCCCGATCGCCACGGACTCGTGGTCCTCCACCAGACCGACCCGTCGCACTGTCCGCAACTCGCTCACCGACCACTCCCCTTCGAACACCCACCGCGGCCAGTCCGCAGACAACTTCGGTCTCGAGTTCTACCGCATCCCGAGCCCGCATGTCAGCCCACCAATATTCGGGGCGGGCCCGTCTCAGTCCATCAGACCTGCGGCGATGGTCGCACCGAGTTCCCAGCATTCCTCCAGATCGGCCTTGCTCGGCGGCCCAGAAACCACCACCGCCGCGGCGATGCGCTGCCAGCCCAACCCCGTGGTGATCCGCTCCACGCTGGACTCGGCGCCTTCGGTGCCCTCGTTCCCGTGCAGGTAGAGGCCGTAGGGGCGCCCGCCGGTCGAGTCCAGGCACGGGTAGTAGATCGTGTCGAAGGCGTGTTTGAGGGCGCCGCTCATGTAGCCGAGGTTGGCCGGGGTGCCGAGCAGGTAGCCGTCGGCTTCGAGCACGTCGACGGCCGTCACGGCCAAGGCGGCCCGGCGCACCACCTCGACACCCTCGATCTCGGGGTCGTTCGCCCCGGCCAGGACCGCTTCGAACATCGCCTGGGTGTGTGGCGACGGGGTGTGGTGGATGATCAGCAACCGGGGCATGGGCTCGCTACTCTCCTGGGTCGCGTTCCAGTTTTTCCAGTGCCACCGCGCGGCGCATGGTGTCGCGGGCGCGGCCGCGGTCGCCTGCGTAGTCGTAGGCGCGGGCCAGCCGGTAGGAGGAGCGCCAGTTGTCCGGGTCGGCTTCCCATTCGGCCTTGATCTGCGCGAACAGGGCGTCGGCCGCGTCGCGTTCGATCCGGCCGGAGGGGCGGCGCGGCAGGTCAGAGGTGTCGACCTCGAGGCCTTCCTCGTGGACGCGCCGAGCCAGCCGTTGGTGATCGAAGGCCGCGGTCAGGGTCGCCCACAGGATCCAGATTCCGACCACAGGCAGGAGCAACATACCGATGCCGATCGCGATACCCGCGAACCCGCCGTCGGCGATGAAGGCGATCGCCATGCCGCCGAGCCGGACGAAGTAGTACAGCAGCGCGACAACCAGAAACACCACGACCGCAACGGTTTTCAGAACCTGCCGGTCGGGTCGCTGCGCGGCGGAGCTACTCACAGATCGAGGAACGGGTCGAGCCCGACGGTCAGACCGGGCCGCCCGGCGATCTCACGCACCCCGAGCAGCACGCCCGGCGCGAACGAGGACCGGTCGATGGAGTCGTGGCGAATGGTCAGAGTCTCGCCCTGGGTACCGAACAGCACCTCCTGGTGGGCGACCAGCCCGGCCAGACGCACCGAGTGCACCCGCACCCCGTCGACGTCGGCGCCGCGCGCACCCTCGAGTTCAGCGGTGGTCGCATCGGGGCTGATCCCGACGCCCGCTTCGGCACGGGCCGCGGCGATCACCGCGGCGGTGCGGTACGCGGTGCCCGAGGGCGCGTCGGCCTTGTTCGGGTGGTGCAGTTCGATGACCTCGACCGAGTCGAAGAACCGGGCCGCCTGCTCGGCGAAACGCATCGACAGCACGGCGCCGATGGCGAAGTTCGGCGCGATCAGCACCCCCACCTCGGGTCGCTGCGCCAACTGCCCGCGCACCTCGGCGAGGCGGACCTCGTCGAAACCGGTGGTGCCGACGACCGCGTGGATGCCGTTCTCGATCAGGAATTTCAGGTTGCCCATCACCACGTCGGGGTGGGTGAAGTCGACGACCACCTGGGTGCCCGTCTCGGTGAACGTCTCGAGCACGTCACCCTTGTCGACCTGCGCTACCAGCTCCAGATCGGGCGCCGCCTCCACCGCCGCGCAGATCGCCTGCCCGACCTTGCCGCGTGCTCCGAGCACTCCGACCCGAATGGTCACCGCATCTCCTCGTCCTCGACTCCGCTTGCTCATCGAAGCCTATCGAGCAGCAGCACTCGGCCCGGCGCCGACCTCGGACAGCGACAGTTCACGGTCGAGACCTGCGTTCGGGCATCCCGGTCAGTCGAAGACGATGACCTGCCGCAACGCCGCGCCTGCCGCGAGGTCGTCCATCGCCTGGTTCACCTGGTCGAGGCCGATCCGCGAGGACACCAGCCGTTCCAGCGGCAGCTTGCCCTCGCGCCACATCCGCACGTACTCGGGGATGTCGCGGTCGGGAACGGCGGAGCCCAGGTAGCTGCCGATAATGGTGCGCCCCTGTGCGACCAGTGCCAGCGGGGAGATCGTGGCGGTGGCGGTCGGCGCGGGCAGGCCGACTGTCACGGTGACGCCACCGGGTGCGGTTGCGGCAACAGCGGTTTCGAATGCGCGAACATTGCCCGCCGCTTCGATCACCACGTCGGCCACCACGCCCTGCTCGGCGATCTCACCCGGCGTGCAGGCCACGGTCGCTCCGAATTCGCGTGCGAGTGAGAGCTTTTCGGGCACCGTATCGACGGCGATCACCTCGCCGAGCCCGAGTGAAACGGCGACGAGCACGGCCGCCATCCCCACCCCACCGAGCCCGACCACCATGATCCGGTCTCCCGCACCGGGTTTCGCCGCATTGAGCAGCGCACCGCCACCGGTGAGCACCGCGCAGCCGAGCACCGCCGCCACCTCGGGTGGCACATCGTCGTCGACCGGCACCACCGACCGCCGGTCCACCACCGCGTGCGTGGCGAACCCGGAAACGCCCAGGTGGTGCTGCACGACTTCACCGTCGCGGGTGAGCCGCCGACCGCCGCCGAGCAGTTCGCCCGCGTTGTTGGCGACGCTGCCAGGCCCACACGGCGTGCGCCCATTGCTCGCACACCCCGCGCAGGCACCGCAGCGCGGCAGGAACGTCATCACCACCCGCTGCCCAACCGCCACATCGGTGACACCGGTGCCCACCGATTCGACGATGCCTGCGGCTTCGTGGCCGAGCAGCATCGGCACCGGCCGCACCCGATTGCCGTCCACCACAGACAGATCCGAATGGCACAGTCCGGCCGCTTCGATCCGCACCAGCAATTCGCCCGCGCCCGGTTCGCCCAATTCCAGGTCGCACACGGTGATCGGCTGCGAATCGGCGAACGGTGTCGGGTCGGCGATCCGTTCCAGAACGGCTCCACGAATCTTCATGCTCGCGACGCTACCGCGAGAGCCCTTTACAGGTTCCGGGATCTGTCGCTAACCTCGATCTCGGTGATGGTGCTCCTGTAGGCCGCCTCGTACCGAGCCCAGGGTCGGTGCCATCACGAAACCAAGGAGAAATCCCCTGTCAGTGCAGTTCAATCACACCATTGTCGGATGTCACGATAATCGGGAGACCGCCGAGTTCTGGGCGGACATCCTCGGGTTGGACATAGGAAAACAGTGGGGGCCGTTCATTCCGATCTCCCTCGATCACGGCGCCGCCTTCGATTTCGCCAAGGTGCCGCCCTTCGTTTCCGAGATCCAGCCCCAGCACTACGCATTCCTGATCTCGGAGGCCGAGTTCGACACGGCCTATGCCAAGATCCAGCGCTACAAACTGGACCATTGGGCCGACCCGCAACAACACGGGGTCAACGAGATCAATCACCACGACGGCGGTCGCGGAGTCTATTTCCTCGACCCCAACGGTCACTTCCTGGAACTGATCACCGTTCCGTATGGCGGTTGGCCCACGTAGAACACAACAGGCCGGCCCCCGCGACAAGGGGCCGGCCTGTTTTCGGTGACTACGCCGGTTTCGCGGCGGCTCGCGTCCCCCGCATGCCCAATACCGCGGCGACCACGCACGCCACCGACACGATCACGATGAACCACGGGAACACCGCCGTCAGGCCCCAGGTGGTGGCCGCCCAGCCCGCCACCAGGGTCGGCAACGCCAGCGCCGAGTAGGCCAGCAGATAGAACGCCGACATGGTCTCGCCGCGGCGATGCGGCGGCACCACTTCCGACAGGTGCCGCAGCGAGCCACCGAAGCCGAGCCCGAAGGTGGCGCCGAGGATCACGCCCGCCGCGATCACCACCGCGGGCTGTTTCGTGGCCAGCGCCGGGATGGTGGCCAGCAGCGACGCGGCCATGCCGAGGTCGCCGATCACGGCAGCGCGCCGGGCCGGAATGCGCGTGGCGAACAGCTGCGACAGCGCCGCGGCCAGCGCCGTGCCTGCGACCACGATGCCGCCGAACACCAGGTTGTGCACCCCGGTCTCGGCGGCGGCCAGCGACGGATACAGCGACAGCAGCACGCCGAGTACCGACCAGGCGGCCATCACACCGATCGCGGAGAACCAGAAGTCGGCCTTGATCTCGTGCGGAACAGACGGTCTGGCGATGGTGATGCGCGCCTTCACCCGGGCGGTGTGCGGCTCACGCAGCGCGAGAATGCCCGCACCGGCCGCGATACACACCACCGCGATCACCACATACGGCGTGCGCAGCGGCGACGGCGCGTACTGCGCGAGGACCGCGGTACCGAGGACCGCGACCGCGATGCCGACATTGAAAGCCACCCCGGTGAGCTGTCCGGATCGCGCGCCACGCTCGGGTCGCAGATCCAGCAGCGCCGCCGCACCGGCGACCACGGTGGCCCCGACCGCGGCCCCGTGTAATGCCCTGGCCAGCAACAACATCGGCACCGAGTCAGCGAACAGGAACACCACCAGACCCACGATCATGGTGGCGAACGCGCCGATCATCACCGGCTTGCGCCCGATCACATCGGAGATCCGCCCCGACACCAGTACCGCGCCGAGGGCGGCGAAGGCGTACACGGCGAACACCAGGGTCGTGGTCAGCGGCGACAGATGCCACTCGGTCTCGTAGATGCCGTAGAGCGGAGCGGGCGCCCCGGAAACCCCGAGTGCCACCGCACTCGCGGCCAGGACGAGCCCGTACGCCCAGCGCTGCCCGGTCTCGACCGGCGCCATCGTTGTCGCCACCACAGCGGCCCCCATCAGCAGAGTTTGATCACCATCGAACTAGGCCAAGGCTACGCCGAGTATGATGACTATCAAACCCCCGAGTGAGGTAATCAATGACACAGGCTAACGATCTTCCCCCGGCGCCGATCTTCCCCGTCGCCGCGTTGCCGACTGTCCTTGGCGCCTTACACGATCCCGTCCGCCTGGAAATGGTCCGCCGCCTGAGCAACGCCGCCGCCCCTATCCGCTGCGCGGCCCTCTACGACGCGATCAACAAATCCACCGCGACCCACCACTTCAAGATCCTGCGCGAAGCGGGCCTGATCGAACGCCTGACCATCGACGGTCAAACCTTGCAGAACCTGCGCACCGCCGCCATCGAACAGGCCCTCCCCGGCCTACTCCCCTCCATCGTCGAGGCCGCCAACCGCGCCGATACCGCTCACCACGACGAAAAGATCTAGCGCTCCGCTGTCCTGCTCGGCAGTGGACGCTCGGAGGTCTGGAAGAACCGGCTCGGGAGCGTCGGAAGTGGACGACGAGTAGTCGTCGCCGGCACCGCGGGCTCGTCCACCAATTCCCGCCCGCCGGTTTCCCCGCGGACGATCTCGCCGCCGCCCCACCACACTGCCGCGCCGGACCCGGCCGCGATCCCGACAACGATCGACACCAGCGCCACGGTCGCCCAGGATCGGCGGTAATTGCGCCGGTCACGCCACGCCGCGATCCCCGCCTCGATCACCAGGGTGACAACGACGATGCCGACGGTCGCGACCAGCACACCGAACACCGCGGGCTGACGGGCCCAGCCGCGCAGAAACGCCATCACGACAACGAACGGCGCCACGAACAAGCCGAGCACCAAGATCTGAAATCCCGCGAAGTCCTCGCCGTCGTCGGGGTCGGGATCGTCGCGCCCGCGCCGCATCCACGCCGTGAACAGCAGCAGATGCCCGAAGCTCGCGCCGAGCACCCCCAGCACCAGCACCAGACCGCCGAGCCGAACCAGCACGGCCAGTTCCGAACGCATCGCGATCGCCGCCAGGTCCACCAGCGCCGCCGACACCAGCACGGCGACGAGCGCGATCACGACCCGCGCCCGTGTGACCCTGGCCCGCAGGTATCCGGGCGGAAGTTGCTTGCGCAACTTGTGGAACACCCCGAACCAGGCGAGCGGCAACGCGACGAACATCATCGGCGCGAGTACCCGCAGCACGATCGGCGGCAGCCACATCGCCAGTGCCGCATAGCATCCCGCGAACGCCCACACCCATGCCGCCAGTCGCAACAGTGCCCGCCAGTGCACTTCGGCGAGCATGCGCCGCGCCTTCGTATCGGACGGCGCGTTCGCGAGCACGCCACGCAGTGTCGCGACGGCGGCATCGCGACCACCGTCGAATCCGGCGAACTCGGCCCGCGCCTGCATCCGGAGCAGGTCGACGTGCAGCGGATCGATCGCCAGCCCCGCGGTGACGTGATGCCGCACGGCGTCGGCATCACCGAGCCGCGCATAGGTTTCGGCCGCCGAGCAGTGAACGGTGGCCTCGTTCGGTTCGAGCGCGACCGCTTCGGCGAGGGCCGCGCGGGCCCGATCCTTGTCTCTGCGTGGACTGTTGGTGTGCAGCAATGCCAGCAACAGCAGCGTCGGCGCGTCGTGGGGTTGTAGCCGGAGGGCGGTGTAGCAGTGCTCCAGCGCCAGGTCCCACTCCTCGCGCATCGACCGCGCCATCGCCATCACCAGGTGCGCGTGGTCGGAATCCGGATCAGCGAGCAGCGCTCGACCGGCCAAGCGCACCGCGTCGTCGTGTTCGTCCAGGGCGAAGGCGATATCCGCCAGCCCGACCAGCACGCGCGGATCCTCCGGCGCGGCCAGCAACGCCGTCCCGAGAATCCGCCGCGCTTCGTCGATCCGCCCGATCTCCTTGGCCACGCGAGCCCGCTCGAGCGCCACCTGCACCGGCACGACCGATCCCCTCCCCTGCGCGAATTGTTCAGCGTTCGACGAGCTTTCGTACCGAGGCCGGGAGGTCGCGGGTGCGCTGGTACGGGCCCGACACCGCCGCACCGTAGGGACGAGAGAGGAGGGTGCGGGCGATCTCGCTGACCTCGTCGGTGGTGACGGCGTCGATGCGGGCCAGAGTGGCCGAGACGCTGCGGTGGTTGCCGTAGCTGAGTTCGCTGCGGCCGATGCGGTTCATTCGGGAAGCGGAGTCCTCGAGACCGAGTACCAGCCCACCGCGCAAAGATCCCTTGGCCCTGGCGCATTCGGCGTCGGTGACACCGTTGGCCGCGACCTCGTCGAGCACGTCGCGCGCCAAAGTGGTGACCTGGCCGAGGTTTTCGGGCTGGCAGCCGAGCGAGACCGAGAACGAACCGGTGTCGGCGAAGGTGTCGACGCTCGAGTACACCGAGTAGGCGAGGCCGCGTTCTTCCCGAATGCGTTGGAACAGCCGGGAACTCAGACCGCCGCCGACGATGGTGTTGAGGATCGACAGCGGCCACCGCTGCTGACCTTCGTGCCTGCCGAAGGCGCGCACACCGAAGGCGAGGTGGGTCTGTTCGCTGTCGCGATTGATCCGGATCAGTCCCGGCGCGCCCTGTGCCCGGAACTTGCCCTCGCGACGCGGCGCGGGTTCGGCGGCGGTATCCAGATGTGGTTCGAACGCGCGATGCACCAGTTCCACGACGCGCTCGTGGGAGACATTGCCCGCGACCGCGACCACCATGCGTTCGGGCCGGTAGCGGCGCTGGTGGAAACCGCGCAGCTGGGTGGCCTGCATGTCTTCGATCGATTCGACGCTGCCGATCACCGGGCGTCCGATGGGGTGGTCGCCGAACATGGCGGTGAGGAAGGAGTCGGCGACCAGGTCTTCGGGGTCGTCGTCGCGCATCGCGATCTCTTCCAGGACCACCTGGCGCTCCACGTCGACGTCGACCGCGCGGCACAGACCGTTGAGCACCACGTCGGAGACGAGGTCGACTGCTAGGGGCAGGTCCTCATCGATGACGTGGGCGTAGTAGCAGGTCTGCTCTTTGGCGGTGAACGCGTTGAGTTCGCCGCCGACCGCGTCCATGGACTGCGCGATATCGAGGGCGGTGCGGGTCGGCGTCGCCTTGAACAGCAGGTGTTCGAGGAAGTGCGCGGCGCCGGCCACGGTGGGGCCTTCGTCGCGTGAACCGACGCCCACCCAGACCCCGATGGAGGCCGAGCGCACACCGGGGACGTGTTCGGTGACCACGCGCAGGCCGCCGGGGAGCACGGTGCGGCGCACCCCACCGTCGGTGGAGATGTCGTCAACGGTTTCGGTACTCGACTCGGTCAACTTCGGTTCCGTCACCCGATCCCCCATTGCGGTGTCCTCATCGGACCCGGTACTCGATTCCGTGAATTTCGACCTCGTCACCCGATCTCACCGGACGGCTGTGCTGGCATGGTTCCTCAACCTCTCGAAACGGGAGCTGGCGACGCGCGAGTATGCCTCATGGTGCAGGCAGCAGGCACGACGGCCGGCTCCCCGATTCTATGCGCCCACCGCCCCCGCTCGCGCATCGGCCCTCGTCGCCGGTGCCTCGCTCGCGAACCCGTGCGCACCGGGTTCGGTTCCATCGAGGATCTGCGCGATCCGGGCCAGCGCTGCCTCACCGGCCATCGCCCAATGGGTGGCGTCGATGCCGTACCGGTGCACCGCGCCGCCGACCGCGCCTGCCCAGCCGGCCGCGCCGCGCGATCCGCTGGGGTCGTCGACGGTGGCGGCGAAGTAGACCAGATCACCGTCGAAGCGGCGCGGACGATAGTCATCGACCATCGCCATCGAGGTCGTGGCGGCGTCGATGATGCGGGCGATGCGGGCGCGGTCGAGCCCGGCCAGCGGACCGCCGATGCCCGCGGCCGCGGCAGCGAGACCGTCGGTGTCGAAACTGAGATCGTCACCGGCCAGGCCTCCCAGGAGGTCGCCGACGGTGGGCATCGGGGTCTGTTCGGGTCCGTCGCCGAGCCAGCTGTCCATCATCGCCAGCTGTGCCACCTGCTCGCCGTCGGCTTGTAGGCCGGTGGCGACGGCGTGGGCCAGCAGCCCACCCAGCGACCACCCGAGCAGGTGGTACGGCCCTTCCGGTTGCACCTCGCGGATGGCCGCGATGTAGCGCTGCGCCCAGGCGTCGATGGTGGTGGGCAGGGGTTCGTCTGCGGTGAGGGCGGGCGACTGCAGACCGTAGATCGGGCGCTGCGGGTCGAGGTGGCGGGTCAGTCCGGCGAACGACCAGGACACACCGCCCACGGGGTGGATGCAGAACAGCGGTGCGCCGCTGCCGCTCGCCCGCAGCGGCAGCAGCACCGCGAACGCGTCTTCGCTCGAATCATCTTCGGCGCGGAGCCTTTCCACGACGACGGCAGGCGTGGGGTCGGTGAAGAACCACGCCACCGGCACCGCGGTCTGTAGCGCCTCGCTCAGTCGCGAGGACAGCTGGACCGCGGTGAGCGAGTTGCCGCCGAGGTCGAAGAAGTTGTCGTCCATGCCGATTCGATCCAGGCCGAGCACCCTCGCGAACTCACCGGCGACCAGTTGCTCGGTCTCGGTGATCGGCGCCCGGTAGGTGGCCTGGCGGATCTCCGGTCGCGGTAAGGCGTTGCGATCGAGCTTGCCGGAAGTGTTGACCGGCAACGCATCCAGCTCGAGCACCACCGCCGGGACAAGGTACCCAGGCAGCTCTGCGGCGAGTGCCGTCCGCAGCGCTGCTGCGTCAAGGGTCGATTTCCTCTGTGCCACATCAGGTTCCGTGACAGCATCGGCGCCGATGCCACCAGCGGTGCGGTCATCGCCTACGGCACCCGCGACGCCACTATCAGCCCGCTCGACTTCCGCGTTGCGCGCGGCGACGACGTAGGCGACGAGGCGATCCGCGCCGGCCCCGGACACCACAGCGGCCGCCGCCTGCGCGACCCCCGGCTGCCGCCCGAGCGCGGCTTCCACTTCACCCAATTCGATGCGTTGACCGTTGAGCTTCACCTGCAGATCGGCGCGACCGACGTATTCCAGTGCGGGAGCGCCCCTGCCACGCAGGCGCACGAGATCGCCGGTGCGATACATGCGCGAACCGGAGGTGCCGAGCGGATCCGGCACGAACCGTTCCGCGGTGAGTTCGGCCGACCCGATGTAGCCGTGCGCGAGCTGCGCACCACCCACGTACAGTTCGCCGGTCACTCCCGGCGGCACCGGCCGCAACCGGGCATCGAGCACGTAGAGCCCGGTATTCCACACCGGCGCCCCGATCGGCACCGTGACGGTGTCAGCATCGGTGACGACGTGGGTGCTCACCTGCACCGCGGTCTCGGTGGGCCCGTACAGGTTCACCACCTGCGCCCCGGTCAGCGCGCGCGTCTGCTGCGCCAGCGCGGCGGGTAGCGCCTCGCCACCCGCGAACACCCGCCGCAGCGACCCGCCCGCGACGCCGTTGCGGGCCACACCCTCAACGACCGCACGTTCGACACCGTGGCGAGCGTTCTGTTCCGCGAATCCGCCCTGGATTGCCTCGAAACGCTCCCGTTCACGATCGTGGAGACCAGCCCCGTTGATCGAATCGGCGGCGCCCACCGCTGGGACGACAGCCGCTTCCTGCACATGGGCGACATACGCCGCGAGCAGTGTCGGCGCGAATTGCACTGTATCGATGTGATGTTCGGTGATCAGCGCCGCCAGGTAGGCCGGGTCCCCGTGCCCGCCGGGTCGCGCGATGACCGTGCGGGCACCGACGCGCTGTGGCAGCAGCAGTTCCCAGATCGACGCGTCGAACGTCGTCGGCGTCTTGTGCAGCACGGTGTCACCGGCCGTGAACCCGAAACGCTGTGCGAGCCAATCGAGTTGGTTGACGATCGCGCGATGCGGCACGCCGACGCCCTTGGGCAGGCCGGTGGATCCGGACGTGAAGATCACGTACGCGGTGTGTTCCGGCAGCAGCGGCTGCGCCCGCTCGGCGTCGTGGATCGGTTCGGCCGAGTAGGCGGCGAGATCCACCGCATCGAGCGAAACACCATCGAGCCCGGTCAGCGGGAGATCGGCGGCGTCGCGGCTGGTGGTGAGCACACAGACCGGCCGCGCGATCCGCAGAATCCGGCTGATCCGCTCGGCCGGATGATCCGGATCGATCGGCACGTAGGTACCACCCGCCGCCAGCACCGCGTACACCCCGACGAGCAGCTCGGCCGAACGCCGAACACCCACCGCCACAGCATCATCGGGCCCGACACCGAGCTCGATCAAATGACGAGCGAGCCGGTTCACCCGCGCCGAGAACTCGGCGTAGGTGAGCGCGGTGTCGCCGTCGACGAGCGCGACAGCATCCGGTGTCGCGGCGGCCTGGTAGGCGAACGCCGTCGGCAGAACACTGACCGTGCCCGCCTGCCCGGTACCGACCGTCCCCGCGTGCCCGACACCGACCGTGCTCGAAGGTCCTGTGCCGACCGTGCCTGCGTGCCCGGTACCGACCGTGCTCGAAGGTCCGGCGCCGACCGTGCTCGGCATCGCGCCCGCCGTTGCGCCGGACTCGATGTCCGCCGTGCCGCGAAGCGCGGCGTCGACGTGGACGTTCGGCGCCGTCGAGATCCGGCCGGGGGCGACCTCGCCGACACCCGAATACGCAGTGTCCCACCAAGTATCGAGCAATCGCCGGTCGTTCTCGGTGAGCAGGTCGATATCGCCCACCGCACCGTCCGGGTTCGCTGTCACCGCGGCCAGCACCCGCACAAAGCCGTCGGCGATGCGGGCGGCGGTGTCGGCGTCGAACAGGTCGGTGGCGTAGGTCAGGCTCACCGCGCAGCCGCCATCAGGGGTGTCGGCGAGGACCAGGTCGAGGTCGAACTTGGCGATGGCGGCGTCGGCTTCCAGGCCGGTGACGGTGAGATCGGGCAGGACCACCTCGACCGGTGCGGCGGCCAGGTTCTGGAAGGCCAGCATCACCTGGAACAGTGGGCTGTGGGCGGTGGAACGGATCGGGTCGAGCACGTCGACGAGCCGTTCGAACGGCACCTCCGCGTTCTCGAAAGCGTCCAGGTCCACCCGCCTCGCCTCACGCAGCAGCGCGGCGAAGGAGTCCCCGGGGTCGACGCCGGTTCGCAGCACCAAGGTGTTGACGAACATGCCGACCAGATCGTCGAGGGCCTGCTCACCGCGCCCCGCCACCGGGGTGCCGATCGCGATGTCGGCGGTGCCGCTCAGCCGAGCCAGCAGGGTGGCCAGGGCGGCGTGGGCGACCATGAACTCACTGGCATCGGCACGACGAGCCAGCTGGCGAACCCGTTGCCAGACCTGTTGTGGTACTGCGGTTTCCACGCTCGCACCGCGGTGCGAGGCGACTGCCGGACGCGGCCGGTCAATCGGCAGTTCGAGCAGCCCGGACATGCCATCCAGTTCGTCGCGCCAGAATCGTAGCTGCCGCGCGGCGACCGACTCCGCGTCGTCCTCGCTACCCAGCACCGCGCACTGCCACAGCGTGTAGTCGGCGTACTGGACTTCCATTGGCGCCCAATCGGGTTCGCTCCCCGCGCGGCGGGCGAGGTAGGCGGCACTGGTGTCGCGCAGCAGCGGCCCGGCGGAGAACCCGTCGGCGCTGATGTGATGGATCACCACCACTAACACCACTTCGTCACTCGCACACTGCAATACGCGCGCCCGCACGGGCGGCGCGACGGTGACATCGAATCCGCGCCCGATCTCGGCGGCGACGATCGCCGGCACCGCGATCGGATCGACGGTCTCCACGACCGGCGTCGGCACGAACTCCCACACCGCCTGGTGCCCGATCCCGTCGACGGCCGGGTAAGCCGTGCGCAGCACTTCGTGCCGATCGAGGACATCGGTGACCGCGGCGGCCAGCGCGGCGGCGTCGACATCGCCGGTGAGCCGCACCGCGATCGGGATGTTGTAGGCGGCGGAGTCGGGATCGAGCCGGTTGAGCAGCCACATGCGCTGCTGGGCGGCCGACAGCGGAATCCTGGCCGGTCGCGGCCCCGCCGTCAGCGCGATCCCCGCACCGCTGCCCACCCGCGCCGCGAGCGCGGCCGCGAGGTCGACCACGGTGGTCGCTTCGAACAGGGTCCGCACCGGCACCCTGGTCGACAGTGCCGCGCCGAGGCGGGCCGCGACCCGGGTGGCGATGAGCGAGTTGCCGCCGAGTTCGAAGAAGTCGTCGTCGAGTCCGACCTCCGGACGCCCGAGCACGTCACCGAACACCTCGGCCACCGCCCGCTGCGCCGCGGTGATCGGGGCCCGGAACGGTTTCGCCACGAATTCCGGTGCCGGCAGCGACTTCCGGTCGAGTTTGCCGGAGGTGTTGAGCGGGAACGCGTCGAGCACCACGATCACCGACGGCACCATGTACGACGGCAGGACGGCCCCGACCGCCGACCGCAGGGCAGCCGGATCCAGCTCGACGCCCGGCGTGGGCACCGTGTAGCCGACGAGCCGATCGCCGGTGACACTGGCCGAGACCACCGCCGCCGCCTGACTGACCCCGTCGAGACCCTGCAGCGCGGTCTCGATCTCGCCGAGTTCGATGCGCTGACCACGGAACTTCACCTGGAAGTCGATGCGGTCCAGATAGACGAGCACGCCCTCGCGCGTCCATTTCACCAGGTCACCGGTGCGGTACATGCGCCCGCCCCGGTAGCTGTTTCGGGCGTCGACAACGTCCGGACCGGCGTCTGCCACCTCGGCCCGGATGTCGGCCACGTCGGGACGGATGTCGGCCACGCCGGGACGGGAATCAGCCACGTCGGGACTGGAATCGGCGCCGACGAACGGGTCGGCGACGAATCGGTCCGCCGTCAGGTCGGCGCGGCCGAGGTACCCGCGAGCGAGTTGATCGCCGGCCAGGTACAGCTCGCCGGCCACGCCCGGGGCGACCGGGCGAAGCCGCTCGTCGAGGACGTACACGCGGGTATTCCATTCGGGCACGCCGATAGGCACTGTCTGTCCTGTAGCGCCCTCAGCGGGCCACGCGGTCACCGACACCGCAGCTTCGGTCGGACCGTACAGGTTGTGTACCACCGCAGCGGATTTCGCACGCAGCGCGACGACGGTCTCGGGAGTGAGTGCTTCACCGATCGCAAGGACCAGCCGCAGGCTCGTCAACTGCTCGGGATCGGCATGCGCGGCGAACATCGCCAGCATCGACGGCACGAAGTCGACGACGGTGATCTGCTGCGCGGCAACGAGTTCGGCGAGATACAGCGGATCACGGTGCCCGTCAGGCGTGGCGAGCACCAGCGTCGCACCGGCGGCGAGCGGGGCGAAGAAGCCCCACACCGAAAGGTCGAACCCGGCCGCCGACTTCTGCAGATATACATCTGCGCCACCCAGGCCGTACTGCTCGATCAGCCACGCGATCTGATTGCGCACACCGGCATGGCTCATCGCCACGCCCTTGGGCTTGCCGGTCGACCCGGAGGTGAACAGCACGTACGCGAGGTTCGAATCCAGCAGTGGTCCAAGAAGTTCGGACTTCGCTACCGGATCGCTCGAGTAGCGGGCAGTGTCGACCTCATCGAGTACAACGACCCTGGTCGGTGAGGCTGCCGCCGAATCACTTGCGCCATCGAGTCCCTGCATCGGCGGTTGCCGATCGTCGCCGAACAGCTGCTGGACCGTCGCCCCGAAGGCATCGGCCGTCGGTGACGAATCGGATTCGGCGGGCATACCCGATCCGACGGGTGCCGGTGCCGCCACTGGCGGCCAGTCGAATTCGTCCCTGGCGGTGGTGAGGACCAGGTGCGGTCGGGCAGTGTCGAGGATCTGGACGATGCGGTCGGTCGGGTGGTCGGGGTCGACCGGCACGTACGCACCGCCTGCCGTGAGCACCGCGTACATAGCGACCACGAGGTCGATGGAGCGCCGGATGGCGAGTGCCACCGGCACATCCGGGCCGACACCTTCACCGATCAGGTATCGGGCCAGGCGGTTGACCTGGGCGTCCAGTTCCGCGTAGGTCAGCTCCGCGCCCTCGAAGACCAGCGCGGTCGCCTCGGGCCGAGCCGATACCTGGGCGCGGAACGGCGTGAGCAGCGTTGCGGTGCAGTCGATCTCGTGTGTGGTGGAGTTCCACTCGGTGAGGACGCGGGTCCGCTCCGCAGGTTCGAGCACGTCCACGGCATCGAGCGGAATGTCCGGCGAGGTGGCGACGGCCTGGAGCAGCCGTTCCAGCCTGCCCGCGATCGCTACCGCCGTCTCGGTGTCGAACACGTCGTGGGCGTAGGTGAGGACGCCGGTGACGCCCGCGGCTGCACCGTCGGCGTACTCGTCGCTGACGATGAGGTGCAGATCGAACTGCGACAGTTCACTCTCGGTGTCCAGTCCCGACACCGTGATCCCGGGCAGCGCCAGCTCGGCCCGCTCGAAGTTCTGGAACGAGAACCCGACCTGGAACAGCGGGTGCCGGGCGGTGGAGCGCGTCGGATCGAGTACCTCGACGAGGCGTTCGAACGGCACCTCGGCGTTGGCGTAGACTGCGAGGTCGGTGATGCGCTGTCGAATCAGCAACTGCTGGAACGACTCTCCCGCTCGCAGGCGAGTGCGGAAGACCAGCGTGTTGACGAACATGCCGATCAGGTCCTCGAGCGCGGCCTCACCGCGCCCGGCGACCGGCGTACCGACGGTGATGTCGTGACTGCCCGAAAGGCGACCGAGCAGCGCCGCGAACGCGGTATGCACGACCATGAACAGCGTGGCCCCGGATTCGCGGGCCAGCGCGCTGAGCCGGGCGTGAGTGTCCGCGTCCAGGGTCACCGACACCGTCCCACCGGCGAGGGTGCGCACTGCCGGGCGCGGTCGATCCAGCGGCAAGGCCAGTTCCTCGGGCAGATCGGCGAGTTCGCCGCGCCAGAAGTCGAGCTGGCTGGCGGATAGGGAGTCCGGATCGGCTTCGTCGCCGAGCACCGCGCGCTGCCACAACGCGTAGTCGGCGTACTGCACCGGCAGCGGCGTCCACTGCGGTGCCGCGCCGTCGCGGCGGGCGAGGTAGGCCGTCATCAGGTCACGGATCAGCGGCGGCATCGACGAGCCGTCGGCGCTGATGTGATGCACGACCAGGGCGAGTACGGCCTCGTCGGCGGTGATCCGATACAGCACCACCTGCCACGGCACACCCGCCGTGACATCGAAGGTCGTGGCGGCCAGCGCCGTTACCTCAGCCACGATCTGTGCCGCGTCGACATCGCGAACCTGCAGTGCCACACCGGCTTCGGCGGCAGTCAGGATCTGTTGGACCGGCCCATCAGCCGTCTCCGGGTAATAGGTGCGCAGTACTTCGTGTCGGTCGACGAGATCGCCCACCGCCGCGGTGAGTGCCTCCAGATCGAGCGCACCACTCAGACGCACCGCGATCGGCACGTTGTACCCGGCCGAGTCCGGATCGAACCGGTTCAGGAACCACATGCGCTGCTGCGCGGGCGAGAGCGGAATCGACGCGGGCCGCTCCCCCGCCGCCAGTGCCACTCGTGCCGTGCCCGCCTCGGCATCGAGTGCGGCGGCCAATGCGGCAACCACCGGCGCCTCGAAGATCCGCGCCACCGGCACCTGCCTGCTCGATGCCGCCCCGAGTCGCGCGGCCACCCTGGTCGCGATCAGCGAGTTGCCGCCCAGATCGAAGAAGTCGTCATCGGCACCGACCAGTTCGACACCGAGCACCTCGGCGATGACCCCCGCCACCAGCTGCTCCGACGGCGTCGCCGGTGCACGGAATTCGCGCGCGACCAGCTCCGGTGCGGGCAGTGCGCGCCGAGCGAGCTTGCCGGAGGCATTGACCGGCAGCTCATCGAGCACGACAAACGCACTCGGCACCATGTAGGACGGGAGTGCCTGTTGCAAAGCCGCTTTCACGACAGCGAGGTCTAGCGACGAGGCGTCCGCTATGACGCCACGGTGCCGGTTGCGGTCGGCAGAATCGGCGCCGATGGTAGGGCCGTCGCCGATGTCAGCAACGGCGAGGAGGACCGCATCGTCATCGACAGCCCCAGTGTCCGAGGCGACGCCGACGGCAGCGGCGGAACGCGCGTCCGCGTCAGCGCCGGTCACCCCGTGACTGGTTTCAGCCGGGACCAGGTAGGCGGTGAGGTAGTCGCCGGCGCCGTCGTCGCGGACGGTGACCACTGCGCGTTCGATGGTGTCGAGGCCGGCGAGCACCGCTTCGATTTCGCCGAGTTCGATACGCAGGCCGCGCAGTTTCACCTGGAAGTCGGTGCGGCCCAGGTACTCCAGTTCACCCGAGCGGGTGCGGACCACCAGGTCGCCGGTGCGGTACATGCGCTCGCCCGGGGCGCCGAGGGGGTTGGCGACGAAGCGATCGGCGGACAGGTCGGGGCGCGCGAGGTACCCGCGCGCCAGCTGGACGCCGGCCAGATACAGCTCACCCGGTGTACCGACCGGAACCGGCCGCAGACGCGCGTCGAGCACGTGCAGGGCAGTGTTGGCGACCGGGGCGCCGATCGGCACCGTGACCGTGTCGGCGTCGGTGACCTCGTGGAAGCTGACATCGACGGCGGCCTCGGTGGGTCCGTACAGATTGTGCACGGCGACACCGGGAATCAGCGTGCGCAGACGCTGGGCACCGGCGGCGGGCAGCGCCTCACCGGAAGCGAATACCTGTCGCAGCGAAACACACTCGGCGGCACGCGGTTCAGTGAGGAACGCCGCCAACATCGACGGGACGAAGTGCGCGACACCGACACCCGTGCGGGTGATGACCTCCGCCAGGTACACGGGATCCCGATGCCCGTCCGGGCGCGCGATCACCAGCGTGGCCCCGATCTGCAAGGGCCAGAACAGTTCCCACACCGAAACATCGAAGGTGATCGGCGTCTTCTGCAGCACGACATCGGCAGCATCGAGCCGATAGGCATCCTGCATCCAGACCAAGCGATTGACGATCGCGGTGTGAGTCACCGCGACGCCCTTGGGCTTACCGGTCGAACCGGATGTGAACAGCACATACGCCAGATCCGCACCATGCAACGGCCGGATCCGCTCGGCATCGGTCACCGGGGCCGCCGCGAACCCGGACAGATCGAGCGTGGCGGGATCGACAATGCGCGTGGCGTGCGAGTCAGTTTCGGGGAAATCGGAGGCGGCCAGCACACAGACCGGTGCCGCGGTCGCCAGAACATCGGCGATCCGGTCGGCCGGGTGGTCAGGGTCCAGCGGCAGGTACGCCGCACCCGCGGCCTGGACGGCGTAGATGGCGACCAGCAGGTCGATGCCGCGCCGCAGCCCGACACCGACGATCGCGCCGGGGCCGACCTGCTCGGCGATCAGCCATCGCGCCAGGCGGGCGACACGAACGGCGAACTCGCCGTAGGTAACTCGCTGACCCTCGAATTCGAGCGCAACCGCGTCGGGCGTACGCGCGGCCCGCGCGCCGAACAACGTAACCAGCGTCGCATCGGTGTCGAGCGGGGCCGCAGTGTCGTTCCACGCCACGAACTGGGCGGTCTCGGCGGCATCCAGGAGGTCGATCTCACCGACCGCGACGCCGTCATCGGCGACAACAGCACTCAGCACCCGCACGAACCGCGCACCGAACGCGGCCACCGTGTCGGCGTCGAACAGATCCGTGGCATAGCGCAGCCACCCGCGCATCCCGGCTTCCCCCGCGGCATCGACGGTCTCGTTGACCGCCAGCGACAGGTCGAACTGCGTCGTCGCCGCCGGCATGGCGAATTCGTCGATCCGCAGGCCGGGCAGTTCGATGACGGTGTCGTCGCGGTGTTCGAAGGCGAGCATCACCTGCACGATCGGCGAATATGCCGTGGAGCGAACCGGATTCAGCTCGTCCACGAGCCGCTCGAACGGCAGGTCCGCGTGCGCGAAGGCCCGCAGGTCGGCCGCTCGCACCTCGGCGAGCAGCTCACCGAACCCGGCGCCGGTATCGACGGCGGTCCGTAGCACGAGGGTGTTGACGAACATCCCGACGAGATCGTCGAGCGCGGCATCCGCCCGCCCGGCGACCGGCGTGCCGACGAGAACATCCGCACCCGCACCCTGCCGGGACAGCAGCACCGCGAACGCCGCGTGCACCACCATGAAGGTGGACACCCCGTGGCGACGAGCCAACTCCTCGATCCCGGCGACCACCTCGGCGGGCACCTCGAACCCGACAGCGCCACCCGAACCCGTGCGCACAGCGGGCCGTGGCCGATCGGTTGCCAGTTCGAGAACCGGTGCGACCCCGGCCAATTCGTCACGCCAATGCGCCAACTGCCGCGCCAGCCGCGACTCCGGGTCCGCCGCGTCACCGAGCACGGCGTGCTGCCACAGGGTGAAGTCCGGATACTGCACCGGCAACGGCTCCCACACCGGAGCGATTCCCGCAGCGCGCGCGGCGTAGGCGGTGATCAGGTCACGCGCCAGCGGCGTCGTCGACACACCATCGGCCGCGATGTGATGCACCGCGAGCACCAGCACGTGCTCGTCGGATCGGCGTACAGGTTCGACCCGCGCGGCGCGACGCAGCAGTGCAGCCCGCAGCGGGGGCTGGGTGGTCAGGTCGTAGCCCTCGCCGATGAGGGTGCGTACGGCTTCGGCCAGTTCGGCCTCGGCTATTTCGCGCACGACCGTGGCGGGCAACACCGCGTCGACGGGCAGCACCACCTGGGTCGGGCCGTCGGCGTCCTCCGGGAAGATGGTGCGCAGCGATTCGTGCCGGTCGAGGACGTCGGCGAGCGCGGCCCACAGCGCGTCGGTGTCGAGGTCGCCGGTCAGGCGCAGGGCGATGGGCAGGGTGTAGACGGCCGATTCGGGGTCGATCCGGTGCAGCAACCAAAGACGAGTCTGGGCCAGGGACAACGGGATTCGATCCGGACGCGGCCGCACCACAGCCAGCGCGGGCACCTGTTCGCCCGTGGCCCCCGCACGTTCGGCGAGTCCCGCGACGGTCGGGGCGTCGAACACATCGCGCACATCCAGCGCACTGCCGAGGACCGCGTTGGCGCGTGCGACCAGCCGCATCGCGAGCAGCGAATTGCCACCCACGGCGAAGAAGTCGTCGTCGGCACCGACGCGCGCCACCCCGAGCAGTTCGCCGATCACACCGGCCAGTGCGGTCTGCGCACCCGGTCGCGGCGCCACGTATGCGGTGGTGGTGGACAGGTCAGCGGCAGGCAGCGCGGTCCGGTCGAGCTTGCCGGCGGAGTTGAGCGGCACGGTGTCGAGCACGACCAGGTGCGCGGGCACCATGTACGCGGGCACCCGGCTCGCGACATGCGCACGCACCGCCACGATGTCGACCTCGCCCGCGACATACCCGACCAGGCACTGTCGCCCGGCGTCGTCGGTGGCGGGCAGCACGGTGGCGTGGGTGACACCGGGAGCGTCGCCGAGGGCAGCCTCGATCTCGCCCAGCTCGATCCGCAGCCCCCGGATCTTCACCTGGAAGTCGTTGCGGCCCAGGTAAACCAGCGCTCCCGCACGATCGCGACGGACGAGGTCGCCCGTGCGGTACATGCGCGCGCCCTCGGCCCCGAACGGATCGGCGACGAACCGGTCGGCGGTCAGGTCGGGCCTGCCGAAGTAGCCGCGAGCCAGCTGGTCACCCGCGAGGTACAGCTCGCCCGCGACACCGCTCGACACCGGGTGCAGTCGCTCGTCGAGGACGTAGGCGCGCACGTTCCAGGTCGGCTTGCCGATGGGCATCTCGGTCTGTTCGACCGGCGCCGTGATCTGCTGGAAAGTACTGGTGATGGCGACTTCGGTCGGGCCGTAGGTGTTGTGCAGCTCGCCGGGGAGCGCGGCGAGCACGGTGGCCGCCAACGGAGCGGGCAGCTCCTCGCCGCCCACGTGCAGCATGCGCAATCCGCTCAGCGCGTCGCCGAGTCCTTCGGCCAGCATGGCGGCCAGCACCGACGGCACGATCTCCATGATGGTGACGCCCTGCTCGCGCACCACGCGCGCCTGATATTCCAGGTCGAGGTGACCGCCGGGGCGCAGCAGCACCAGCGGGGCACCCAGCAGCGCGGGGGCGAGGAGCTCCCAGAGCGAGACGTCGAAGGTGAGCGGCGCGCGCTGCAGGAAGCGATCCGCCGCGGTCATCGCGTATTCGCCACGCAGCCAGCAGATTTCGTTGACGACGGCGCGATGCGAGATCAGCACACCCTTCGGTGTACCGGTGGATCCGGACGTGAACAGCACATACGCCGGGTGCTCGGGGTGCAGCGGCGCGAGGCGTTCGGCGTCGGTGAGCGGTGCGCCCGACACCACGCGATGCGGCGCAACCTCAGCTCCATTCTCCGAAACCCCAGGTCCGTGTGGCGAATCCGCAGCATCCCGCGTCGAACCCTCGAGCTGGGCGACGGTCAGCACCGCGAACCCCGAGCGGGACGCAGCCGCGAAATGCACTGAGGCCGTGGCGGATCGGATGCCACTGTCCACATGGTCGAGATCACCGGCGGACGCGACGACGACAAGTCGCGGCGCGGCCGTCGCCAGCACATCGCCGATGCGGTCCGCGGGCTGGGCCGCGTCGATCGGCACGTACACACCACCGGCGGCGAGCACGCCGTGTAACACCACCAGCAGTTCGATGCCGCGCGGAACAGCAACGGCCACCGGCGTTTCCGGGCCGACACCGCAGTCGATCAACCTGCGCGCGAACCGGTTGGCTCGGGCGGCGAGCGCCCCGTAGGTGATCTCGGCGCCTTCGAAGACCGCCGCCACGGCGTGCGGATCGCGGGCGGCCGAGGCATCGAGCAGGTGCGCGGCGAGCGGGGCACGCACACCCAGTTCGGCCAGCGCGGCGTCGAGGGGCACGACCTCGCCGTGGTGGCTCGCGAGGATCTCGGCGCGGTCGGCATCGGCGAGCATCGCGAGATCGCCTACGGCAGTGCCGGGTTCGGCGACGGCGCCCTGTAGCACCCGCTCGAGCATGTCGACCATGGTGGTGACGGTGTCGGCGTCGAAAAGGTCGGTGGCGTAGCGCAGTTCGAGGTCGAGACCATCGGGTGCGCCGTCCGGCGCGAAACGGTCGACGAAGGTGAAGTCCAGATCCACCTCGATCGGCGCATCCGGCAGCGTCAGCCCCGACAGCGTGAGACCGGGCAGTTCGAACGCGGTCCTGCGCTGGTTCTGCAACGCGAGGCAAACCTGATACAGCGGCGAATACCCCTGCGAGCGAGCCGGATTCAGCGCGTCGACGAGGCTTTCGAACGGCACATCGGCGTTGTCGAAGGCATCGAGATCGCCCGCGCGGACCTCGTCGAGCAGGTCACCGAAACGGACGTGGGCCTGGACCCGGGCGCGCAGCACCAGGGTGTTGACGAACATGCCGACGATGTCGTCGAGCTCGCGATGACCGCGGCCGGCGACCGGTGTGCCGACGACGATGTCGGTACCGGCCGACAGGCGGGCCAGCAGTACCGAAAGGCCCGCGTGCAGCACCATGAACGGACTCGCGCGGTGCGCGCGGGCCAGCTCCTCGATCCCGCGATGCAGGTCCGCGTCGAGGGTGGTGGTGAAGGTCGCGCCCCGGTTGGAGGCGATCAGCGGCCTGCGCCGGTCCGTGGGCAGTGTCAGGACATCGGGCAGCCCCGCGAGGCGGTCGGTCCAGTAGTCGAGCTGGCGGGCCAGCGGCGCGTCCGGGTCGTCGGCGTGGCCGAGGCCCTCGGTCTGCCACAGCGCGTAATCGGCGTAGTGCACGGCCAGCGCGGGCAGCTGCGGTTCCACACCCGCGGCGCGCGCTGCGTAGGCGGTGACGAGATCCCGGGTCAGCGGCCCCATCGACCACCCGTCCGCCGCGATGTGATGCACAACGAGCACCAGCACGTGCTCGGTCGCCGTGACCCGTAGCAGGGCGGCGCGCACCGGCACCTCGGTCGTGATGTCGAAGCCATCGGCGAGGACCGCGACCACCGCTGCAGGCACAGCATCTGCCTCGACATCGACCACGGCGAGCTCGGGTACGAACGTCGGCCCGACGAGTTGTGTTGCCTGTCCGTCGAATTCGGGGTAGGTCGTGCGTAAGGTCTCGTGCCGCGCGATCAGGTCACCCAGCGCCCCACGCAGCGCCGCGGTATCCAGGTCGCCGCTGAGCCGGATCGCGACCGGAATGTGGTACGCGGCGGAGTCCGGATCGAAGCGGTGCAGGAACCACATCCGCTGCTGCGCGGGTGAGAGCGGAATTCGTTGCGGCCGTTGCCCTGCCACTGGTCCGCGCCTGCTACCGGTGCCGCGCAGTGCGTCCAGCCGCACGGCGAGTCCGTCGACGGTGCTCGCCTCGAACAGTTCCCGCACCGGCACCCGAGCATCCAGCGCGGCACCGAGCCTCGCCGCCACCTGGGTCGCCAGCAGTGAGTTCCCGCCGAGCGCGAAGAAGTCGTCACCCGCACCGACCTGGTCGAGGTCGAGCACCCCGGCGAAGGTCGCGGCGACGATCCGCTCGGTGGCGGTGGCGGGCTCCCGGTGTTCGCGCTGCTGCGATTGCGGCGCGGGCAGCGCCCGGCGATCGAGCTTGCCGGATGCGTTGACGGGCAGCTCGTCGAGGAAGACGTAGGCGCCCGGGACCATATAGGAGGGCAGCACGGCGGCGATCGCGGCGTCGAGATCCGCGCGGTCGGGTATCGCAGGTGTGCTGGGGCCTGAAGTCGACGATGCATCGGCACGGGCCGTGGCGTGCTGTTCGGCGCTGCCTGCGACGTCGAGCACAGCGCCCGGCGCGTTCGTCCCGTCCGTGGCGGCGGAGGACAGGGCGCCCACCGTCGCGGGCCGCACGCCCGCAGGCGTTGCCCCAGCGCGGACCACGTAGGCAACGAGCTGATCAGGTCGGCCTTCGTCGGAGCGGACAAGGACGGCGACCCTGCTGACGCCGGGGACCGAGGCGATGGCGGCTTCGATTTCGGCCGGTTCGATGCGCAGGCCGCGCAGTTTCACCTGGAAGTCGGTGCGGCCCAGGTAATGCAGGGCTGGGCCGTGGGGGCCGGTGCGCCAGGTGACCAGGTCGCCGGTGCGGTAGAGGCGTTCGCCGGTGCCGAAGGGGTCGGCGACGAAACGTTCGGCCGTGAGGTCGGTGCGACCGTGGTAGCCGTCGGCGAGCTGGGCGCCCGCGACGTAGAGCTCACCCGGGACACCCGCGGGCACCGGGTGCAGGCGCGAATCCAGCACGTACACACGGGTATCGGCGACCGGTGCACCGATCGGCACCGCCGCGCCCTGTTCGTCGCGCACCTCGTGGGCGGTGACCTGGATGGCGGTCTCGGTGGGTCCGTACAGGTTCACCACGGTCGCGCCGGTGCTCGCGCGCACCCGCCGCGCCAGGTCTGTCGTCAGCGCTTCACCACCCGCGAAAACCAGTCGCAGCGAATCCGCGTGCGCAGATTCCGGTTCCGCCACGACGGCGGCAAGCACCGACGGCACGTACTGAACCACGCTCACCCGATGGCGCACCGTGGCCGCCGCCAAGTAGGCCGGATCGCGATGCCCGTCAGCCGTGGCGAGAACCAGTCGCGCACCGACCTGCAAGGGCCACAACAGTTCCCACACCGACGCGTCGAAGGTGAACGGCGTCTTCTGCAGCACCACATCGTCGACGCCGAGCGGGTATTCCCGCTGCAGCCACCGCAATTGGTTCACCACGGCCTTGTGCGGCACCGCCACACCCTTAGGCCTGCCGGTGGAACCCGACGTGAACAGCACGTACGCGAGGTGCTCGGGACGCAGCGGAACCACCCGCTCGTCATCGGTGATCGGCTCCGCGGACAGTTCCGACAGGTCGAGCGCGTCGACCTCCAGCACCGACTCCCCCACCGCCACACCACTTCCGGCGACGGCCAGAACACAGACCGGTGCCGTCTGCGCCAGCACATAGGCCGTCCGCTCGGCCGGATGATCCGGATCCACCGGCACATACGCCGCACCGGCCGCCAGCACCGCGTGCACCGCGACCAACTGCTCCACACCGCGCCGCATCGCCACCGCGACCAGCGCACCCGGGCCCGCCCCGAGCGCGATCAGATGACGGGCCAGCCGTGCGACCCGCCCGCTGAACTCCGCATACGAAAGCTCCCCGTCGACCACTACGGCGATCGAATGAGGTGTGGCGGCAGCTTGTTCGGCGAAGAGTGAGGCGAGAGTCGCGGTGCGACCCGACCCGGTCGCGGTGTCGTTCCACGTTGTCAGGAGTTCGGTTCGCTCGGCCGGCTCGAGGATGTCGATGTCGCCGACCGGGCGGGTCGGGTCGGCGAGGACGGCCGTGAGCAGGCGGTGCAGGCGGATGGCGAAGCCCTCGACGGTAGTGGCGTCGAACAGGTCGGTGGCGTACAGGAATGCACCGGAAATGCCGGTGGGAGTGCCGCTTTCGTCGCGGTGTTCGGTGAGGGTGAGTTCGAGGTCGAACTTGGCTACGCCGGTCGGTAGATCGAAACCGGCGACGGTGAGGCCTGGGAGGGCGAGTTCGCTCGGGGTGTCCTCGTTGAGGGACAGCATCACCTGGAACAGCGGGTTACGGGCGGTGGAGCGGACCGGATCGAGGAGCTCGACCAGCCGCTCGAAGGGCACATCGGCGTGACCGAAAGCGGCGAGATCGGTGTCGCGGACTCGGGCGATCAGCTCGGTGAACCCCATCGCGGGGGCCACCTCGGTGCGCAGGACCAAGGTGTTGACGAACATGCCGACCAGATCGTCGAGCGCGCGTTCACCACGCCCCGACACTGGAGTGCCGATCGCGATATCGGTGGTCGCCGACAACCGCGCCAGCAGTACCGCGAACACCGCGTGCGCCGCCATGAACACCGTAATACCCTGCGCGCGAGCGAATTCCGCCAGCGCGCGATGGGTGTCGGCGTCGATCTCGATGCCGTGCATCGCACCGCGCCGGGAAGCGACCGCGGGCCGGGTTCGGTCGGTGGGCAGTTCCAGCTGCTCCGGCAGCCCGGACAGCGCGTCCTGCCAGAACGAGAGCTGCTGTGCCACCACTGATTCCGGATCTGTGGCGTCGCCGAGAACCGCGTGCTGCCAGACGGCGTAGTCGGCGTACTGCACGGCCAACGGCGCCCAACTCGGGGATTCACCGACGGCCCGCGCGCCGTAGGCCGTGAGCACGTCCCGGATCAGCGGGCCGAACGAGAATCCATCGGCCGCAATGTGATGCAACACGATGACCAGCACATACTCGGCGTCGCCTCGCAAGGGGGCACTCGTAGGCACCGCTTCCGCTTCGCGGTCGACGTGGCGGGAGCCGGCAGACTCCGCCAGGTCCGCGGAGCCGAGAGTGTCGACCCGGTCCGCGCGAACCGGCATACCGGTTCGGCCTGCCTCTGCCAGGATGTGAGCGGAAGCTGCGGATGGCAAATCATGTTCCGGTGCTTCGCTCTTCGCGAGGACACGGAGCAAAGTCGCGCGAATGGGCGCGTCCAGGGTGAGGTCGAAGCCGATCGACGCGAAGGTGCGTACGGCGTCGGGCAGGTCGGCCGCGGGCACGATCTGGGGGTGGACCTCGGGCAGGAGTCCGCTGGCAGGCAGGATTTCGGCGATGGCGTTGCCGTCGAGTTCCGGGTAGCGGGTGCGCAGGACCTCGTGCCGATCCAGCACGTCGACGATCGCCGCCTGCAGTGCGGCGATGTCCAGGGTGCCGGTGAGGCGGACGGCCAGGGGAATGTTGTCGGTGGCCGAGCCGGGGTCGAAGCGGTTGAGGAACCACATGCGCTGCTGGGCGGGCGAGAGCGGAACGGGATCGGGTCGAGTCCCCGCCACCAGCGCGGGGCCGGTGCCAGTGCCGCGCAGACGGTCGGCGGCCGCGGCCAGCGTCAGCACCGTAGGGGTGTCGAAGAGCTGGCGCACGGGGATGCGGATGTCGAGGTCGGTGCCGATGCGTGCCATCAACCTGGTGGCGAGCAGCGAGTTTCCGCCCAGGTCGAAGAAGTCGTCGTCACGGCCGACCCGGTCCAGTCCGAGTACCTCGGCGAAGGCGGCGGCCACAACCTGCTCGGCAGCCGTTTCCGGCGCACGGTAGGCGGCGGCTTCGAAGACGGGCGCGGGCAGTGCGGCCCGGTCGAGCTTGCCGACCGGGGTCAGCGGCACCGCGTCGAGGGCGACGATCGCCGACGGCACCATGTGCGAGGGAAGGTGTGCGGCGGTGTGCGCGACGAGGGTCGCTGTGTCGACCGCGGTACCGGCGACAGGCACGATGTAGGACACCAACAGCGTGGCGCCGGCGTCGGTGCGGTGACCGATGGTGGCCGCGAAGTCGACGGTGTGATGCCGGACGAGGACCGCGTCGACCTCCCCCAGCTCGATCCGGAATCCGCGCACCTTCACCTGGAAGTCGTTGCGGCCCAGGTATTCCAGATCGAACGAACCGTCACGATGAACCCAGCGCACGGTGTCACCGGTGCGGTACATCCGATCACCGGGCGCGCCATAGGGATTCGTGATGAACCTGCCCGCCGTCAACGCGGGCCTGCGGTGGTATCCGCGCGCCAGCTGCGCACCGGCGATGTACAGCTCGCCGACAACCCCGGCGGGTACCGGTCGCAGCCGATCGTCCAGGACCAATTCGGTCGTGCCCTCCACGGGCGCGCCGAGCGTGACAGGCGTTGTCGCGCTGAGTGGTTCGCTGATATTGGTGACGATGGTCGCCTCGGTCGGCCCGTACCCGTTGCGGAAGATCAGCCCCGGAATCGCAGCGGTCCAGCGCGCGACCAGCTCCGCCGGGCACGCCTCACCACCGACCACGACCACCCGCAGCGCGTCCAGCCCCTCGGGGTTCACCGTCGCCAGCGCCGACGGCGTGATGATCACATGGGTCACCCGCTCGACCTGCAGCAACTCCCCCAGCTCCGCCCCACCGAACACCCCGGCGGGCGCGACAACCATCGTCGCCCCCTCGGTCACGGTCAGCAGCAGCTCGGCCACCGAGATGTCGAACGACGGCGACGCCACATGCAGCACCCGCGCATCCGCCGACGCCAGATACCGCCCCGCCTGCACCGGCAGATACGCCGCAACCGCACCCTGCGGAATCACCACACCCTTGGGCAGACCGGTGGTGCCGGACGTGTAGATGACGTACGCAGGATCCAACGGATCCACCACACGCCTTCCGGCCGCACCACCCGCCGGGGCGCCACCCGCCACGCTGCCACCCGCCGTGGCACTTTCCGCCACGCTGCCACCCGCCGTGATACCGCCCGCGGCGCCGGCCTGCGAGGTTCCGACCAAAGTGTTTTTCGCAGCACTCCCGAAAATGTTCACATCGTGCACTTTTTCGGCACCGTTCGAAAAAGCATGTCCCCCCGCAGAGACCACGACGCCGTCGCCACGTGTGACATCACCGCCAGGCACGTCGCCGCGGTCATCACGAACGTCGCGTTTGCCACGGTCGGCGCTGTCGGCCAGTTCGGCACAGTCGGCGCTGTCGGCCAGTTCGGCACAGTCGGCGCTGTCGGCCAGTTCGGCACAGTCGGCGCGGTCACCGAGACGTGCGTCGGCACCACCATCGGCGAGCGGTGCTTCGCTTGGATCAGATGTCACGCCGTCGAGCACCAGCCAGTTCACTGTGGCCGGCAGGTCCGCCAGCACCGCGTCGACCGTGATGCCGGCAGCAGCACCCGAATCGGCGAGCATGTGGGCGATACGGTCGGCGGGGTAGGTCGGGTCGACCGGGAGGAAACCTGCCCCGGACTTCACGACGGCCCAGACCGCGGTGACCGAGGCGGCGGAGCGCGGGATGCTCACTGCGACAAGGTCTCCCGCGCCGATGCCGAGGTCGACGAGGCGGGCGGTAAGGCGGGCGGAGGCGGCGTCGAGTTCGCCGTAGGTGAGGGTGCGGGCGCCGTCGCGGATCGCGATCGCGGCGGGGTCGGCGGCGGCGCGGGCCAGCACCTCCGGCAGCAGCGGGGCGGAGGTCGACGGGCCACCGGTGCGGGCGGTCAGCTCGGCGAGTTCAGTGCCGATCAGCAGGGGCAGATCGGCCACGGGGGTGTGCGGGGCGGCGGCGATCGCGGCGAGCAGGCCGATGAAGCGCGACACCATCCGCGCGACCGTCGGCTCGTCGAACAGATCTGTGGCGTAGGAGAATTCGCCGGACAGACCACCGGCGCCGGAATCACGCACGGTCACCGAGAGATCGAACTTCTCGATGTCGTAGGGCAGGTCGACGGCGGCGGCACGCAGACCTGGCAGTTCGAAGCTCGTCGGCGGCAGGTTCTGCAGCGACAGCGCCACCTGGAACAGCGGATGCCGACCAGCCGAGCGCGGCGGCGCGAGCACCTCCACGAGCCGCTCGAACGGCAGGGCGGTGTGGTCGAAGGCGGCCAGGTCTCCGGTACGAACGCGGCCGAGCAGCTCTTCGAACGGTTCGGCGCCCCGCACCTGGGTGCGCAGCACGGCGGTGTTGACGAACATGCCGATGACGTCGTCGAGTTCGGCGGCACCGCGCCCGGCGACCGGCGTTCCGATCGCCACATCGGCATTGCCCGACAGGCGTGCGATTAGCGCCGACAACGCCGCGTGCAGCAGCATAAACAGCGTCGCACCCTGTTCCGCGGCAACAGCATTCAGCGCCACGACCACCTCGGCATCGAGCTCGAACGAGACCCGCCGCCCCTGCATCGACGCCGTGGCGGGACGCGGCCGATCGGTCGGCAGGCTCGACTCGTCCGGCAGTCCGGCCAACGAGTCCCGCCAGAACGCGATCTCCCGCCCGGCCTGCGAGTCGGCATCGTCTTCCGCACCGAGAATCGCACGCTGCCACAGCGTGTAGTCGGCGTACTGCGCCGACAGCGGATTCCACTGCGGCGCAGCACCTTCGGTCCGCGCATAGTAGGCGGCCATCGTGTCACGCACCAGCGGACCAGCCGACCAACCGTCGGACGCGATGTGATGCACCACCAGCACCAACACGTGATCGCCGTCGACCTCGAACAACCTCGCCCGCACCGGCGGGGCAACAGTGACATCGAATCCACGCAGGATCACCGCGGCCAGGACATCAGGAAGCTCCTCGGCACCAACGCCGATCGGGTCGAGCAGCGTCGACACTGCCGACGACACCGAATCGCCCGCACCACCGTTGGCCCGCCCACTCACCTCGGACGCGCCACTCTCCACGCCCGCACTCGCAGGGGACCCGCCATCGACGCCGACCGAGCTGTCGTCACCATCAGCACCAGCGGCCAGTGCCTCCGAACTCGATTCGGCAACAAGCAATTCGAGCGCATCAGCGGGAGCGAGCACCCGCTGCGTCCCGACCCCGTCGACCTCGGGATACACCGTGCGCAGCACTTCATGCCGAGCGATCAGGTCACCGACAGCCGCCCGTAAAGCGTCCAGATGCAGCACACCCGACAACCGCACCGCGATCGGAATGTTGTACGCCCCGGTCTCCGGATCGAACCGATTCAGAAACCACATCCGCTGCTGAGCGGGCGAGAGCGGCAACACCGCAGGCCGCGGCCCCGCAACGAGCGCGGGCCGTTCGTCGACAACCCCACCCTCGACCAGCTTCGCCAGCACGGCGACAGTCGGACTGTCGAAGAAGTCGCGAACATCTACCCGCACACCGAAATTCGCCTGCAGCCGCCCGATGGCACGGGTAGCGATCAGCGAGTTACCACCGAGACGGAAGAAGTCGTCGTCCAACCCGACGGTCTCCACGTCGAGCAGCTCGGCGAACAATGCCGCGACGGACCGTTCAGTAGCCGTACGCGGCTCGCGGAACTCGGCAGCCGCAACACGGAAATCGGGCTCCGGCAACGCTTTACGATCCAGCTTGCCACTGGCATTGATCGGCATCGCATCCAGCTGCACCAGCAGCGAAGGCACCATGTACTCCGGCATCGACATCTTGGCGTGCGCGGTCAACTCGCCCTCGTCGAGCACCGCACCGTCGACGCTCACCACATAACCGACCAGCGCCTCCCCGGCGGCATGCCGATGCAGCACCACCGCCGCGTTGCCGACCCGAGGATGCGCGGCCAGCACGGCCTCGATCTCCCCCAGTTCGATCCGCAACCCACGCAGTTTGACCTGAAAGTCGGTGCGCCCCAGGTATTCCAGCTCACCGCGCACCGAGCGCACCAGGTCACCGGTGCGATACATCCGTTCACCGACCGCACCGTACGGGTTGGCGACGAACCGATCCGCGGTCAGTCCCGGCCGCGCCACGTAACCACGCGCCAACTGCACACCCGACAGATACAGCTCCCCGACCACCCCGACGGGCACCCGATCCAGATTCTCGTCGAGCACCAGCAACCCGGTGTCATCGGCGGGACCACCGATCGGCACCGACACCTCGTCCGCAGCCGTCACCTCGTGCGCGGTGACGTCGACCGCCGCCTCGGTCGGCCCGTACAGGTTGTGCAGCGCGGTCGACGACAAGGCGCGCAGCCGTGCGGCGGTAGCGGCGGGCAGCGCCTCACCGGAGGCGAACACCATCCGCAACGACGACAGATCCGCCTCGGCGCTCACGTCACCGACGAACGCGGCCAGCATCGACGGCACGAAGTGCGTCACCGTCGCCCGGTGCTCGGCGATCAACGCCGCCAGATACGCGGGATCACCGTGTCGACCGGGTTCGGTGACAACCAGCCGCGCACCCACCTGTAAGGGCCAGAACAGCTCCCAGACCGACACGTCGAAGGTGAACGGCGTCTTCTGCAACACCACATCGGCATCGGTCATGCCGTAGCTGCGCTGCCGCCAATCCAGGTTCGCCACGATCGCCCCGTGGGTCACCGCCACGCCCTTCGGCCGACCCGTGGAACCGGAGGTGAAGATGACGTAGGCCGTGTTGTCGGCCCGCACCCCGGACACCACCTCAACGGGCACCGAGCCCCAGCCGATGTCATCGGTGCGCAACACCGGCGCCCTACCGAGATCCGGCTCATCGCAAGCACGCGTCACGACCACCACCGGCCGCGCCACCTCGAGCACGTAGTGCAACCGGTCCACCGGATGATCGGGATCGAGGGGCACATACGCACCACCGGCCCGCACGATCGCGTGCACCGCGACGATCAACTCGACACTGCGGCGAAGCGCGAGCCCGACCAACGACTCCGGCCCCACTCCCAGCTCGACCAGCCGCCCGGCGAGCACCCGCACCCTGGCGTCGAATTCCGCGTAGGTCAGCGTCTGCGCACCGAACTGCACCGCGACAGCGTCGGGAGTCCGCGCCGACTGCTCGGCGAACCGGTCGATCAGCGTCGGCGAGGCCACCGGTCCACCGAGCACCGCCATCGCATCCACGCCCAGCGATTCCAGCAGCACACCGAAGGTCCCCTCGGCAGCGTCGACCACCCCGGGGAACAGCTCGGCGAGCACGACCTGCACCAGCGTCTCCGGGTCCAGCGCCCCACCGGTGAGCTCGGCCATCGTCGCGAGCTGCGCATCGAGCTCACCGTAGGACACCGAGGCACCGTCGAACTCGACCGCGATCCGCGCCGGTTCCATCGCCGCGACCGTTGCCACCAGCGCTGCCAGCTGTTCTGTTTCCGCGCGCGCCGGAGTGGGGTTGGTCATCGCACACTGCCTTCCATTACCGGCCGCGGGTAACGCCACGCGGCCGCACAAAAACTCGGAACTCCCCGGCGCACAACCGGGGGGACGGGATCGGCGCCGGGGTGGCCAACCTCAGGCACCCTGCCCGAAATCCACCCACTCACGCCGGACTCAGTGCGATCGGCTATGACACGATCGCGGCAATCTGGCTCGCCGCCATGCAACCAGCAATGACTCGGCTATCTCCCGACCTCCATCATCAACCCCGACACCAGAACGCGTCCGCAGACGATGAGAAGCGTATTCGTTTCGATAATAAACCGGACCGGATTCAGTCAAAATATCGATACCGGCCAGTAATCGCTGTGCCCGACAACACTATGTGAAACAACGTTGCAACAACGTTGCATCATCGTGACCCAGGTCACGACTACGCCGAAGACGACAAAACCCCCGCCGTTCGCACGGCGGGGGTTTCGGCAGTCAGATGAAGCAGCGACGCCTACTCGGCGGCGGCGGTCTCCTCGACGGCGACCGGCTCGGCAGCCGCGGCGGCCTCGTCCTCGACCGGGACGAGCGAGATCTTGCCCCGGTTGTCGATATCGGCGATCTCCACGCGCAGCTTGTCGCCGACGTTGACCACGTCTTCGACCTTGGCCACGCGCTTGCCGTTGCCCAGCTTGGAGATGTGCACCAGACCGTCGCGGCCCGGCAGGAGCGACACGAACGCGCCGAAGGCGGTGGTCTTGACGACCGTGCCCAGGAAACGCTCGCCGACCTTGGGCAGCTGCGGGTTGGCGATGGCGTTGATCATGTCGATCGCGGCCTGGGCGGAAGGCCCATCGGTCGCACCGACGAAAACAGTGCCGTCATCTTCGATCGAGATGTTGGCGCCGGTTTCCTCGGTGATCTGGTTGATCATCTTGCCCTTGGGCCCGATGACCTCACCGATCTTGTCGACCGGGATCTTGATGGCCGTCACGCGCGGGGCGTAGGGGCTCATCTCGTCGGGGTCGGTGATGGCCTCGGCCATCACGTCCAGGATGGTGGTGCGGGCGTCGTGCGCCTGGTTCAGCGCACCGGCCAGCACCTGCGAGGGGATGCCGTCGAGCTTGGTGTCGAGCTGCAGGGCGGTGACGAAGTCACGGGTACCGGCAACCTTGAAGTCCATGTCGCCGAAGGCATCCTCGGCGCCGAGGATGTCGGTGAGCGCGACGTAGCGGACCTCTTCGACACCCTTGTCGTTGGTGATGGTGTCGGAAACCAGGCCCATAGCGATACCCGCGACCGGCGCCTTCAGCGGCACACCGGCGTTGAGCAGCGACAGCGTCGAGGCGCAGACCGAGCCCATCGAGGTCGAGCCGTTCGAGGACAGCGCCTCGGAGACCTGACGGATGGCGTACGGGAACTCCTCCTGCGAGGGCAGTACCGGCATCAGCGCACGCTCGGCGAGCGCGCCGTGGCCGATCTCGCGACGCTTCGGCGAACCGACGCGGCCGGTCTCGCCGGTGGAGAACGGCGGGAAGTTGTAGTGGTGCATGTAGCGCTTGGAGGTCTCCGGGCCGAGCGAGTCGACCTGCTGCGCCATCTTCACCATGTCGAGGGTGGTGACGCCCATGATCTGGGTCTCGCCACGCTCGAAGATCGCCGAACCGTGGGCGCGCGGGATCACGTCGACCTCGGCAGACAGCTCGCGGATGTCGGCCAGGCCACGGCCGTCGATGCGGAAACCGTCGGTGAGGATGCGCTGGCGAACCAGCTTCTTGGTGACCGAGCGGAACGCGGCACCCAGTTCCTTCTCGCGACCGGTGAAGTCCTCACCCAGACGGGAGAGCACC
The DNA here is from genome assembly GCF_042749305.1 of Nocardia sp. NPDC058705. NCBI lineage: Bacteria > Bacillati > Actinomycetota > Actinomycetes > Mycobacteriales > Nocardiaceae > Nocardia > Nocardia sp. NPDC058705. The sequence goes on along the minus strand of NZ_JBHYRN010000023.1, from coordinate 65,065 downwards.
TCGGCCTTGATCTCGTCGATCTTGGCTTCGCGGGCCTGCTTGTCGGCGATGCTCAGCGCCTGGTTCAGCTCCACCTTCGAGGTGCCCTCGACAGCCTCGAACACGTCGGGGCCGTACGGCGGGAACAGCGGGAATTCCTGCGTCGGCTTGGCAGCCAGCGCCGCCAGGTCGGCCTGCGCACGGACCAGACGCGCGATGAACGGCTTCGCGGCTTCCAGACCCTGGGCCACCACGGCCTCGGTCGGCGCCTGCGCACCGTCTTCGATCAGCGCGATGACCTTGTCGGTGGCCTCGGCCTCGACCATCATGATGGCGACGTCGCCGGTGTCGGTGACGCGGCCCGCGACGACCATGTCGAACACGGCGCCTTCGAGCTCCTCGACAGTCGGGAACGCGACCCACTGCTCACCGATGAGGGCGACGCGAACGCCACCGATCGGGCCGGAGAACGGGATGCCCGAGAGCTGAGTCGACGCCGAGGCCGCGTTGATGGCCACCACGTCGTACAGGTCGGCCGGGTTCAGGCTCAGCACGGTGACAACGACCTGGATCTCGTTGCGCAGACCGTCGATGAAGGTCGGGCGCAGCGGCCGGTCGATCAGGCGGCAGGTCAGGATCGCGTCGGTGGAGGGGCGACCCTCGCGACGGAAGAACGAGCCGGGGATGCGACCCGCGGCGTACATGCGCTCTTCGACGTCGACCGTCAGCGGGAAGAAGTCGAACTGATCCTTGGGGTACTTGCCGGCGGTGGTCGCCGACAGCAGCATGGTCTCGTCGTCCAGGTAGGCGGCGACGGAGCCCGCGGCCTGCTTGGCCAGACGGCCGGTTTCGAAGCGGATGGTGCGGGTGCCGAAGCTACCGTTGTCGATCAGTGCGACCGACTCGAAAACACCGGGCTCGACCTCGACCGCAGTCGAAGGACGTTCAGTTGTCTGCGTCATATTTTCTTCTCTCGACCTCTCGTCTCGCCGGAGCGCAGCACCATGTGGGCGCGAACCGGCTTTTCGTCAGCCGTACCGGACACGGACACGTGGGAACCCTCCTGGCTGCCACGCGCAGCACCCGGCCTTTCCCCTGGCTGGAACATTCCACAAGAGGGGCGACGCGGAGGCGATCATCGATCGAAGCCCGACGGCGGTGAAAACAACGCCTGCCGAAAGGCCACTACCGAAGACCGACGCCACGCGGACGGATGCACACGGCTGTCACATGTTGTAATGCAGCCGGGAACCCGATGGTCCCCGAATACACGAATAGCCAACGAGAAGAAGTGTACTTCTTCCCATTGGCTACTCGACGACCGCCTCCCGAAGGATGGCGTGTCACGCGAACTCGAAAACCCGCGGCGCCAGCCGCAAAAACTATCGACGCAGGCCGAGGCGCTCGATGAGCGAACGGTAGCGGTTGATGTCGTTGGCCTGCAGGTACTTCGACAGGCGACGACGACGACCGATCAGGGCCAGCAGGCCGTGACGGGTGTGGTGATCGTGCTTGTGCGTCTTCAGGTGCTCGGTCAGGTCCGAGATCCGCTTCGACAGCAGCGCGATCTGCGCCTCCGGGGAGCCGGTGTCGGTGGGGTGCAGGCCGTACTCGGCGAGAATCGCCGACTTCTGCTCAGTGGTCAGCGCCATGGCTGGACTCCTATTTTTCAGTTCCGCGCTCGAAGGTCCGGTTACCCGGGATGGGCGCCACCGCGGACCGCAGCAAACCCGAGGAGCCACTGTACTCGGCGCTACGCACGGAGTAAAAGTCGGGTCAGGAGTCGGCGGCGGTGAGGACCTTGCGCGCGGCCTCGACATCGCGGCCCATGGCCTCGACCAGCTCATCGATGGACTCGAACTTGCGCATCCCACGCAGCTGTTCGACGAAATCGACGCCGACATGCTGGCCGTAGAGATCCGCCTCGCCGTCGAGCACGAACGCCTCGACCGTGCGCGAGCGACCCGAGAACGTAGGGTTGGTGCCGACCGAGATCGCCGCCATCGCCCGCTCGCCCGGTTCGGTGGAACCGATCGCCGGACCGGACCCGAGCACGGTGAACCAGCCCGCGTACACCCCGTCGGCCGGAATCGCGGCATGCATCGGCGGCGCGACATTGGCGGTCGGGAAACCGAGCCCACGCCCGCGACCGTCGCCGTGCACGACGACACCCTCGACCCGATGCGGACGCCCGAGCGCCTCGGCCGCCGCGGCCATATCGCCCGCGTCGACACAGGCGCGGATATAAGTGGAGGAGAAAGTGACGGCGTGTTCGCCGAGCAGGGTCACCCCGTCGACCTCGAAGCCGAACCGCTCGCCCAGCTCACGCATCGTGTCGACCGTGCCCGCGGCCTTCTTGCCGAAGGTGAAGTTGTCGCCGACCACGACCTCGGTGACATGCAGTCGTTCGACCAGCAGATCGTGCACGTACTCGCCTGGCGTGAGCTTCATGAATTCCTGGGTGAACGGCATCACGCAGAACACGTCGATCCCGAGTTCCTGCGCCAGCTCCGCGCGGCGGGTCAGCGTGGTCAGCTGCGCGGGATGCGAACCGGGTCGCACCACTTCCATCGGATGCGGATCGAAGGTCATCAGAACCGAGGGGACCCCACGCTTTTCCGCCGCGGCCACCGCGCGGCTGATCAGCTGCGCGTGCCCCCGATGTACCCCGTCGAACACGCCGATCGTGAGAACGCAACGCCCCCAGTCCGCGGGCACGTCGTCGAGACTTCGCCATCTCTGCACAGAGCGAAGCCTACGCAAAGCGGTGCGCGAACAGAATTCCGGTATGAGGCGGATCACCGGTGCGCGCCGTGCCGGTTCGCCGATGTGTCATTCGGGCCAGGGATGCCTAACATTGGTGAGGTGCCAGCCAAACGAGATGTCGCGACCCGTAGCGCGCTGACGCAACCCGCCGAGCAGGCAGAATTCAGCCCCGCGATCGCCCCCGAACTGTCGGCGGTGGCACAGGATTATCTGAAGGTCATCTGGACCGCCCAGGAGTGGTCGCAGGAGAAGGTCTCGACCAAGCTGCTCGCCGAGCGGATCGGCGTGTCGGCCTCGACGGTGTCGGAAGCCGTCCGCAAACTCACCGATCAGGGCCTGGTCGAGCACGCCCGCTACGGCGCGATCACCCTCACCGAACACGGCCGCCTCGCCGCGGTCGCGATGGTGCGCCGCCACCGCCTGATCGAGACCTTCCTGGTGAACGAACTCGGCTACGGCTGGGACGAGGTCCACGACGAAGCCGAAGTCCTCGAACACGCCGTCTCGGACCTGCTCATGACCCGCATCGACGCGAAACTCGGCCACCCCGACCGCGACCCCCACGGCGACCCGATCCCCTCGGTCGACGGCGCCGTGCCCACCCCACCGGCCCGCCAGCTCAGCGACTTCGCCGCCGGCGAATCCGGCCGGGTAGCCCGCATCTCCGACGCCGACCCCGCGATGCTGCGCTACTTCGACTCCGTCGGTATCGCCCTCGACACCTCCATCGCCGTCGAGGAGCGCCGCGATTTCGCCGGCACCATCGCCGTGCGCATCGCCTCGGCCGATTCCCCCACCGAACTGGGAACCCTTGCCGCCGAAGCTATTTGGCTGACCAGCTAGCAGTCGAAGAAGCGTTTGAACCGGTCGGGGACACCGTCGGCGGTGGCCGTCGCCCAGCAGATGTTGTGCGGGAAGATCGTGTACGTCTGCCACCCGCCGACATTGGAGTTGATGATCTGCTGGTTGTCGCCTCGGCTGTCCCAACGGACCACCGCCCACGCCCCGTCACAGAGGTCGATGGTGATCGCGGGCGCGGGATCGACCCCGAGACTGGTTTCGATGGTCGTCTCGTCACAGTTGGGTGAGCTCGTCATGTTGTTGAACTCCAGGGTCCCCTTCTCGGTGGCGCCCGCGGTCGTCAGAAACAGCGTGTGCATGCCGACGGGGACCGGGTTGCTGCCCTCGGGCGGGGTCATGCCGAAGTAGTAGCAGCCGACCGGCACATTCGGGAACGTGGCGATGCCCTGTGCGTCGGTGTGCGCGTCGAACCGCGCGGCTTCCGATGTCTCGCCCGTCCTGATGTCGTGCGAGGCCGGGTCACATGGCCGATGGAGTGCCAAGTGCACCAGCACATTCGGCACCGGCGAACCGGCCACCGTCCGGGTCGAGAGGATGATCGTGCCCGTGGGTTGCGGCGTCGGTTCCGCGGGCGATGCCGGTTTCGTCGTCACCGATCCGCCGGATGATGCGGTGGTCGACGGCGCGGGCACGATCGTGGGCTGGTCAGCGCCCGAAGCGGGCGTGATGACCGTTGTCGTCACGCTCGGCGGCACGGTCGAGGTGATGCGCGGAGTGCTCGTGCCCGATGTCGACGGGTCTGCGTCCCCACATCCGACGAGAGCTATTGCTGCGCAGGCGGATACGACGAGCCACGCCTTCTTGGACACCGTCACGATGCACCCCTTGGTATCGAGGACTATGCAGTAGGGCTATCGCCTGGGGTCGGGCCGGTGTTAGGCGCTATCCAGCCCCCAGAACAGGGGGCATCGCAACGCTCGCCGGAGTCGGCTGTGTTGGTCGGCCTGGTCAGTCGCCGATGCCGCGCGGGCGCACCACGATGACCGAGCCCGCGCGTTTTCCGCTCTCTTGGAGCAAGGCAATGGCGCGGCCACGGGGGTCGATGGCGGCGTAGACGCCCTTGATGCCCACGGGGTCGAGCCAGCGGCCGGTGCGTAGGTCGGTGGCTTGGGATTCGTCGATGTCGCGTAGGGGGAACGCGGTTTTGACGGCGGTGTCGACGTCGAGACTGAGCAGCGACTCGCCCGCTTCGCCTGCGGCGGCGAGTTCTTCGAGGGTGCGGGCATGTTCGAGGGTGAAGGGCCCAACTCTGGTGCGGCGCAACGCAGTCAGGTGGCCACCTACGCCGAGGGCGGCACCGAGGTCACGGGCCAGGGCGCGAATGTATGTGCCGGAGGTGCATTCGACATCCACGTCGAGATCCACGAACTCATCGACATCGCGTCGGGCCAGAATGCCGAAGCGCGACACCGTGACCGGGCGGGCGGCCAGCTGCACCTCTTCACCGGCGCGCACGCGGGCGTAGGCACGTTCACCGTCGACCTTGATGGCACTCACCGTGGCGGGCACCTGTTCGATGTCGCCGGTCAGGGCGGCAACACCGGCCGCGATCTCCTCGTCGGTGACGTGCAGCGCGGGCGTCGTCGCGGTGACCTCACCCTCGGCGTCGTCGGTGTTCGTCGCCTGCCCGAGCCTGATTGTCGCGGTGTAGGCCTTGGTGGTGAGCAGTAGCTGGCCGAGTAGTTTCGTGGCCCGCTCCACCCCGAGCACCAGCACGCCGGTGGCCATCGGGTCGAGGGTGCCCGCGTGCCCGACCTTCTTGGTCTGCAAGATCTTTCGGCTGCGCGCCACCACATCGTGGCTGGTGAGCCCGCTGTCCTTGTCGACGATCACCAGACCGCCGAGTTCGCCGACCCGCGACACCCGCGCCGCCATCAGCCGTGCGCGATCGCGGTCAGGATCAGCCCGTCGGCGATCAACCAGCTGCCGTCGAACTCCGTCAGCGGTGCGCCGCCGTCGTTCGTCGTGCCCGGCACGAGCAGTTTCGTGTGGAAGGTTCCGGAACCGGAATCCGAAGTGCGGGAATCGATTTCGAACGTGATGTGCGCGTCCTCGAAACCGAGCCAGCGCAAGGTCAGCGGGAACCAGGCCTTGTAGGTGGCCTCCTTGGCACAGAACAGCAGTCGATCCAGGTGCAGACCCTCACCGGGCGTGGCGGACAACCACTCGCGTTCGGCGGGCAGGCTCACCGAATCGAGCACGCCGTCGGGCAGCGGGCCGTGCGGTTCGGCATCGATACCGACCGAACGGTACCGCAGCGCATGCGCCATCGCGGCCGCTCGGTAGCCGTCGCAGTGGGTGAGACTGCCGACGATGCCGCGCGGGAACAGCGGCATACCGCGCTCACCCTTGCCGATCGCGACAGGCTGCTCACCGAGTTCTTCGAGAGCGAGGCGGGCACAGTGCCGGGCGCCGATGAAATCGCGACGGCGCTTCTCGACGGACTTGGCGATGAGGTGTTCTTCGGCGGGATGCGCCTTCAGATCCTCGGGAAAAACCAACAGCTCCGCCGAAGCCACACTCCGCGGCAAAATCCTCTCCAGCACGTGCTCGTCCGCCTCTCCGCGTATTCAGGCCAGACTCAGGTGCTGGTTGGGGCAGCGTTGGCGTCTGGCGGGACCGGGGTGGGCGGGTTTGCTCGTGCCCGGTGAGTTACCGATGTTCTTACGAAATCAGTTGGGGGGGATTTCTTGCAAATCTAGATGCCTCGTCTGCGTTCGGCCTTCTCGCGCATTTCGGCTGCGGCGGCTTCCATCTCCGGGGTGACCTTGAAGTGGCCGCCCCAGGCGTTGAGGTCGCCTTCGGCGTAGGTCGGTTCGGGGAGGATCTGGCGCAGGAGGGGGTCCGGCACGCCTCGGCGTTTCCATTCGCGGGGGTAGCCGAGGGAGACCTCTTCGAAGCGGACGCCGTCGTAGTAGGTGGTGCGGGGGATGTGGAGGTGGCCGTAGACCGAGCAGACCACGTTGTAGCTGGTGTGCCAGTCTGCGGTCAGGTCGGTGCCGCACCACAGGGAGAACTCGGGGTAGAACAGGATTTCCGTGGGCTGGCGGACCAGCGGGAAATGGTTGATCATCACCAGCGGGGCTTCCGGGGGCAGGGCGTCGAGACGGCGCTGGGTGTACTGGACGCGGGCGTGGCACCAGGCGTCGCGGGTGAGGTACGGGTCGGGGGTGAGCAGGAACTCGTCGGTCGCGACGACATTGCGTTCGCGGGCCAGCGCCAAACCCTCCGCCTTGGTTTTCGTGCCCGCCGGACGCCACGAGTAGTCGTAGAGCAGAAACATCGGGGCCAGGGTGACCCGGCCGCCGTACTTCTCCGCACCCGAACCGGTCCACACCGGGAACGGGTCCTCCGGAGTCACGACGTCGATGTCACGACACATCGCCACGAGATAGTCGTAGCGCGCGGCCCCGTGCATCTGCACCGGATCCTTCGGCGTGGTCCACAGCTCGTGATTACCCGGCACCCAGATCACCTTGGCGAAGCGGCTGCGCAACAACTCCAGCGCCCACCGCACCTCCTCGGCCTTCTCCCCCACATCACCGGCAACGATCAGCCAGTCCTCCGGCGAATCCGCCTGGATCTGCTCGACGACAGGCTTGTTCCCCTGATGCCCCACATGCACATCACTGACCGCCCACAACTTCGGAATCACCTGTCCACAGTGGCACACCCGCGCCCCGCGTCACCGGTGGGTTCACCCCTGCGCGTCCACGCCTTCGGCGACCAGCAGATCCAACAGCCCCGGAAACCGCGCGTCGAGCTCGGCTCGCCGTAGGACGACAGTGCTGCGATTGCCGTAATTCACCTGCCGGACCAGCCCCGCCTCGCGCAACACCCGGAAGTGGTGGGTGCGGGTCGCCTTCGTCACCGGCAGCTCGAACGACGAGCAACTGCGATCCCCGTCGGCCGGATCCAGTGCGAGCAGCGTGATCACACGGCGCCGCAGCGGATCGGCCAGCGCGCCGAGAACCACGCCCAGCTCGAGTTCCTCCACCCATCACCTCCAATAGGTACGACTTGCGCCATACCTAGCCACGGCCTAGCGCTCCTAGGTACGTAGAACATCGTACCTAGGAGCATGATGCCGAGCACCTACGCACTGGTGGGGTTCGCCCACCCGAAACCCGAACGCCGCGACGACCTGCGCGAACTGTTGCTCTCGTTCGTCGAACCGACCCGCGCCGAGGAGGGCTGCCTCGAATACCACTTCCACGTCGACAGCGACGACCCGTCGGTCTTCGTCTTCTACGAGGTGTGGCGCAGCAAAGCCGACCTCGACCGCCACCTCGCACTCCCCCACATGCAGGCCTTCTGGAACTCCCGCCTCGACTACCTGACCCGCGACCTCGACATCCGCTGGATCGACATGCTCAGCCCCTATCCGCGCTGATCCGCACCGTCATCGACCCGCGGCGCGGCGCTCGGCGGCCTGTACGACGCTGAGCGTGCGCGCGACCGTATCGATGCGCGTGGCGAGGTCGGCACCTGTCGGCGCCGACACTTTGATGCCGCGCATGATCCGCGCAGCCCCGAGCGCCGCCAGGGTCGCCGCGATACGGGCCGAGGTGAGTTCGGAGACCGGGCAGAGCGGGTCGGGCGGGACGTGACAGTCGTCCCACGCGGGTCCGTGCGAGGTATCGACCGGTGCGCACCCCGAGAGCGTGAAGCCGGCGAGCAAACCCGCGGCTCGGACCGTGGCGATGTGGTCGGCCGCGGTGGTGTGGGTACGTCCCTCGACGACCGAACGGCCCCAGTTCAGCTGGATTCCGAGATCGATACCCGTGCGCTCGCGAGCCGCTCCGACTGCCGACACCTCGTCTTCCAGCGGAAGGAACCCCTTCACCACCCGCCGATCGGCCACCGGCGCGTCACAGTGCTCGATGACCACGCGCGCACCGTCCCAATCGAATTCGGTAACCGCTGCCAAGGACTCGGCGAACCGCGCACCGTCGGACCGCTTCTCCCGAGATCGCGGCGCGGAGTACAGGGTTACCGCCCGGACCACGCGCGCACCGGCGGCATCGTTGCACCGGCGCACGGCCGCGGCGGTCCGTGCGGTTCGCGCGATCGCGGCAGCTCGTCCTGCCGCGTCGACGGAGGCGAGTCCGAACATCGGATCATGGGCGAGCTGGTGCATCGTGTCGGGGATGGTGGTGATCGTGTACGCGTGGCGCGCGGTCACGCGGCGCAGGAACCACGCCTCGTCGTGGGGATGCAGCGAACCGGAGAAGGGGATCTCGAACCCGGCGACGCCGTCCAGCTCGGCGATGGCGTCGTAGTAGCGCGCGTGCTCGCCGCGATCCCAGACCGGTGGCGCGGCCACGTAGGCGCTGATCAGCCAGCCATCGGGCACGCGATCATTCACCCCGCCACCACCGGATTGCGCAGGGTGCCGAGCCCGGGTGCGCTCACCTCGACGGTCTGTCCCGGCCGGATCCGCAAACGATCGTCGGGTGCCGCCGGTGTACCGGTGAGGATGACGTCGCCCGGGTACAGCGTCATGAACTCCGAGCAGAACATGATCAGCTCGGCGGGCGAGAACCACATCTGCGCGACGCGGGCTCGCTGCACGATCTCATCGTCGATCCGGGTCGTCAGTTCCAGCGCGCTCAGGTTCGGAATCTCTTCGAGCGCAACGAGTTCCGGGCCGAGTGGGCAGAACGTGTCCAGGCTCTTGCCCCGGGTCGACTGGCCGTCGGCTGCCTGGAGGTCACGCGCGGAGACATCGTTGGCCAGGCAGACTCCGGCGAGTGCATGCAGCGCGACCCGCTCGGAGTCCACCGCGCGCACGGTCGTGCCGATCACCAGCGCCAGCTCGCCTTCGCACACGACGTCGTCCGACAGCGCATCGGAAACGACGATGGGCGCGCCGTTTCCGATGACACTGTTCGCGAACTTCCCGAATATCAACGGGATTCGATCATTCGACCTCGGCTCGCGCTCCTCGGTGTCGCGATAGTTGTGGCCGATGCCGATCAGCGAACCCGGCAGCACCACACCCGTCGGCAACAGACAGCTGGGACGCGAATCACCCAGCACCGGTGCGAAATTCAGGGTGGCTCGCACGGTCAGTGGCTGAGCCGCGCCGCATAGGACTGCAGCCGTGGATGATCGAACACCTCATCGGGCGGCCCCTCGGCGACGATGCCACCGTTCTCCATGAAGATCACCCGATCGGCGACCTCCCTGGCGAACTTCATCTCGTGGGTCACGATCATCATCGTCATCCCGGATCGGGCCAGCGCGGTCATCAATTCCAGTACCTCGCCGACCAATTCGGGATCCAGCGCCGACGTCGGCTCGTCGAACAGGATCGCCTTGGGCTCCATCATCAGCGCCCGGCAGATCGCGACCCGCTGCTGCTGCCCGCCCGACAGATCCGACGGATAGGCGTGCGCCTTCTCCGCCAACCCGACCGACTTCAGTTTCGCCAGCGCCGCCGCCACCGCCTCGTCCCGCTTGCGGCCGTTCACGATCACCGCGCCCTCGAGCAGGTTGCCGAGCACGGTGCGGTGCGGCCACAGGTTGAACTGCTGGAACACCATGGCGATCTCGCGCCGCAACCAGGTCAACCGGAACTGATCGAACAGCCCCAGTTTGCCGCGCTTGTTCGGCGTGTAAGCGACTGTGCGACCACCGATTTCGATGGTGCCGCTGTCGGGCACCTCCAGCATGTTGATGCAGCGCAGCAGCGTGCTCTTGCCCGAACCGCTCGGACCGATCACGGCGACCACCTCGCCGCGCGACACTTTCAGGCTCAGCCCGGACAGCACGGTGGTGCTGCCGTAACTCTTGGTCAGGTCGGAGATCTCGATCATGCGGGGGTTCCCAACGTCATGCGCTCGGAGGCGGCGGCGCCCATCTTCCGTCCGGTGCGCCGTTCGACGACGACCTGCAGACCCATCAGCAGGCTCGTCATGGCCATGTACAGCACCGCGACCACGCCGAGGGTCTCGGTGACGTTGTAGGTGGCGTTGTATGCCTTCTGCCCCTGCAACATCAGGTCGGGCACGGTGATCACCGAGACCTGCGCCGACTCCTTGAGCATGATGACGCAGTTGTTGATGTAGGGCGGTGTCATCAGGCGCAGGGCTTCCGGTGCGGTGACCCGGCGGAACTTCTGGAACGGATTCATGCCGATCGACTCGGCCGCCTCCAGATGCCCGCGGTCCACCGCACCGAGCCCCGCCCGGATGATCTCGGAGAAGAACGACGCCGAGTTCAGGCTCATCGCGATGAGGCCCGCGGTGAAGGCGTCGAACACCAGCCCGAACGGCTGGGTGTAGTAGAAGAAGAACAGCGAAAGCATCAGCGGCAGACCACGGAAGAACCAGACGTAGGTCGCCGCGAAGGTGCGCAGCACCGGGAATCTGGACAGTCGTGCCAGGGCGAGCAGGTAGCCGAGCAGGGTGGCGCACACGATCGCCGAGGCCACGATGGTGAGCGTGGTCCACGCGCCTTCGAGCAGATACGGCAGGTACTCGCGGGCGACCGATCCGGGTTCGTAGTCCATCGCGCTTACGCCTTGGGCAGGTCGACGGTGTAGCCGAACCACTTCTCCTGCAGGCGTTTCAGCGTGCCGTCGGACCACATGGCCGCGATCGCCGCGTCGAACTTCGCCTTCAGGCCTGCCTTGTCCTCCTTGGGCAGACCCACACCCGCGGGCATCATCGCGTGCACATTGCCCACGATCTTCAGCTCCGAACCCTTGGGCGAGTTCTTGATGAAGTCCTGAGCCGCGATCCGGCCTGCCGCGAACACTTCGACTCGACCCGCGGCCACATCGGCGAATCCCTCAGGGGCGCCGGGGTATTCCTTCAGTTCGGCGTATCCGCCGACCTTCTGGATCACCGTCTGCGTCGCCGAGCCGCCGATCACGCCGACGACGAGGCCGCCGAGCTGGGTGATGTCGGTGACGGCGGTGTTGCTCGCCTTGACCACCGCCACGGTGCCGTCGGCCAGGTAGGGCTCGGAGAAGGTGATCGACTGCTTGCGCTGGTCGGTCATGGTCAGGCCCGACATGACCGCGTCGAACTTGCCCGCGTTGAGGCCGGGCAGCAGGCCGGAGAGCTGCCCGGAGACGAACTCCACGTCATAGCCCGCACGCTTGGTGATCTCGGTGCCCACCTCGATGTCGTAGCCGGTGAGCTTGCCACCCTCGGAGAAGGTGATCGGGCGGAACGTACCGCTGGTCGCGATCGTGAGTTTCTGCTTGCCCGAAGCGGGCTCATCGGCGCCGCCGCACGCCGTGGCGACCAGGGACAACACTGCCATGGTGGTGGCGGCGGCCACCTTGTTCTTCCATCGGAACATCAGCTACTCCACATGATCGGGCGACTTCGAGCAGCTCTGAAATTAGGGAGCGCATGTGACGGAAGACGTCATCGCTGATGTCCGAATTGTTAAATTGTATTCTGTAGACAGTTAGCGGTATACCTCACTCGCCGGTGAGGTTTTCGAGGACAGCGGCGAAGGCGAGGGCCTGGCGATCATGCCCCGGCGCGGCGATGACCTGCACTGATAGCGGTAATCCGTTAGCGGACAGGCCGACCGGTAGCGAGACGACCGGGGCTCCGACGAGGGAGACCGCGCGGCACTGGCCCATCAATTCCCAGCCTTCGAGGGTGTTGCCGTCGATGTCGAGGCGTCCGTCCGGGTCACAAGCGGGGCCGCCCGCGACCGGAAGCAGGACGATGTCATGGTCGGCGAAAATGGTGCGGGCAGCCGTCTGCGCTGATCTCGCGGCACATGCGGCCGCATCCACGTCGGCGGGCGATGCCCGCAGCGAATCGTCGATCGTGCGTCTGTTCGCGGCACTGATCAGATCGGCGACACCGGTGATCGCGGCGACATGATCGACCATCGGCTCGACCGCACGCAGATGGTTGTACGCGGACAGACAGTCCGCGAAAACATCGGGTACGGAACTCACCTGGTGACCGGCCGCCGACAGCGCCTCCGCGAGTTCGCCCATGAGGGTGATGAATTCGCGGCGCACCGGACCCAGCGCCGTCCCATCACTCCACGCGACCCGAAGCCGATCGCCCACAGGAGGTTCCGTGGACGGTGCGTCGGTCATCACCTCGAAGAGCATCGTCAGATCTCGTACGGAACGCGCGAGTGGGCCGATCGTCTGCAACCAGCCCTGGATGCCGGTCGGAGCGGCATTCAGGTCATGCCCCATATCGCCGCCCGCACCAGGTAGTTGCCCGTGCGCTGCGAGTAGGCCGGCGGTCGGGCGCAGCGCGGTGATGCCGACGCATTGGGCGGGCCAACGCAGCGAGCCGCCGAAATCCGTGCCGATGCCGAACGCCGAGATGCCCGCGGCGAGGGCAGCGGCCTCACCACCACTCGAGCCGCCGGGCGAAACCCCGGGGAACCTCGGGTTGGCGGTCGCGCCGAGCAGCGGGCTGGTGCAGGTGGTCCCGAAGGCGAACTCGGGACAGTTGGTTTTGCCGATCAGCACCGCATCGGCATCCAGAAATCGTTGCACGACAGGCGAAGTCACCGCCGCGATCGAATCCGCGAATGCCTTCGACGCCGCTGTCGCCGGCAGACCCGCCACTGCGATGACGTCCTTCACACTGAACGGCACCCCTGCCAGCACACCCAGCGACTCCCCCGCGGCCCGCCGCGCGTCGATCGCGGCGGCCACCACCTCGGCACCCTCCCAATCTTCGGTGACGAACGCGTTGATCGAACGCCCGGACTCGGCGGCTCGGCGTGCGCACTCCAGCACCTGCGTCGCGGTGACGCGTCCGGTGCGGAGCGCGTCGACAGTGGCGGTCGCATCCTCGAAATCGGTGTTGAGGCGGGCGAGCAGCGAGCTCACTCGGTACCCGGCCGGTTCAGGTAGTCGCGTTCGCCGTGCTCCTCGAAATCCTTGACGATCCGCTCCCGGTCACCCGAGCGCAGGCTGTCCAGGAGCCGTTCGTGGCGTTCACAACCGTGCGCGAGGTCGCCCGCCGATTTCGCCTCGGTGGCGAGGTTCGCCGCCATCGACACCTGCATCTGACCCATCAGCGTGCGATAGGCATCGAGCAGTCGCGAGTGGCCGGTGGCCGCGACGACACCGAGGTGGAAGTCGATATTGCACTGCACGACGGCCGGGTGATCGTTGTCGGCGGCGGCCGCGCGCATTCTCGTCATCACCTCGTCGAGGGGGTCGAACACCGTCGAGTCGTAGTCGGCGACAAGCACATCGAGCGCGAACATCTCCAGTGCGCGACGCAGACTGTAGATCTCCTCCACATCGCGCTCGGTCATCTCGACCACTCGATACCCACGACGCGGCGTCTGCTTGAGCAGTCCTTCGCTCTCCAAGATCCGCAAGGCCTCCCGCAGCGGCGGACGACTGATCTCGAGCTGCTCGGCGAGCGGCGGCTCGTGCACCCGCGCTCCGGGTGCGAGCGCACCGGTGACGATCAGACGCCGGACATCCGCGGCCGCCATCGCGACCAGACTCTCCTGAACCACCATGCGTTCAGACTACTGTCTACAGAAGTCATCCCCGCGAAGTTTTACGGGTGGTTAACGCGACTAACGGACAAAGTGTCTACAGTAGTCATTCATGAGGCGATTTCTGACCCGGTGGCTCGACCCCTTCGTAGCGCTGTTGCTGCTGACCCTCGGCGTCGCCGCGGTGCTGCCCCCGGTCGGCTGGTTCGCCGAGTTCCTCGACGACGTGCGGGGTGTGATCATCGCCGTTGTCTTCCTGTCGGCCGGCCTGCGTATCTCCCCCTCCGCTACCTGGAAAGGGGTGAAGGCGTGGCGATTACAGGGTCTGACGTTGGCGGTGACATTCGTCTTCCTGCCGGTGGTGGCGGGGTTGTTCGCCCTGCTCGCGGCGCAGGTGGTCAACCGGGAACTGGTCACCGGACTGCTGTTCCTGGGCGCGCTGCCGTCGGTGGTGCAGACCTCGGTGACCTTCGTGTCGATGGCGCGCGGCAACACCGCCGCGGCGATCTGCGCGGCCTCGCTGTCGAACCTGATCGGCGTGCTGGCGACGCCGCTGCTGGTGCTGGTGACGATCGGTTCCTACGCCGGCATCGGGATCGGTCAGGTCGCCGAGGTACTGGTGCAGATCCTGCTGCCGTTCGCGCTCGGTCAGGCGCTGCACAGCAGGCTCGGGAACTGGGCCGGCCGACATGCTGTGGCGGTGCGGTGGATCGACCGCGGTGCGGTGCTGATGATCGTCTATTCCGCCTTCGGTGCCGCGATAGCGGGTGGGGTCTGGCAGCGACTGCCCGCAACCGAGTTGCTGGTGGTCGCGGGTGTGTGCGCCACGTTGCTCGCGATCGCGCTCACCACCACATATTTAGGTTCGGGCGCCCTCGGCTTCGCCATCGCCGACCGCAGTGTGATCACGTTCTGCGGGTCCGAGAAGAGCCTTACCACCGGGCTCCCGATGTCGGCCATCCTGTTCACCGGCCCGCTCGCAGGCGTCGTCATCATCCCGGTGATCATCTACCACCAGATGCAGCTCATCGCGTGCTCGCTGATCGCCCGCAAGCTCGGTGATCGAGCACCAGCATCCCTGTCACCCGCAGCCTGACCCCCCGCCCGGCTACGCTGCCCCGCTCGGAACCTCTGAGCCCGCTATCGCCCACCGGCCCGACCTCGCCCGGGCGACCACCGCGACCAATCGCAGCAGCATGAAGGCGACCAGGCCGGTCCAGATTCCCGCGACGCCCCAGTCGAAGATCAGCGACAGCCAGATCAGGGGGAGGAAGCCGATGAGGGCGGCGGCGAGGGTGGTGGTGCGCAGGTAGGCGGCGTCGCCTGCGCCGAGCAGGACGCCGTCGAGGGCGAAGACGGCGCCGGCCACGGGGATCATGGCGACGAAGAACCACCAGATGACGTGGATGCGGTCGAGGACCTGGGCGTCGTCGGTGAACAGGAGTGGAATCGCGCCGACGCCGGCGGCGAAGGCGGCGGCCAGGAGCAGGGAGAAGGCGGCGGACCAGGCGGTGACGCGGCGCGCGATCTTCTTGGCGCCGTCGGAATTGTTCGCGCCGAGGGCCGCGCCGACCAGAGTCTGCGCGGCGATCGCGAGTGAATCCAGGGTCAGGGCAAGGAAATTCCAGAGCTGCAGAACCACCTGGTGGGCGGCGACGGACGCAGCGCCGAAGCGGGCGGCCACCGCGGCGGCGGAGACGAAACAGATCTGGAAGGACAGACTGCGGACGATGAGGTCGCGACCGAGAACGAGTTGGGCGCGCATCACCGCGAGTCGGGGTCGCAACGGAACTCGTTCGCGCAGCAGCGCATACGCGAACAGGACACCGGAGACCGACTGGCCGACGAGGTTCGCCACCGCGGAACCGGCCAGTTCCATGCGCGGCGCGCCGAGTAATCCGTACACGAGCACCGGGCACAACACGGCCGAAAGCGCTAGTCCCACAACCACATAAGTCAACGGCCTGCGCACATCCTGCACACCGCGCATCCACCCGTTGCCCGCCATCGACAGCAGAATCAACGGCACCCCGAAGATCGCGATCCGCACCCAGACCACCGCTTCCCCGGCGATCTCCCCACCGCCGGACAGCACCGAACACAGCGGCATCGCGAACACCTGGACCACCGCGACGATCACCGCACCGACCGCCAGCCCCACCCAGCTGGCCTGCACACCTTCCTCGACGGCACCGTCGCGGTCGCCCGCACCGTGCCTGCGTGCCGCGCGCGCCGTCGTCCCATAGGACAGGAACGTGAGCTGCGTACTCAACGTCCCGAGAATCACCGCGCCCACCGCCAGCCCGGCCAGTGCCAACGCACCCAGCCGGCCGACCACCGCGATATCGAACAGCAGATACAAGGGCTCGGCTACCAACACCCCCAGCGTGGGCACGGCGATCCCGAGAATGCGTCGAGGGCCGACCGACCCCGCAGCGTCGTCGATCACTTTCGCAGACCCCACACCACCCACCGTCCTACCGGAGCGAACACTGCCGACCCCGCCGATGGTGGCACACCCCACCGACAAAAACCGTGGTCAGGAACTGCCGAACGACTTGTCGAGGAACTCGAGCACCGCGTTCCGCGAGACCTCTTCGATCTCCTTGTGCCCCACGGTGTGCAGGTCGAACTCGTAAACGGTTCCCGCCGAGCGCAATTGGGCGAGGTAGGCGAACGTCATCGGAATCGGCACCACCAGGTCCGCGGCCCCGTGCGTGATCAGCAACGGTTGCTCGAAGCTCGTCGGCGCGGCCATATAGGCCCGCAGCGCATCGCCGATCTCGGAAACCGGCGCGGCGAGCATCGTGGCGAAAGTGATTCCGGCGGCGAGTCGGTCGAAATCCTCGACACAACTGGACGAGATGGCGTCGACGAGCGCGCGGCCGGTGGGCGTGAGAATCCTGTTCACATCGACATCGGGACGAGTGAGCCGCAGCCCTGCCAGAATCCCCGCGAAGGGGCCGATCAGCTTGTCCTCCATCGGGAAATGCGGGGTCGCCGGGCCCATCTGCGCGAACAGTGTTTCGAAGTTGGATTCCGGTGCGAGCGCGGCGGTTCCGCGAAAATCCAGCTCCGGTGCGTACTGCTGCGCGATGCTGCCGGTGGCCAGCGCGGCATGTCCGCCCTGCGATGCCCCGGCCACGGCCCAGGTCGGCGCCAACGCGGGTTCGGCGGCACGGGCCGCGCGGACCAGATCAAGGGTCGAAGTCGCCTCAGTGCGCGTATGCAGGTACGGGTGCGGGAACGCCGAACCCGGCGTCAGACCCAGGTAATCGGGTGCGACAACGGCCCATCCTCGATCGAGCGCCGCCTGCATGAACGCCTGCTCCTGGACACCACGAGACGTCGTGATGCCGCAGTGCCCGGCCAACCCCATGGTCGGGTGATCCCAGGCAACCACGGGGTAGCCACCGGCAGGAGCGGGCGAATCGGGCAACAACAGCAATCCCGAAGCCGAAACCGCTTCGCCGACAGGCCCTTCCGTGCGGTACTCGATGATCGACGCACGCTTCCAGGTCCCCCAACCGGGTTCCAGCGCCACCCGCCCGAGCAACTCCTCCGACGAATTCGGCGCGGCCTGCGCGACCGACCCACCGAGCGCGACCAGCAACGCCGCCAACGCCACCCCGAGCACTCTCGACACCACATCGCCTCCATCAGTCAGCTTCGACCCTAACCAACCGCAGCCCCTCGCACACGCTGCCGAGATCGTCAGCCCGAAATGTGGACGGCGGCCACCCGAACCGCAATACTGGTCGCCTGCCCAGCTCGGGCTCCTCGCCGCGGACTCCGTTCGCCCGGACAACTCAGGATCGACCAATGGTGTTTGTGCAGCGATGGCGGGTGATCACGGCGTTCGCCCTGGTCGGAGCGGCAACGCAGCTGGTGTGGCTCACCTACGCGCCGGTGACGACCGTGGCGGCCGAGCACTTCGGGGTCTCCGAGTCCGCGATCGGGTGGCTGGCCAACATGTTCCCGCTGCTCTACGTCGTTCTCGCCGTTCCCGCGGGCATCATGCTGGATCGCTGGTTCCGGCCCAGCTTGATCGCGGGTGCGGTGCTCACCGCGATCGGCGCCGCGCTGCGCCTGCTCGACGGTGGGTTCGCGATCGTGCTCATCGGTCAGACCGTCGTCGCGATCGCGCAACCGCTGGTGCTCAACGCGATCACCGGCATCGCCGGGCACTATCTCGACGAGAAGGACCGCCCGACCGGTATCGCGATCGGCACCGCGAGCACCTTCGCGGGCATGGCGGCCGCGTTCGTCCTCGGCGCCGCGTTCCCCGCGCAGAGCCAGCTGACCACGCTCACCGCCATCGGCACGATCTTCGCCGCCGTGGCCGCCGTCGCGCTGACCGTCGAGCTCATGCGCGCTGGTCGCGGCCCCGCGGCGAGCACCTCGACCTCGCTCGCCGCCCTGCGCGCAACCATCGGCGACCCGTACGTGCGGCGGCTCTGCGCCACCGTGTTCTTCCCCTTCGGCACCTTCGTCGCCCTGGCGACCTTCGGCCAGGCACTGCTGGAACCCGCCGGTGTCAGCGCCGACGCAGCGAGCATCGTGCTGCTGGTGAACGTGCTGGCCGGCGTGGTCGGTTGCGCGGTGATCCCGGTCGCGGTGCTGCGCCGCGGCATCGAACTGCCCGCCGTCATGGTCGGCCTCACCGCCAGCGCCGCCGCCTGTCTGCTCGTCGCCGTCGCCCCCGGGCTGGCGACAGGATTCCTGGCCTTCGCCCTCATCGGCGCGACCCTGCTCCCCGCCCTCCCGATCGTGTTGTCCATGGCCGAACGCCACACCGGCTCCGCCGAAGGCACCGCGGCGGGCCTGATCTGGATGACCGGCAACCTCGGCGGCCTGGTCGTGGCGGGCCTCACCGGCCTGTTGGTGGACACCACGGGCTGGGCTTTCGTTCTCTGCGCCGCCACCACGATCCTGGGTGTGCCCCTCGCGCTTCGGTTGCGGACCAACGGACCGCGCTGAGCGCCCACTAATCGCGAAAACGGTCGAATTCTCGACCGTTCAGCGAAGTTTTGTCCGCTCAGCGCGGTTTCCCACCCCGCGAATCAGCCCAACGCGGTAATCAGCGCGCGCACAACACCTTCTGGGTCGCCATAAGTGGTGTAGCCGGCGGCGAAGCGATGGCCGCCGCCGTCGAACCCGCTGGCCACCGCGGCGACGTCGACGCCGTCGGTCAGGCCGGGTGCGGAGTCGCGGGAACGCAGGGAGACGGTCCAGCGGTCGTTCTGGCCGCGGGCTTCCTTGAAGACGGCGGCGATACCCGCCTCCGAAGTCGTGCGGATGACGTCGATGACGCTTTCGACCTCTTCGGGGCCCACGTCGTGGGTGTCGGCGGCGCGGACCAGCGCGTAGACGAGGCCGACGCCCGCGGCCTGCGGCACGACCACCGCCGACGACAGCACCTTCGACAGCATCGGCAGCCAGGCGTACGGGTGGGTGTCGAGCAGGACCCGGGTGATCTCGGTGCCGTCGATGCCGGTCGCCAGGAGGCGCTCGGCCATGGCGTGGCTGCCGGGGCGGGCCCAGCGGAACGAGCCGGTGTCGGTGACCAGGCCCGCGAACAGGCAATGGGCGATGGCGGCGTCGATCGGCACGCCCCAGGCGTCGAGCAGGCGGGTGACGAGCTCGGTGGTCGAGGCCGCGGATTCGTCGATCAGGTCGACGGTGCCGAAGCCGTCGTTGGCGCGGTGGTGATCGATCACCAATGTCGTTGTCGCGCCGGGTAATCGGTCGGCGAGCGCACCGAGCCGACTGCGTGCCCCGCAGTCGACGACGATCAACAGGTCGACCTCGTCGGGCACCAGCGCGGGTGGCACGACAAGCTCCACGCCGGGCAGCGTGCGCAACGAGGCTGGCAGCTCAGCGGGCTCGGAGAAGGATACGCACACCGGCACCTCGCGGCGGTGCAGTGCCAAGGCCAGCGCCAGTCCGCTGCCGACGGTGTCGGCGTCGGGCTGCACGTGGCACAGGATCGTCACCGAACGCGCCGCCGCCACTGCGGCGACGGCCGCGCCCAGTTCGGTCCCGTCGCGGACGCTCGTCATCGGGCGTCCACCGGTCCTCGGCCTGACAAGACGGTGCCCACCGGGCGCGATTGCGCACCCCGCGTGGTCACTCGAGCTACCGGGCGATGACCGGACATGCTTGCCTACTCGTCTTCGTCGTCGCGATCGACCTTGTACGGGTCGGCCTCGCCCGCGTGCTTGGCGTTGGCGGCGACCTTGGCCACCTCGTCGTCGATGGCCCGAGCCCTGGCCAGCAGCTCTTCCATCTCGCGGGCCACCTCGGGCACCTTGTCGAGGGTGAACGACAGGATCGGGGTGAACTTCACGCCGGTTCCCGCACCCACCTTGGACCGCAACACACCCTTGGCCGCGTCCAGCCCTGCGGCGGCTTCGGTGTAGTCGGGTTCGGCGTCGATGGTTTCGCCCATCACCGTGTAATACACGTTCGCCTCGCGCAGATCGCCGCTCACCTTGCAATCGGTGACGGTGACGAACCGCAGTCGCGGATCTTTGATCTCGTATTCGATCGCGGTAGCCACGATCGCGGAAATCCGCTTGGCGAGTCGGCGTGCCCTGGCTTGATCCACCATGGGAGTGCTCCTCTCTTCGGCGGCACGGGTGAGGCCCTACGTGGTTACGCAGGCTTCCGCCTCCGGGCCTTGACACCCGTGCCGCGCCCTCAGTCTTCGGGTCCGAAGATCCGGCGGCGTACTGCCAGCAACTCTATCTCCGGACGCGCGGCAACGTGCCGCTCACACTTGTCGAGCACCTCGTTCAGGTGTCCCGTCTCCGCACTGACCATGGCCACGCCGAGCAATGCCCGGCGGTGTAGGTCCTGATCTCCGGCTTCCGCGGCATTCACACCGAAGCGTTTTCCCAGCTCAGCGAGGATCGGCCGGATCACCGACCGCTTCTCCTTGAGCGAATGCACGTCACCGAGCAGTAGATCGAATTCGAGCGCACCAATGAACAGCGGTGCTCACCTCCTGTGAATTGTTCGGATGTGTACGCCCGCACGCCGCACCCGAGAATCGGATGCGGCGTGCGGAGCGGTGTTGCGTTTATCAGTCGCGCGGCTTTTCACGAAGCTCGTAAGCCTCGATGATGTCGCCTTCCTTGATGTCGCTGTAGGTGACGGTCAGACCGCACTCGAAACCTTCGCGCACCTCGGTGGCATCGTCCTTCTCCCGCTTGAGCGAGGAGATGGTCATCGTCTCGGCGATCACTCGACCGTCGCGGATCAGTCGCGCCTTGGCGTTGCGCTTGACCGAACCCGACTGCACCATGCAACCGGCGATGTTGCCGATCTTGGACGAGCGGAAGATCGCGCGGATCTCCGCGCGGCCCAGCTCGACCTCTTCGTAGATCGGCTTGAGCATGCCCTTGAGGGCCTTCTCGATCTCGTCGATCGCCTGGTAGATGACCGAGTAGTACCGGATGTCGACGCCTTCGCGGTTGGCCAGCTCAGTGGCCTTGCCCTCCGCGCGGACATTGAAGCCGATGATGATCGCGTTGGAGGCCGACGCCAGGTTGACGTTGGTCTCGGTGACGCCACCGACACCGCGGTCGATGACGCGCAGACGCACCTCGTCGTCGATCTCGATACCGAGCAGCGCCTCTTCGAGGGCCTCGACGGTACCGGAGTTGTCGCCCTTGAGGATCAGGTTGAGCTCCGAAGTCTCCTTCAGCGCGGCATCCAGATCTTCCAGGCTGATCCGCTTGCGGCTGCGAGCGGCCAGTGCGTTGCGCTTGCGCGCATTGCGGCGATCGGCGATCTGACGGGCGATGCGGTCTTCCTCGACCACGATCAGGTTGTCACCGGCGCCGGGGACGGAGGTGAAACCGATGACCTGGACCGGACGCGACGGGGTCGCCGCGTGGACGTCCGCGCCGTGCTCGTCGACCATGCGACGGACGCGACCGTAGGCGTCGCCCGCCACGATCGAGTCACCGACACGCAGGGTGCCGCGCTGGATGAGCACGGTGGCAACCGGGCCACGGCCGCGGTCGAGGTGCGCCTCGATGGCGACACCCTGGGCGTCCATGTCCGGGTTGGCCCGCAGGTCGAGCGAGGCATCCGCGGTCAGCAGCACTGCTTCGAGCAGCTGATCGATGTTGGTGCCCTGCTTGGCCGAGATGTTGACGAACATGGTGTCGCCGCCATATTCCTCGGTGACCAGGCCGTACTCGGTGAGCTGCTGCTTGATCTTGTCCGGGTTCGCACCCTCTTTGTCGATCTTGTTGATCGCGACAACGATCGGCACATCCGCTGCCTGAGCGTGGTTGATCGCTTCCACCGTCTGCGGCATGACGCCGTCGTCGGCCGCGACCACGAGGATCGCGATATCGGTGGCCTTCGCACCACGCGCGCGCATGGCGGTGAACGCCTCGTGACCCGGGGTGTCGATGAAGGTGATCAGACGCTCTTCCTCGTTGAGGTTGGTGAGCACCTGGTAGGCACCGATGTGCTGGGTGATGCCACCGGCCTCGCCCTCAGCGACGTTGGCCTTACGGATCGTGTCCAGCAGTCGGGTCTTACCGTGGTCGACGTGACCCATGACGGTCACGACCGGCGGACGGTGCTCGAGGTCGTCTTCGCCGCCGGCGTCTTCGCCGTAGGTGAGGTCGAACGACTGCAGCAGTTCGCGATCTTCGTCCTCGGGGCTGACCACGTGGACGACGTAGTTCATCTCGCCGCCGAGCAGCTCGAGGGTCTCGTCGTTCACCGACTGAGTGGCGGTGACCATCTCGCCGAGGTTGAACAGGGCCTGCACGAGAGCTGCGGGGTTCGCATCGATCTTCTCGGCGAAGTCCGACAGCGAGGCGCCACGGGCGAGGCGGATGACCTCACCGTTGCCGCGGGGCAGACGCACGCCACCGACGGCGGGAGCCTGCATGTTCTCGTACTCGGCGCGCTTCGCCCGCTTCGACTTACGGCCACGACGGACAGCACCGCCGGGACGACCGAACGCACCGGCTGCGCCACCACGGCCACCAGGGCCACCTGGACGACCGCCGCCGCCACCTGGACGACCACGGAAACCACCGGCCGCGGGAGCACCTGCACCCGGAGCGCCGGGGGCACCGCCACCGCCACCGCGGTAACCGCCACCGCCACCACCACCGGGACGGCCTGCGCCGCCACCGCCGGGAGCGCCACCTGGACGACCGCCGCCACCGGGACGACCCGCGCCGCCACCGGGGGCGGGACGTGCCGAACGGGCGGGCATGGCACCGGGGTTCGGACGCGGAGGCATCGAACCCGGGTTGGGACGGGGACCACCGGGGCGCGGGGCACCGCCCTGCGCGGCGGCCGGGCGCTGGCCCTGACCACCCTGACCGGGGCGGGGACCGCCCTGACCGGGAGCCGGACGCGGACCACCCTGACCGGGAGCCGGACGGGGACCGCCCTGACCCGGAGTCGGGCGAGTGCCGCCCTGACCCTGACCCTGACCGGCCGGACGCGGCGCGGGACGCTCACGATCGGGGGCCGAGCTGAACGGGTTGTTGCCGACGCGCGGAGCCTTGGGGCCCGGCTTCGGGCCGGGACCGGCCGGACGCGGGCCCGGAGCTGCGGCACCGGGAGTTGTCTGGGCCGGACGGGTCTGACCGGCGGCTGGAGCCTGGGTCGGACGCGGCGCGGGAGCCGGACGGGGGCCGGGCGCCGGAGCGCCTGCGGGCTTGGTGGCCGGAGCCGACTGCTGTGCGGCGGCCGGAGCGGGGCTCGCGGGTGCCGGGGTAGCGGGCTTGGCTTCGACCGGAGCGGCCTCGACCTTGGGCGCGACCGGTGCGGCAGGAGCTGCCGGGGCGGGCGCGGCCGGAGCCGGACGCGGACCGGGGCGGGGGCCACCGGGGGTGGGCTTGGCGCCAGCCGGGCGGGCTGAGGCTGCTGCCGACGACGGGCCGGGACGGGCCGCCGACTTGGCATCGGCCGCCGGAGCGGACTTCGACGCCAGTGATTCGCGCAGACGACGGGCGACGGGTGCTTCCACCGTCGACGACGCCGACTTCACGAACTCGCCTTGCTCCTTGAGCTTCGCGAGTAGTTCCTTGCTTGTGACACCGAGTTCCTTAGCCAACTCGTGCACGCGGGCCTTGCCTGCCACTGCTCTCCTCACTGAGAGGCCGAGCAGTGACGCCGCCTAGGTAAGGCGGGCCCGCACGACCTCGGGTTATCTCCGACGGACGTTCATCGTTGGTGCTTCACGGTGTGCTCATGAGTGCTCGTGCCTGTTCTCGAGGTACTTATCCAGGGCTGAGATATCCAGATTTCCGGACACTCGTAGGGCTCTGCCGAATGCTCGGCGCCGCTCTGCGGAACGCAAACAAACTGAAACGGGGTGCAGCCAGGCACCCCGTCCGGGAAGTCTGCGCCGCGGATCGGGAACAATCGCGACATCGGTACTCCGATGCTGCGCCACGATCCGCAACAGGTCGGCAGACGACTCGCGCTGACGGCATCCGATACAGGTGCGAACGGATTGCGCGGGCCGGTCCTGTACCCACTCTACCGGTGACCCGGTCATAACGACGAACCCCTCCCCTCCGGAAGTTACGAAGATGTCATCCGCGGGCAGGGATTCGACGTTCTCGAATCAGCTACGGTGCGCGCTACGGCCGGGCGGACTCGTCCGGTATCGGAGCCGCGTCGCTGCGGATATCGATCCGCCAGCCCGTCAGACGGGCTGCCAGGCGGGCATTCTGGCCCTCCTTGCCGATGGCGAGGGAGAGCTGGAAGTCGGGCACGACCACGCGGGCCGCCCTGGCATCGGGATCGACGACAGTGACCGATACCACTTTCGACGGCGAGAGTGCGTTGCCGACGAAGGTGGCCGGATCCTCGTCGTAGTCGATGATATCGATCTTCTCGCCGGCCAGTTCGCTCATCACGTTGCGCACGCGCTGACCCATCGGGCCGATGCACGCACCCTTGGCGTTCACGCCCTGCACGGTGGACTGCACGGCGATCTTGGAGCGATGCCCCGACTCGCGCGCCACCGCGACGATCTCGACGGAACCGTCGGCGATCTCGGGCACCTCGAGCGAGAACAGCCGCCGCACCAGGTTCGGGTGGGTGCGCGAGAGCTGGATCTGCGGGCCACGCGGGCCACGCGAGACGCCGTAGACGTAGCACTTGATCCGGTCACCGTGCTCGTAGGTCTCGCCGGGCACCTGCTCGGCGGGCGGGATCAGACCCTCGGCGCCGTTGGCCTCGCTGCCGATGCGCACCACCACGATGCCGCGGGCATTCGCCCTGGCGTCGCGCTGGACCACACCGCCGACGATCTCACCCTCGTGGGTGGCGAAGTCGCCGAAGGACTTCTCGTTCTCGGCATCACGCAGCCGCTGCAGCACCACCTGGCGGGCGGTGGTGGCGGCGATGCGGCCGAAACCCTCTGGGGTGTCGTCCCATTCGGAGACGAGGTTGCCGTCGGCGTCGAGTTCGCGCGCCATCACCCGCACCACACCGGTCTTCTGGTTGATGTCGATGCGCGCGTTGGCCTCGTGGCCGTCGGTGTGCCGGTAGGCGGTGAGCAGTGCCGACTCGATCGCCGAGATCACGGTCTCGATCGAGATGCCTTTGTCGGCGACGATCGCCCGCAAGGCTTCGATTTCAATATTCATTCCGCAAGCCCTTCGGTGGGAGTGTCACTGTGCTGTCCTGGTGCGGCGAGGTCGGCCGGCTCTTCGCCCGGTACCGGGCGGCCCGGCGCGATGCCGCCCGCGAGTTCGAGTTCGGCGGCACCCGGTGCGTTGAACTCGACCTGGACGACAGCCTCGGCGATATCGGTGAGCGGAACGTGCACGCGATGCGGCTTGATCTTGCCGCCGAGCACGAGCGCGATGGTGGTGGCGTCATCGGCGAACTGGCCGACGCGGGCGTCGAAACGGGCTTTGCCTTCGATCCGCTCGGCACCGTCGGCCAGTTTCACGCGGACCTTGCGGCCCTGCGCGCGGCGCCAATGCCGTTCGGTGCGCAGCGGGCGATCCACGCCGGGCGTGGTCACTTCGAGCAGATAGGCGGATTCGCCGAAATCGCCTGCGGCATCGAGAAGTTCGGACATATCGCGACTCAGTGCGGCGATGGCGTCCAGGTCGGCGGGGCCGTCGCTGTCGACGGTCACCTTCACCCGAACCGGAGCCAACTCACCATTGCCTGCAGCCACGATCGCAACGCCCTCGAGGTCGAATCCCCGGCGTGCGACGAGCTCAGCGACTAGCTGGCTCACCCTTTCCTCGGTGGGCATCGGCATATGGGCGGCTCCTGGTTCAGTTGTGACGCGATCGGAAATATCTACGCCGAAGGTCTAGCGTAACGCGCTCAGAGAGTGTAAAGGACCAGGCGCCGAGCACCACGCACCGGTCCGGCACGGCGTGCCCGGTGCGTGTCGCCACGCGCGCGAACTCCCCGCGCGCGATCTGGCACGATGGTGCACGTGCCCCACCGCCATACCGTCCCGCCGAGCGCCGGGCGACCTTCCGGCATGCGCCCCGACCGGCACGAACCACCTCTCTCGAGGCTCGAGCCCACCGCCGCGCACCGCCATTCGACCAACACTTGGCGCCGCCGCACCTTGCTCCGGCTCGCCGGTGCGAGCGCGATCGGCATTCCGGCGATAGCCACGCTGACCGCCTGCGCCGAGGACGATACCGTGCACGCCCCGGATCCTCTTGCCGCACAAGAAGTTCTGGCCCGCGCCGATGCCGCCGCCGCGACCGCCGCGATCGCTTTGGCGCCGCAGTCGAACGCCGCGTTGAGCACGATCGCCACCGAGCGCACCGCGCACGCCGACGCTTTGCGCACCGAAATCGACCGGGTGATCGGCGTTTACGGTGACGGCACCACGCCCGTGCGTCGAACCGGCGCACTGACTGTGCCCGGCCCCGACGGTTCCCCGGTACCGGCCGCGGAGGTCGAGACCGCGTCCGCGCAGCCGACGACCGTCGCACAGTTGCGCGATCAGCTGGTTCGCTCCCAGCAGTCCGCCGCCGAGCTGGCTCGCACCGAATCCGGTTATCGCGCAGGGCTACTCGCGTCGATCAGTGCGGCCTGCGCCACCCAGGCAGGAGTCCTGCTGACATGACCGACCAACGCAAGTCCCTCCAGAACGCCCTGGACGCCGAGTACGCCGCCGTCTACTCCTACGGGCTGATCGCCGCGTACGCCAATGTCGACCGGGCTCGCCTGGTCGCCGAGTTCAGCGCCGCGCATCGCGCTCGCCGCGACGCCACGATCGAATTGCTCGAGGCCGACGGCACCGCACCCGAGGCGCCCGCCGCCGCCTACAACCCGCCCGCACCGGTCGACGACCCGATCCCGGCCGCCCACCTCGCGGTCAGCGTCGAATCCGATTGCGCCGCAGCGTGGTACGCCGTTGTCGAGAACGCCACCGACGCCGCAGTGCGTGCTACGGCGACCGAAGCGCTCACCGAAGCCGCTATTCGCCGGGCCCGCTGGCAGTCGATCCTGGGTACCGGCCCGTGGACCGTCGCCTTCCCCGGGCGTGCGTAAACCGCCGACTCATCCGGCGTAATCACGTAAAACGCTGTCGTTCAGTCAGAGAACTGACTGGAGCGACGCGTTTTGCGTGATCATGCCGGGGCTACACTGCTACGGGCGCATCGCGTACGCGCCGTCGTAGGCCTCCACCTGCTGCCACACCCGATCGAAGCGTTCCTTATCGGCCACCGGGCTGCGCAGTGCCCCGATCGCCCACGCGCGCTGCGCCTCGGTGACCGACGGCTTGCCGAGCAGTGCCGACGCCTGGGTGTTGAAGTCGCGGATCTGGAAGTCGAAGATCTGGTCGAGCACGTCACGGTCGAGGCCGGTGAGCTCGGCCTGTTCGAGGATCAGCTGGCCGTAGACCACCGTGGAGAACAGGTGGCCGATGGTCAGCATGAAGTCCAGGTCCTTCTGCTGGTCCGCATCCGGTGCCGCGGTGAGCAGTAGCGCCTGCAGCGCCTTGGCCTGCTCGTAGAACCGGGCGACGTTGGGCACGTCCGAGGCCTGCTCGTAGGCCGGGGTCCAGTCCGCGAACTGCACCTTGCCCGCGCCGCGAGCCGGGCCCTGCGCCCAGAAGAACGCCTCGTCACCGGCTTCGAGCTTGGTGCCGATCGCCGGGTACTCCTTGGGGTTGAACAGGTAGTTCGGCATGAACTTCAGGATCTGGCCCACGTTCACGTGCACGGTGCCCTCGAGGCGCGGCAGGTGGTTGATGTAGCGCGAAGCCTGCGCGAAGTAGGTGGCCTTCTCGAATCCCTTGGCCGCCAGCACATCCAGCAGCAGGGTCATCGCGACTTCGCCCTCGGAGGTGACCTTGGACTTGGTCATCGGGTTGAACAGCAGGTAGCGGCGGTCCTCGAGGGAGGCGCTGCGGAAGTAGTCCACGGCGCGATCACTGAACAGCTTCATCGCGATCAGGCGGGCGTAGGCGTCGACGAAGTTGCCGCGCACGTGGCCGAAGTCGGTGACCGGGTTGCCGTAGAGGATGCGGTTGTTGGCGTGGGTGATGGCCTCGAAGAACGAGTGCTCGACCATGCCGATGCTGCCGTGGCAGAGGTTGAACTTGCCCACGTTCACCGTGTTCAGCGCAGCCGAAAAGCCTTCCGGCCCTTCATGAAGCACGTCGGCGGCGGTCACCGGGTAGTTCTCCAGCCGGAAGTGGCTGACATACATCTGCCCGTGGATAACGCTCTCGACCAGGTGGTAGTTGTCGTGACGGCTGTCGGCGGCGAACCAGATGTACCCCTCTGGCCCTTCGACATCACCGCGCCGGGAGAACACCGACACCATCGAGGCCACATTGCCGTTACCGATGTAGTACTTCTCCCCGTTGGCGCGGAACAGAATTCCCGCTTCGGCGTCGGCACTACCCGGTTCGCTCGGGGTGAGGATCAGGTCGGTGTTGTAGATGTCGGCACCGTGATCGCGCTCCGACAGCGCGAACGCCATCACCTGGCCGTCTTCGAGATCAGCGGCAGCCTTGCGCTTGGCGATCTCGTTGTCGCTCTGCCAGATCGGGCCAAGGCCCAGAATCGTGACCTGCTCGGCGTACCAATACGCGAGCCCGTAGAACCCGAAGATCTCCGACAGCGCCGCGTTGCGCGCCGCATCCCAGCGCTTGTTCGGATCCCCATCGGCATAAGCGGCCGGCGTCAGGAAGGTAGCGAACAGCTTCTCCTTCCCCACGAACTCCAAGAACTCCGAAGTCCACACCGCATCGCGATCCTCGACCAGCAACTGCGCCTTGCCCTTGGACTCGAACCACTCGATAGTGGCCTTCAGCAGCCGTCGCGTCTCAGCATCGAAGTGCTGCGGGTCGTAGGTAGCAGGGTTGAACAACAGGCTGGGCGAACTCGTCATGCCCGTTAACTTAGCAGCGCCGCGGATCGCCCACGCCGACTCTCAGGCCCGCTACCTGCACTTTCGCCTACGTAGGCGTAGGTTCCCCGGACAGCGGGCTCGCGTGTTCCCGTAGGTACCCGCCGCGCCGGAAGCGTTCCAGACCGCTTTCGGTGCCGAGCTCCGCTCGCTTCTCCGGGTTGCGCACGTAGAAGACGAACAGGTGATACGTCCGCGTCGGGTCGGTCTCGAGGTCCGTGTGGACGATGTCGATGGTTCGGTAGCCGGAGTCGGCATCGCCGGTGACGAGGCTGATCACGTTGGTTCCACTACCGAACCGGAACGCTTCTCGTCGGCTGCGGGCCCCGACCGCCGAGACATCCTCCCAGGCAACTCTGGTCGGCCCCTTGCCGTAATCGATCGCGATGTAGTTCGGACTGAGCAGGATGCCGTCGTTGCCGAGGCCCTTGCGAGGGTGATACGTGCCGAAGCCGAGGAGCAGGGCGACCAACGCAGGCAGCGACATCAGGAACAAGAGCGCGGCGCCGGTCGACCAGTCGTCGCCCAACGACGCGATGAACTGCCACATCCCAGCCCCGAGCACAGCCACCCCGAACGCTATAGCTACCGAGCTCCCGGTCGAAGACGGCCGCGTCACCGGCAGCACCAGCGCCGGACCGTCTTCGGTGACACGAATATCAGCGACCACCGGAGCGACTCGCGGGATTTCCGACCAGCCCCAGCACCACCGGCCACAAGACCACCGCACAGGCAAACGGCAACACCGCATAGCGATACGCCCCGAACGCCTTGCGCTGCCACTCCGCCGGCAGCGGCAAATCGGACGTACTCCGAAACCTACCCACCACAACTCCTAGTGAGGTCGTGCCCGCAGACCGGATCTCGCCTCTTCGCCTATCCGGAGCGCGGGATGCGCCAGCTCGTCCTCCGGATGGTGGGCGCGATTCGGCCGCCCTCCGCGCGCGAGACAGCAATCGCGCTGTCCCACATCAAGTGGGACAGCGCGATTCATGCGAGGAGATCAGCCGCGGACCTTGGCGGTGACCGCGCTGACGGCGTCCTCGGCCGGGATCTCCTCGGCTTCGCCGGTGAAGCGGTTGCGCAGCTCCACCTTGCCTTCGGCCCAGCCGCGGCCGATGACGAGAATCCACGGCATGCCGAGGAGTTCGGCGTCCTTGAACTTCACGCCGGGGGATGCGGTGCGGTCGTCGAAGAGGACGTCGAGGCCTTCGGCGTTCAGGCCGGCGACCACATGTTCGGCGCCGTCGCGGGCGGCGGCGTCCTTGTTGGCGATCACGACGTGCACGTCGAAGGGGGCGACTTCGGCGGGCCAGCGCAGGCCCTTCTCGTCGTGCTGCTGTTCGGCGATGACGGCGACCATGCGGGAGACGCCGATGCCGTAGGAGCCCATGGTGAGGCGGACGGGCTTGCCGTTCTCGCCGAGGACGTCGACGTCGAAGGCGTCGGTGTACTTGCGGCCGAGCTGGAAGATGTGACCGATCTCGATGCCACGCGCGGAGACCAGCGGGCCCGCGCCGTCGGGCGAAGGATCGCCGTCGCGGACCTCGGCTGCCTCGATGGTGCCGTCGGGGGTGAAGTCACGCCCGGCGACCAGACCGACGACGTGCTTGCCCTGCACATCGGCGCCGGTGATCCAGGCGGTGCCCTCGACGACGCGGGGGTCGACGAGGTAGCGAACACCGTTGGCCTGCAAGCCCTTCGGACCGATATAGCCCTTCACCAGGAACGGATTGGCGGCGAAGTCGGCCTCGGTGAGCAGTTCCACCTCGGCAGGTTCGACGGCCGCGCCGAGGCGCTTGTCGTCGACCTCGCGGTCACCGGGGATGCCGATGCCGAGGATCTCGGTCTTGCCGTCGGGGTGGCGCAGCTTCACCATCACGTTCTTCAACGTGTCGGCGGCGGTCACCGTGCGCCCGAGGACGTCGGCGGAGTTGGCCCAGTCGACCAGGGTCGCGATGGTGGGGGTGTTCGGGGTGTCGTTTTCGACCGCGGCGGCCTGGCCCTCGATGGGCAGCGGCGCGGGCGCGGGGGTGACCACGGCTTCCACGTTGGCCGCGTACCCGGATTCGGCGCAGGCCACGTAGGTGTCCTCGCCGACGGGGCTGACGGCGAGGAATTCCTCGGACGCACTGCCGCCCATGGCGCCGGAGGTGGCGGCCACGATCACGTACTCGACGCCGAGCCGGGCGAAGATCGCCTGGTAGGCCTTGCGGTGGGTGGCGTAGCTGTCGGCCAGACCCTCGTCGGTGAGGTCGAAGGAGTAGGAGTCCTTCATGGTGAACTCACGCCCGCGCAGGATGCCCGCGCGGGGCCGTTCCTCGTCGCGGTACTTGGTCTGGATCTGGTACAGGGTGACCGGCAGATCCTTGTAGGAGTTGTACTCACCCTTCACGGTGAGCGCGAACAGCTCCTCGTGGGTGGGGCCGAGCAGGTAGTCGCCGCCCTTGCGGTCCTTGAGGCGGAACAGGCCGTCGCCGTATTCGGTCCACCGGTTGGTGGTCTCGTAGGGCTCGCGCGGCAGCAGCGCGGGCAGCGAGATCTCCTGGGCGCCGGTGGCGTCCATCTCCTGGCGCACCACGTCCTCGATCTTGCGCAGCGTGCGCAGTCCGAGCGGCAACCACGAGTACACGCCCGGTGCGACGCGGCGGACGTAGCCGGCGCGAACGAGCAGTTTGTGGCTTGGCACCTCGGCGTCGGCGGGATCGTCTCGCAGGGTGCGCAGGAACAGGCGGGAGAGGCGGGTGATCACGGATGCACAGGGTAGTCCCTGGTCCGGCGGCGGCGACAGCCGATTACCTCCTTGACGCTCGCCGACCCCCGAAAACCGGCCCGAAGAGAAAAGCGCATATCAGGTTACCCATTATAATTCCGTTTGAATCATCAGATAACAACCTGATAACGTAACGCTCCTGAGAATTATGAGTTGACTAGATTTTCTCTATAGGTCAATTATTCACTTACAACAGAAAATTGGCGGCGGACACGCTGCCCTTGCGAGAGGTCACAATGGCTGAGACGAAATCCATGTCGAAGCGCTGTACAGCAGTGTTCGCCGGTGCCGCGATGGTGGCCGCGGCCCTCGCCGGATGCACCAAGACCGAGACCACCGAGAGCGGCCAACTGCTGCAGTCGCTGAAGGACAAGGGCACGATCACCGTGGGTTTCGCCGGTGAGGCGCCCTATTCGTTCGAAGACGGCGGCCAGCTCACCGGCGCCACCGTGGCCCTGCACAAGGAGATCTTCGCCAACCTCGGCATCAAGACCGTCGACGGTGTGCAGACCGAGTTCGGCGCGCTGATCCCCGGCCTGCAGGCCAATCGATTCGACGCCGTGAGCGCCGGAATGTCGATCTTGCCGAAACGCTGTGAACAGGCTTCTTTCAGCGAACCGGAATTCATGTACACCACCGCGCTGATGGTGAAACCCGGTAATCCGATGAATTTGACGGATATGCAGTCGATCCAGGCCAGCGGCGCGAAAATGGCCGCGATGACCGGCGCCATCGAATCCGATTACGCGGACTCGCTCGGCATCGACGCCACCCAGGTCGGCACCCCGCAGGACGGGATGGACGCGGTGACCTCCGGGCGCGCCGACGTGTTCGCGCTCACCGCGATCTCGCTGAACTGGCTCAAGAGCCACACCCCCAACGCCGCGGTCGACGTGACGCCGTCGTTCGTCGCCGTCATCGACGGCAAGCCGCAGGTCGGCGCGGGCGGCACCGTGTTCCGCACCAACGATCCCGATCTGCTGGCCGCCTACAACACCGAGCTGGCCAAGATCACCGGCGACAAGGACAAGTACCTGTCGATCGTCGGCAAGTTCGGCTTCACCGAACGCGAGCTGCCCGATCCGAAGTACACGACGGCCAAGCTGTGCAAGGGCGAAATCTGATTCACGCATGAGCAATATCGATGCGGTCCGCGATGCCCTGCCCTCGTTGTGGCAGGGCATCGTGGTCACGCTGGAGCTGACCATCGGCGGCGCGCTGCTCGCGTTCGTCCTCGCCCTGGTCCTCGGCACCACCGCCCGCGTACGCAATCTCGCCGCGCGCGGCAGTGCCAGGGTCATGATCGAATTCTTCCGTGGCACTTCGCTTCTGGTGCAGATCTTCTGGCTGTTCTATGTGCTGCCACTGCTCGGCTACAAGCTCGACCCGCTGTTCTGCGGCATCCTGGCGCTTGGCCTGAACTACGGCGCCTACGGTGCCGAGGTGGTGCGTGGCGCGCTCAACGCGGTGCCGCGCGCGCAGTTCGAAGCGGCCGTGGCACTGAACTTCAGTCCCTGGCAGCGCATGCGGCGGGTGCTGTTTCCCCAGGCCTGGGCGCTGATGCTGCCCTCGCTGACCAACCTGCTGGTCCACCTGCTCAAAGGCACCGCGGTGGCGTCCTACATCACGCTGCACGATCTGACCTACGAGATCGGTGACCTGCGCAAGGACACCAGCGACACCCTGTTCTCCTTCGGTGTCGGCCTGCTCATCTACTTCGTCCTGGGCTACCTGCTCACCCTGGGCATGAACCTGCTGGAAACCCGCGCCAAGACCAAGCTGGGTCGCGGGGCCTCGCTCAAGGACGTTCTGAGCCTGGCGCCCGAAGAAACGAAGGCGGCCCCATGACAGCGGAATGGAGTTGGGAGCGCGCCCGCGAGGCGCTGCCGGTGCTGTGGGACGGCTTCCAGATCACGCTGCTGGCGACGGTGCTCGGTTTCGCGCTGGCCGCGGTGCTCGGGCTGGTGATCGCTTTGATCCGGCGCACGATGCCGCGCGCCATCGCCGCGCCGGTGCACGCGGTGAGCGAGTTCATCCGGCTCACCCCGCTGGTCGTGCAGTTGCTGTTCGCCTACACCCTGTTGACCCAGTTCTCGGCGCTGCAGATCGGCATCGTGGTGCTCGGCATCCACTATTCGAGTTACCTGGCCGAGGTGTATCGGGCCGGGATCGAGGCGGTGCCCAAGGGCCAGTGGGAGGCGGCGCGCGCGCTGTCGTTGCCGCCGGTGCGCACCTGGGGTGCGGTGGTGCTGCCGCAGGCGATCCGGGCGAGCCTGCCCGCGCTGGGCACCAACGCCGTCTCGATGTTCAAGGACACACCGTTCCTTTTCGCCATCTCGGTCGTCGAATTGGTGACCGCCGCACAGCAATTCGGGGCGCGCAACTTCGCGTACCTGGAGTCGATCACCCTGGCGGGCGTGTTCTTCCTTGTCGCCAGCTACCCGACGTCTGTGCTGATCAGAAGACTGGAGAAGCGCCTTGCCTACTACTGACGAGATGATCCGATTCGATCAGGTGGTCAAACGCTTCGGCGACCTCACCGTGCTCGACCACCTCGATTTCAGCGTCGGCCGCGGGGAGAAGGTCACGCTGATCGGGCCGTCCGGGTCGGGCAAGACCACGATCCTGCGGCTGCTGATGACCCTGGAGACAATCAGCGACGGCGTGATCTGGGTCGACGGTGAACCGCTCACCCACACCCAGCGCAACGGAAAACTGGTGCCCGCCAAGGAAAAACACCTTCGCCAGGTGCGGACCAAAATCGGCATGGTGTTCCAGCAGTTCAACCTGTTCCCGAACATGACGGTGCTCGAAAACATCACCGAGGCACCGATTCACGTGCTGGGCAAGTCGAAAGATGAAGCGCGCGAACGTGCCCGGCACCTGCTCGACATCGTCGGCCTGTCGGACAAGGCGAATGCCCACCCCTCGCAACTGTCCGGCGGTCAGCAGCAGCGGGTGGCGATCGCGCGCTGCTGCGCGATGGATCCGAAGGTGATGCTCCTGGACGAAGTGACCTCGGCGCTCGACCCGGAACTGGTCGGCGACGTCCTCGACGTGCTGCGCACCATCGCCGAAACCACCGACATCACGATGCTGATCGTCACCCACGAGATGCGCTTCGCCCGCGAGGTGTCGGACCGGGTGCTGATGTTCGATTCCGGGCGCATCATCGAACAGGGCCCGCCGGAGCAGATCTTCGAGGCACCGACCAATGAGCGCACGCGCAAGTTCCTCGAGGCGGTGCGCTGAAAGCAGTCGGCGAGTGCTGGGCCGCACAGCGCGGATGCCCGAAGGGCGCTCGGTAGGACAGGCCGCGACGGGGCGGGGCGAGGTGGCGGTTCCGGCGGCGATTACCGTTGACGATCGTGCTGGTGCTGCTGCCTCCCTCCGAAACCAAGTCCGACGGCGGATCGGGCGCGCCGCTGAACCTCGACGATCTCGCGATGCCACAGCTCAGCGCGGTCCGCGACAAGCTGATCACCGAGGTCGTGCAGCTCGCGGCCGACCCCGCGCAGTCGGCCGCCGTGCTCGGCTTGGGCAAAGGCGCCGACGCCGAGGTCGCCCGCAACGCGAACCTGCGCACCTCGGCGACGCGCCCCGCCCTGGAGCGCTACACCGGCGTCCTCTACGACGCACTCGACGCGAAGTCCTTCACCAAGGCACAGCGCACGAAGGCCTACGCCCGCCTGGGCATCGGCTCGGCCCTGTTCGGCGCCGTCCGCGCCGCCGACCCCATCCCCGCCTACCGACTCTCCGGCGGCACCAAACTCCCAGGCCTGCCGACACTTTCGGCCGTATGGCGCGACGTGCTCCCCGATGCCCTCTACGCCGAGGCCGCGGGCGAGCTCGTCATCGACCTGCGCTCGGGCACCTACCAGCAACTCGGCCGAGTCCCCGACGCCATCACCGCCAACGTCCTCACCGAACACCCCGACGGCACCCGCACCGTCGTCAGCCACTTCAACAAGCACCACAAGGGCCTACTCGCCCGCGCCCTGGTCCTCACCCGCGCCGACCCCACCGACATCCGCGCGGTAGCCCGAGTGGCGACCAAGGCAGGCCTCCGAGCCGAAATCGCCTCCCCCACCGAACTTCTCATCATCACCTGACCCGCCCCCGGGATGCGACATCGATTCTATGGATCGACGTCCTACGGGCTGAACACAGCTTTCCACCGAGCATCACCCCGACCGGGCGACGCTCGACCGGATGCGGGCGGCGGGCAGGCACCGAGCGGCTAGACCTCGGCGGCGGCGAGGGCCGCGCGGACATCCTCGGCGCTGCCGCGCTTGGCGGCGGGCGGCCAGTTGCCGTCGGCAACGGCATAGGGGTGGACGTAGACCGGGGTGTCTCGTTGGGAGCGGCGGCTTTCGGCGAGGGAACCGCCGTCGACCACGTCGTAGCCGATGGTGTCGATGAGGTCGGTGGCGAGCTTCTTGGCGTCGGGGTCGTCGCCGAAGATGGGCAGGGCGGAGCGGTCGGCGGCGCCCGCGGGGCGGGCCAGTTCGGCGAGGTTGGCGTAGACGATGTTGTTGAACGCCTTGACCACCTTCGATTCCGGGAGGTGGCGTTGCAGCAGTTCGCTGGTGGTGGTCTCGTCGGCGTCGAGTTCGGGGAAGGCGCCGTCACGGTCGGGGTAGTAGTTGTTGGTATCGAACACGACCTTGCCCGCGAGCGGTGCGACCGGGACTTCGCGATAGGCCTTCAACGGCACGGTGACCACCACGTAGTCGCCCGCTTCGGCCGCCTCGGCCGGGGTGGCCGCTCGCGCGCGTGGACCCAGGTCGGCGACCAGGTCCGCCAGGGTCTCGGGGCCGCGTGAGTTGCTGAGCACCACGTCGTAGCCCGCGTCCACCGCCAATCGTGCGACGGTGGAGCCGATGTGTCCGCTGCCGATCAATCCGATTGTCGTCATGTGCGGGGACAACCAGCGGCACCCGACGGTTGTTCCCCGGTTACTCGGCGAGCACCGACGAATTGCTCAGCATCACTCAATAACCGTCCCGGCGGTCGGCGGAGATTGTTGTCGCGCACAAACCTCGGCGTCAACGCCGACGCCTGCCGACTGTCTGGGGCACAGTGGCCCTACCGCCCAAGCCGGGCCACCCCGATGATCAGGACTCTCGATGAACAACTGGCTGCGCGCGATCGCGACGACATCCATGATCGCGACAGCCGCGATCACTCCTGCCGCCGTGCACGGCCAACCGACCTCCGAGGCCGGGGCACGCTACGTGGCTCTCGGTGATTCCGGGGCCGCCACCACCGGCGCGGTCAACCTCGATCTCACCGCACCCCTGCGCTGCGTGCGCTCGACGACCAACGCACCCAAGTTGGTCGCGCAACGACTCGGGTTATCACTGGACGACCGAACCTGTAGCGCCGCGAAGATCCCCGACCTGTATCGCTCGCAAGGCGCGGGTGTGGCACCGCAGCTGGACGCGCTCGGGCCCGCCACCGAGATCGTCACCCTGCACATCGGCGCCAACGACGCCGACATGACCGAATACATCCTCGGTCACTGCCACGCGAAACCCGGCGGCTGTGCGGCAGTGGCAGACCCGCGGTGGGACAGCGATATCGATGCGATCGCCCCCGCCTACGCCGTCGCGCTCGACGAAATCGCCCGCCGCGCACCGAAAGCCACAGTCTTCGTCGACGGTTGGCCGACCTACCTGACCGACACCAGCTGCCCGGCGATGCTCGGCCTGCTGCCCGCCGACGCCGCCTATATCCAGTCCAAGTTCGAGCGCCTCAATTCCGTGGTCGCCCGGGAAGCCGAAAACCATGGGGCCGTGTACATCGACACCGTCGCCGCGTCGAAGGACTTCGGGATGTGCGCCGACCCGGCGACGCGCTGGTTCGACCCTCTGGTGGCCGACCGCACCCTGCTCCCCTACCACCCGACGCTCGCCG
Organism: Nocardia sp. NPDC058705; assembly: GCF_042749305.1. Lineage (NCBI taxonomy): Bacteria > Bacillati > Actinomycetota > Actinomycetes > Mycobacteriales > Nocardiaceae > Nocardia > Nocardia sp. NPDC058705. Next base: position 26,901 of record NZ_JBHYRN010000023.1, on the reverse strand, counting down.
GACAGCGCGGCGTCGCGGACGTGATCGCGTCGGCGATCGAAGCGACCCGCTGAACTACTCGGCGATCGGGGCCATCAGCTGGATGAGGTTGCCGCAGGTGTCATCGAAGACCGCGGTGCTGACCGGGCCCATGACGACAGGCGGCTGGGTGAAGAACACGCCGCGGTCGACGAGGCGGGCGTACTCGGCGTCGAGGTCGTCGACGGTGAAGACGATGACGGGAATGCCTTCGGTGCTCAGCGCCGTCTTGTAGGCCTTGGCGGCCGGGTGCTGGTCGGGCTCTAGCAGGAGCTGGATGCCGTCGACGTCGGCGGGTGAGACGAGGGTGAGCCAGTCGAATTCACCGACGGGGACCTTGTCTTTGACCTGGAAGCCGAGCACGTCGGTGTAGAAGGCCTCGGCCTTGGCTTGGTCGTCGACGAAGACGCTGGTCACTCCGATGCGGATCATGAGTCCTCCTTGGGGATGGGCCATCGCGTCGAAACCGCCTGCAGCGGTGTGAAATCGGCGTGATGGAACTTGTATCGACCTTGTCGGCGGGTGTGGACGAGCCCGACTTCTTCGAGCACTCCCAGATGCTGGGTGATCGCCTGCCGCGACGAGCTGATGTCGTGCTTGCTCACGAGGCGGGCGCACAGTTCGAACAGGGTTTGCCCGTCGCGATCGGCGAGTTCGTCGAGAAGTGCGCGTCGTGTCGAATCCGCCAGTGCGGTGAAGATGTCGGTCACGGGGCACTCCTGTCGCTCCCCCGAACCATAGGCAAGTCATCACTTGCCTGTCAAGCGCACCCCGCCCGCCACCCTCGCGCCGCCTCGACCAGCCGAGCGCGGACCAGGTCGACGTGCGGTCGCGACGGCGCACCGACCCTGCGGGCCAGGAAACCGGTGTTGATCGGCGGATCCGCGGGATCGAGCAGCGTCACCAGCGTGCCGTCGGCCCGCTCCCTACCGCACAGGTAGTGCGGTAGCACACTGATTCCCGCCCCGGCCGTCACCGCGGCGAGCACCGCCCGCAGGTCGCCGACGATCAGGGCCGGTGCGGTTTCCAGACGGGTATCGAAGACGTGACGCCAGTACCGTCGCAGGATCGGCAGGTCGGCGGCGTAACTGACGAGCGGGATGCCGGCGAACGCGACCGGGCCTTCGGTGCGCAGCCGCTCGGCGTCGATCCGGTCGGCGATCGACGGGGCGGCGACCAGGAGGAATTCCTCGTCGACGAGCGGTTCGGCCAACACCGTCCGCCCCCGCGGGCGACTGGTGGCGAACACCAGATCCAGTGCGCCCGAATGTAATCGGGCAAGCAGGTCGTCGGTGAGCCCGGTGCTGACGGTGAGCCGCACACCGTCGGCGACCAACGGCGCGAGCGCGGGCACGATCTTGGCGGCGAGCATTTCCGCCGGGCCGCCGAGCAGCACCGGCGGTTCGGGCGGCGTCGCACGGTCTGCCGCCGCGCCACTGACGACGGTTTCCAGCGCGTCGAGCGGGCCGCTCACCCGGGCGGCGAGTTCGTGTCCGGCGGCGGTCGGCGTCACGCCACGGGGCAACCGTTCGAACAGGGGTCGGCCGAGGTGGCGTTCGAGCGCCTGGATCTGCGTGGTCACGGTCGGCTGGGACAGCCCGACCTGGGCCGCCCCTGCCGTGAGCGAACCGGTCCGCAAGACGGCCAGGAAGGTCCGCAACTGCACCAGATCCATCGACCCATCGGCTGACCTATGTCTCATATAGGCGAGTCTATTGGTCAGGAGATGCCATCGACCCTAGCGTGGTTCCCATGGCACACATCCTCTTCGTTCTCACCGGCGCCGACCACTGGACACTGGCCGACGGCACCGAACATCCCACCGGGTACTGGGCCGAGGAATTCGCGGCGCCGTATGCGGCATTCATCAGCGCGGGCCACACCGTCACCGTGGCGACGCCCGCCGGTGTGGTCCCGCCGGTCGACCAGGGCAGCCTGGCGCCCGAGGTCAACGGCGGAGCCGAAGGTGCGGCTGCGGTCGCCGAAATCGTTTCGGGCGCAACCGAACTGCAGAGCCCGATCCCGCTCGACAAGGTCGACCTCGCCGACTACGACGCCGTCTTCTACCCCGGCGGACACGGCCCGATGCAGGACCTCGCCGTCGACCCCGTCTCCGGCGCCCTTCTCAACGACGCCCTCGCCTCGGGCAAACCGCTCGGCATCGTCTGCCATGCCCCCGCGGCCCTGCTCGCCACCGGCGAAGCGGGCCCCTCCCCCTTCGCCGGCTACCGACTCACCGGCTTCAGCAATGCCGAGGAGACCCAGGCGGGTTTCGCCGACAAGGCGAAGTGGCTGCTCCAGGACCGCTTGGTCGCCCTCGGCGCCGACTACCGCGAGGGTGACCCGTGGGCGCCGCACATCGAGGTCGACCGCAACCTCTACACCGGCCAGAACCCCGCGTCCGCGGCGCCGCTGGCCGCCGAGATACTCGCCGCCCTCTGAAGTACCGGCGTAATCACGCAATCGGCCTCGTTTCAGTCAGATATTTGACCGAAAGACGTCGAATTGCGTGATTACGCCGGTCCCCTCAGCCGATCGCGGCGGTGAGTTCGGCCAGTTCGGCCGCGAGGTTGGCACGGGCGACGGCCTCGTAACGGTCGTGGGCGAGGTCGGTGCGGAAAAGACGCGGCTGGTCGGCCAGATTGCGCAGTACCGAGGCGCGCCCGGCCCGGAACAAGTCGTCGGGGACGTGCGCGTATTCGGCACGGATCGCAACGGTGTAGGCGGCGTATTCCTCAGGGGTACCGCCGAGGACGACAAGGTCGGCATCACAGAGCACGGCGCCGTTGGCATCGCCCGGCTGCGGCTTGTGCCCGCGGGTCAGCACCACGAGCCGCACCACTTCCTCGACCAATTCCGGTGCGGCACCGAGCGATTCGAGGATATCGCGGCCCAGATCGGCGCTGCGCTCCTCGTTGTCGGCCCGCGCGACCGCGTAGATCGCGTCATGGAAGAAGGCCGCGTACCGCACAGCATCGATATCGTCTGCGGCATCGGCCAATTCGTCGATCGCCGCGAGCATCACCGCCAGATGCGTGACGGTGTGGTAGCGCCGGTGCGGTTCGTTGTAGCGCCCCACCACACCCGCCCCGATTTGTTCGGCCTCGACCCCGGCCAACGCGGTCCACCGGTCCAGGAGATTCTGCGACAACGCACTCATACAACAAGTTTCGTCGTCCACACCGACACCCACAACCCCCCGATATCCTGCCCATTGCCACCGGTCCAGCTGCCCGATAGCGTGGGGCGATGGTGTCTTCGGCTCATCTGGCTTCGTTCGCGGGGTTGGCGTTTCTGCTGGTGATCGTGCCCGGGCCGAGCGTTTTGTTCACTATCGGCCGGGCGCTCACCGTCGGGCGGCGTTCGGCGCTGCTGACTGTGCTCGGCAATTCGATCGGGGTGTACGGCCAGGTTGTCGCCGTCGCGTTCGGGCTGGGCGCGGTGGTCGCGACCTCGGCGGCGGTGTTCACGGCGATCAAGCTGGTCGGCGCCGCCTACCTGGTCTTCCTCGGCGTGCAAGCGTTTCGGCATCGTGGTGAGCTGCAAACGGCTTTCCATGCCGAACAGGACGTGACCTCGCACAGCCCCGCCGCGGCACTGCGCGACGGCTTCGTTGTCGGAGCCGCCAATCCGAAAACCATTGTTTTCCTGGCAGCGCTGCTGCCACAGTTCGTGGACACCACACGTGGTTCGGTGCCACAGCAAATGCTGATCCTCGGGCTCTGTATCCCCGTGTTCGGTTTGATCTTCGACTCGCTCTGGGCATTCGCGGCGGGTTCGGCGCGGTCCTGGTTCGCGCGGTCGCCGCGCCGTCTCGCCGCCGTTGGCGGCACCGGTGGCCTGGTCATGATCGGGCTCGGCACATCACTGGCGCTCACCGGGCGCAAAGACTGAGCTACGAACCTAGAGCTTGTCGCCGGTGAGGTCGCGCACGAGCAGCGCGGCGTGCAGTGACGTGCGCGATTCGCCGTCGTCGAGGTCGACGGCGAGGACGCGTTCGATGCGGGCGAGGCGGTCGTAGAGAGTGGGTCGGCTGATCGCGAGAGCTTTCGCCAGTTCGGTTTTGTTGCCCGCCAGGTCGAGAAAGCGACGCAGGGTGCCGGTGAGATCGGTAGTCTGGCGGATGTCGTAGCGCAGCAGCGCGCCGAGTTCGGCCTCGGCGAAGCTCTGCACACCGGGCTCGTCGCGGATCAGCGAAAGCAGGCCGCGCAGGCGAATATCCGCGCTGCGGAAGAACATTCGGGCGGGCGCCGAGATCATGGACAGTGCCACCTCGGCGACGCCCGTGGCATGGGCGAGCCTGCCCGCGGCGTCGAGGAGCGAATCCGAATCGGGACCGACGCCTGCGACAGCTCGGCGCACCCCGTCGACCCGGCGAACCTCACCCAGCACCGCCGCACAGACTTCCGTCAGACGTGCATCGAGTTCCCCGCCGCGGGTCACCCCGAGAATCACCATGATCCGTTCCCCGTCTGCACCACCCCGCAGTCGTCCGGGAAGCGCCGCCGTCGAAGGGATCGCCGCATCAGGCTCGGCTCCGCGACCGCGCGCTGGTGCGGCTCTGGCGGACTCACTCACAGCGCCCCGCGCCCCACTGGAACGGAGTCGTCCAGGCCGGTGTTCGGCGGCACTCAACGCAGAGGCGTCAACCAGGCCGAGCCCGTGTGTCACCGCTTCTACGATCGCCGCGCTCCGTCGTTGCGCCGCGACAGGATCCGAGGCGGCGCCGGTCTCGATCTCGAGTGCCAGGGGCACATAGCGGGCTCGCCGGTGCAGACCGAGTGCGGCAGCTCGCGCTTGCGCGTCACGTTCATCGGTCACCCGCCCTTCCACCAGGTCGGCGATCAAGCCGGTTTGGGCTTGCCGGTGCAGACCGAAGCGGTCCTTGTCGATCATCCGGTGCAGGGTGATGGTTTGCGCGGCGCGCTCCAGGACCATGCTTACCCGGGAGGTCTGTGCCCGTTCGGAGCGCAGGATCAACCGGCCCCAGCGCTGCGTGTGCGGTCCGACACCGACCACCCCCGGCCCGGCGGGCAGCATCCGCGACACGGACTCCCAATCATCCAGCAGCGCAGCCGAACTCGTGTGCCGGGCGGTGGCGGCAAGCACTCGATGCGAGAGGTCTTCGAGCACCACAGATGCGTCGAGCATGGTGGCGGCGGTCTGCACGATCTCGGCGAGCGCGGCGCGGCGCACGCTCAGCTCGGTGAAGGTCTCGTGCACGGTACGAGCGAATTCGAGTTCGGCGTACTGGTCGGCGACGATCGCCCGGTGGACGGCTTCGGTGATCTCCACGAAGCGGGTCACCCGGTGCAGCACGATCACCGGCAGCCCCAGTTCGGCGGCCGTCGCGGCCACGACAGGACCGAGCTCGCTCACATAACTGCCGAGTTCCACGACCAGTCCGGCGATGCCTGCGGCGGACAGGGACCGCAGGTAGGCGATCCGGGCCTGCTCGGGTGCGGCGAGTGCCTGCCCGGTGGTCAGGATGAGTTCCGAGCCGACCAACAGATCGGCGACCGCGGCCTGATCGCTGACATGCACCCAGCGCACCGGACGGTCCAGGTTCGTGGCACAGATGACCTCGGGCTGCCCGGCTTGCATCACGGGAGTCGCGAGCACATCAGCCACGGTCAACAGCACCTACGAATCGTAATACGAAACCCGCAATTGTGTACGAATCGTCGCGCCTACCCGGGCTCGGAATGGACCAAGGTAGAGGCACCACACCCACCGGCGAAGCGAGGCTTTCATGCAGTCCATCGGCCATTGGATCGACGGCAAATCCGTCAGCGGCACCAGCGAGAACACCGCGCCGGTGACCAATCCCGCCACCGGCGTCGTCACCGGCGAGCTGGCGCTGGCGAACGTGGCCGATACCCGCGCCGCGATCGACGCCGCGACGGTAGCCTTCGCGTCCTGGCGCGACACCTCGCTCACCCGCCGCACCCAGGTGCTGTTCCGTTTCCGCGAATTGCTCGCCGAGCGCAGGTCCGAGCTGGCCGCGATCGTCACGTCCGAACACGGCAAGGTCGCCGCCGACGCGCTCGGCGAGGTGACCCGCGGCCTCGAGATCGTCGAATTCGCCTGTGGCATCCCGCATCTGCTCAAGGGCGCGTTCACCGAGAACGCCTCGACCGATGTCGACATCTACTCGATTCGTCAGCCGCTCGGCCCCGTCGCGATCATCGCGCCGTTCAACTTTCCGGCGATGGTGCCGATGTGGTTCTTCCCCCTCGCGATCGGCGCGGGCAACACGGTGGTGCTCAAGCCGAGCGAGAAGGATCCGTCGGCGGCGCTGTGGTTGGCGCGGCTGTGGCAGGAGGCCGGGCTGCCCGACGGTGTGTTCAATGTCGTGCAGGGCGACAAGGTCGCCGTCGACGAACTGCTGGACAACCCGGGGATCAAGGCGGTCTCGTTCGTCGGCTCGACCCCGATCGCCAAGTACGTCTACCAGCGCGGCACCGCGACGGGCAAGCGAGTGCAGGCACTGGGCGGCGCGAAGAACCACATGGTGGTGCTGCCCGACGCCGATCTGGACCTGGCCGCCGACGCCGCCGTGAACGCCGGTTTCGGGTCGGCGGGTGAGCGGTGCATGGCGATCAGCGTGGTCGTGGCCGTCGGCGGGGTGGCCGATGAGCTGGTCGCCAAGATCAGCGAGCGGGCCGCGGGCATCGTCACCGGCGACGGCACCAGTGGCGCCGAGATGGGTCCGCTGATCACCCGCGCCCACCGCGACCGCGTGGCCGAGTACATCGACGCGGGCGAAACCGCCGGTGCCCGTGTAGTTCTCGACGGACGCGGCCTCACTGTCGACGGCGCGCCGGACGGATTCTGGCTCGGGCCGACAATTCTCGACGAAGTCACCCCCACCATGAGTGTCTACACCGACGAGATCTTCGGCCCCGTGCTCTCGGTCGTGCGGGTCGACACCTACGAGGAGGCAGTGGCGCTGATCAATGCCAACCGCTACGGCAACGGCACCGCCATCTTCACCAACGACGGTGGCGCGGGACGCCGGTTCCAGCACGAGGTGGAGGTGGGTATGGTCGGCATCAACGTCCCGATCCCGGTTCCGATGGCCTACTTCAGTTTCGGCGGTTGGAAGAACTCCCTGTTCGGCGACTCACACGCGCACGGCACCGACGGCGTGCACTTCTTCACCCGCACCAAGGCGGTCACCACCCGCTGGCTCGACCCGAGCCACGGTGGACTGGAACTCGGCTTCCCACAGAACAAATGACCGTTCTCGAGTCGCCGTCCGCCGACACAACAGAGGAGACCTCGCTGTGACGCTTTCCGATGAGGCCGCTCGCGCCTACGAGCTCGACCGCCGCCATGTCTTCCATTCCTGGTCCGCGCAAGCGACTCTCACGCCGACCGTGCTCACCGCCGCCGAGGGCTGCTATGTGTGGGACGGCGAGGGCAACCGCCTGCTCGATTTCTCCTCGATGCTGGTGAACACCAATATCGGCCACCAGCATCCGAAGGTTGTCGCCGCAATCCAGGAGCAGGCGGCCAAACTCTGTACTGTCGCACCACAATTCGTCAACGACGCCCGCTCGGAAGCGGCCCGCCTGATCACCGAGCGCACCCCCGGCGACCTGAACACCATCTTCTTCACCAATGGTGGCGCCGACGCGATCGAACACGCCGTCCGAATGGCGCGCCTACACACCGGCCGCTACAAGGTGCTCTCGCGCTACCGCTCCTACCACGGCGGCACCGAGACCGCGGTGAACCTCACCGGCGACCCACGCCGCTGGCCCAACGACCACGGCAACACCGGGACGGTGCACTTCTTCGGACCGTTCCTGTACCGCTCGGAATTCCATGCGACCGACGAGAAGCAGGAAACCGAGCGAGCGCTGGCCCACCTCGAACGCACCATCGAGATGGAAGGTCCGGCCACCATCGCCGCGATCGTCCTGGAATCGGTGCCGGGCACCGCGGGCATCATGGTGCCGACCCCCGAGTACATGCGCGGGGTGCGCGAACTGTGCGACAAGCACGGCATCATCTTCATCGCCGACGAGGTGATGGCGGGCTTCGGCCGGACCGGAAAGTGGTTCGCCATCGACAATTTCGACGTCGTCCCGGACTTGATCACCTTCGCCAAGGGCGTGAACTCCGGTTACGTCCCCCTCGGCGGCGTCGCGATCAGTGCCGCCATCAAGGCGACCTTCGACAACCGTCCGTATCCCGGCGGCCTCACTTACTCAGGCCACCCCCTCGCGACCGCAGCCGCCGTCGCGACGATCAACGCGATGACCGAGGAACGCATCGTCGAGAACGCCGCCGACATCGGCGCACGAGTCATCGGCCCTGGCCTTCACGAACTGGCGGCGCGGCACCCGAGCATCGGCGAAGTCCGCGGCCTCGGCGTGTTCTGGGCCCTCGAGCTGGTCCGCGACCGAACCACCCGCGAACCCCTCGCCCCCTACGGCGGCACCAGCCCCGCGATGAACGAACTGGTCGCCGCCTGCTGCAAGGGCGGGATGCTGCCGTTCGTCAACTTCAACCGGCTGCACGTGGTTCCCCCGTGCGTGATCACCGAGGCCGAGGCCAAGGAGGGCCTGGCCATTCTCGATCAGGCGCTGAGCGTCGCCGACGCGCACACCGTCGACGCCTGATCAGGGTCAGTCCGCGCTGAAAGCCCGGACAGGAGTGGATCTTTCGACCTCACGGCCCGCGCGGAATTGCGCGGGCCGTGCGGCGTTGTCCGGGCGCGTGACCGGCCGAATCAGCTGCGCTGGGCTTCTTCCTGCGCGTGCTGGGCCTGCACCAACTGTTGCGGGGTGAATCGCAAGGTCAGCGCGACGATCGCGGCGAGTACCGCCAGGATCGCGCACACGAACAGGACCAGGGTGTAGCCGCTGTTCAGTGCGTCGATCTGGGTCGGTGACATGTCCGCGGCCCGGCCGTCGGTGCCGCCGAGCGAGAGGGTGCGCGATGCGGCGATCGGGCTCAGCAGGCCGATCGCGATCGGGGTCGCGAGGTTCATGAACATCTGGCCGACCGCGGCGAGCGGGCCGATATTCGACTGCGGCACCCCGACGAGCACGCACAGCGGCGCCAGCACCATCGCGACACCCACACCGAAGCCGATCACCACCAGCAGGCACAGCAGGGTCGGCAGGTATTGCACGTGCCGGTCCAGCGTCGAGCCGAACAGCAGCCCGACGGCGAGCACGACCGAGGCGGCGGCGAGCAGCCAGCGCGGCGCGAACACCAACGCCAATTTCGACGCGACCGCACCACCGACACCGATGCCGATGGTGAACGGGATCGACGCGATACCGGCCTGCAGCGGGCTGTAGCCGAGCACGTTCTGCAGCAGTTGGGCAACGAAGAACGTCATCGCGCCGAGGATCGCACCGGCCAGGAAGATCAGCGCGAAGGTGGCGACTCGGTCGCGGCTGTCGAACAGCGACCACGGCAGCAACGGATCGGCCTCGCGACGTTCGGTGATCACGAAGATCACCAGCAGCGCGAACCCGCCGATCAGCGAGGCGAGAATGATCGGGCTGGTCCAGCCCATCGCCGGGCCCTCGGTGGCGCCGAACACGATCGTCGCGCAGGCCACGGTGCCCAGGATGGCGCCCTTGATGTCGAGGGGCGTGCGGTGGTGTTCGGTGTCGTGCAGTTTGTACACCGCGCCCGCCACGATCAGCGCGCCGATCGGCACATTGATCAGGAAGATCCACCGCCACGAGAACTCGGTGAGCGCACCACCGACCACGAGACCGCCGACCGAGCCGATTCCGGCCATCGAACCGACGATCGCGATCGCCTGATTGCGGGCGGGGCCCGGCGCGAAGGTGGTCGCGACCAGTGCGAACGCCGTCGGGGCCGCGATCGCCGCACCGGCGCCCTGGAAGGCGCGCGAGATGAGCAGCATCGCCTCGCCGTTGGCCAGACCGCAGGCCAGCGACGCCGCGGTGAACACCCCGACGCCGATGATCAGCATCCGTTTACGTCCGTAGGCGTCGCCGAGTCTGCCGCCGAGCAGCATCAATCCCGCGAAGGTCAGGCCGTAGGCGGTCACCGTCCAGGCGCTGCCCGAACTGGACAGCCCCATCTCTTCCTGCAGGCGCGGCAGCGCGAAGATCACGACAGTACCGTCGAGCACGACCATGAACTGCAGGCCGCTCAGAACAAGGATGGCGAGACCGAAGGCCCGCCCCGTCACCGGATACTGCATCGTCGCAGCGGGTTTATCGAGCACAACGAGGCAGTGTAATTGGCGCGACGGCAACGTGAGGGCGCGCGGCCCACGAAGCTAGTCCAGCCCGAAGCCCGCCGTGGGGCCGATGACGATGATCGCGGGCGGACGGATGCCCTCTTCCTTGACCCGGTCGGCGACCGTGGCGAGGTCGGCGCGCACCACCCGCTGGGTGCGCAGGGTGCCCTCCTGGATGACCGCGGCCGGGGTGTCGCTCGGGCGCCCACCGGCGAGCAGGGCGGCGGCGAACTTGTCGATCCGCTCGACCGCCATCATCAGCACGATGGTGCCGCGCAGCTTCGCCAGCGCCGACCAGTCGACGAGGGAGTCCGGGTGATCGGGGGCGACGTGTCCGCTCACGACAACGAACTCGTGGGTGACCCCGCGATGGGTCACCGGGATACCGGCCGCACCGGGCACCGAGATCGGGCTGGTGATGCCGGGCACCACCGTCACCGGAATGCCCGCTTCGGTGCAGGCCTCGAGTTCTTCGTAACCGCGACCGAAGACATAGGGGTCACCGCCCTTGAGCCGGACCACGAACTTGCCCGCCTTGTAGCCCTCGACGAGCGCGAGGTTGATCGCCTCCTGCGCCATCGACCGGCCGTAGGGGATCTTGGCGGCGTCGATCACCTCGACGTGCGGTCCCAGTTCGGCAAGCAGTTCCGGCGGGGCGAGCCGGTCGGCGACGACCAGATCGGCGCGTGCGAGGAGCCTGCGACCGCGCACAGTGATCAGGTCGGGATCGCCGGGACCACCGCCGACGAGCGCGACGCCGGGGGTCACCGGTTCCGAATCATCGGTCACCACACCGGATTGCAGCGCTTCGAGCAGCCCGTTGCGCACAGCAGCCGAGCGGCGGTGGGCACCACCGGCCAGCACGCCGAGCGAAAGCCCGTCGTAGCGCGCGGTCGCGGGGGTGACTGCGGTGCCGTCGCGAGCGATGTCGGCGCGCACGCAGAAGATCCGCTTGGCGGTGGCCTCGGCGACCACGGCGGCATTGGTCTCGGGTTCATCGGTGCACGCCATCGCGTACCAGGCGCCGTCGAGATCCCCGTCGGCATAGGCGCGCAGTTCGATGCTCAACTGCCCCGCCGTCCCCATCCCTTCGACGGCAGGCGTGACCGCCCGGCTGACCACGTGCACATCGGCACCGGCGGCCACGAGCAACCCCAGCCTGCGCTGGGCAACGGTTCCACCGCCGACCACCACCACTCTGCGTCCTCGCAGATCGAGCCCGACCAGGTAGTTCGGGTCGCCTGCGGGCGGGGTCGATGCGGTGTCAACGGTGTTCGGCACAGTGTCCCAGCCTAGTTCCTGGTCCGATGCGGCCCGAATGGGCCCATGCCTGGCGAGAATGTCGACGATCTGTCCGCCCACGCAGGTGTCATGACGGACGTTCCGTCGGTTGTCCGCGGTGCGGGACCCGACGAATGTTCAAGAATGGCTACGACCGAAGACAACGCGCCTGCCGCGAGCTACGCCGATCGCGTGATCGCGGTGGAGCCGGGCGGCAACGAGACCATCCCCGAGTCCGCCCGGCACGGCACCCCACGCCAGCTCCTGTGGACCTGGACCTCGCCCAACCTCGAGTTCGCGACGATCTTCATCGGTGTGCTGTCGGTGACCGTGTTCGGCATGAATTTCTGGCAGGCGGCGCTCGGACTCGCGGTGGGCATCGGGCTCGGCGCCGGTGCGCATTTCGTATTGTCCGCGCGGGGGCCCGAGTACGGCGTGCCGCAGATGGTATTGGGGCGCACGGCTTTCGGATATCGGGGTAACGCGTTGCCCGCCACCTTCATGGCGATCATGTGCGGGGTCGGCTGGTTCGCCACCAACAGCGTGTCGGGTGCGTTCGCGCTGAACACGCTGACCGGGCTGCCGAAGGTGCCGTCGCTGGTGTTGATCGTGGTGTTGCAGACCGGGTTCGCGGTCTTCGGACACAATCTCGTGCACGCCTTCGAACGGTTCGTGTTCCCGTTGCTCGCAGTGGTTTTCGTGCTGGTGACCGTGGTGATCTTCAGCAAGGCCGATCTCGGTGGGGCCGCTCCGGCGGGCGGCGTGGGCGGCATCGCCGGGTTCCTGCTCACCGTCGGCACCGCGTTCGGCTACGCGGGCGGCTGGAACCCCTACGCGGCGGACTACTCCCGCTACCTGCCGACCGCGGTGTCGAAGGTCGCGACCGGCGGATACGCGGCGACCGGCCTGTTCGTCTCGTGCCTGTGGCTGTCGGCGCTCGGCGCAGCCTCGGCGACGATCGTGAGCACCGCGACCGGCAGCCCCACCGATGTGTTCACCGCGAGTCTGCCCGGCGCGCTGGCGAATCTGACCCTGCTGGCGATCACCCTCGGCGCGATAGCGGCGAACGCGCTCAACGTGTACTCCGGTGCGATGGCATTCGTGACGATCGGCGTGAAACTGCCGGTACGCACCCAGCGCGCACTCGTCTCGGCGGTGTTCGGCGTCACCGGTTTCCTGGTGGCCTGGTGGGCACTGCCCGACGCGGCCGTCGGCTACGAGGCGTTCCTGCTGATCGTGGCCTACTGGATCGGCCCCTGGCTCGGCGTGATGTTCGCCGACCAATACCTACGCCGAGGCACCGACATCCGCCCCTTGCTCTACAACCGCGCCTACACCAACTGGAATGGCGTCGCAGCCTTCGCGACCGGCCTGGTGGTCTCGGTCCTCCTGTTCTCCAACCAGGCGAAATTCACCGGCTACCTGGTCCGCGAATTCCCGAACCTGGGCGACATCACGGTCTTCGTCGGCTTCACACTGGCAGGCGGGTTGTACCTACTCCTGGCACGCCGCCAGATCACACCCAACCGGTCAACCGCACCGGCCTGACCCTTGGGTCCGCGCCCCGATCGCCGAGCAGGCAGTAGCCGGACCGCCTTCGAACTAGTCTCAGCACCATGCATTTCCTGGTGCTGGTTCTCGGGGCCGATGTCGAACATCAGCTGGCAGCATACGGGGACCGCGCGACGCTTCCCCCGTACCGACGTTATGTCTCCCCCGCGGAGCTGGAAGTCGACCAACGGGTCCTGCGCGAACACCCGGTGGACGGTGTCGACCCCTCGGATGCCGCGGCGGTCGTGCGTTGGGGCGCGAGTGGTGCCGAGATCGGTCACGACGAGACGGGCTGGTTCTTCTGGACCACAGACAATTGGCGAGCCAGGTGGGACTACTGGACCCTCGGCGGCCGCTGGTCCGAGCATCTGATCATCAAGGGGACGACCCTGCGGTATGACGCGGAGGCGATCAAAGGCAGTGTCGACTTCGATGCGATGCGTACGCGCGCCGTTGCCGAAGCTGGTCAGCGGTGGGATGAACATCGCAGCAAGGTCGCGACCGGCCAGTCGGACTCGTTGACCACCAGAATCATCGGCGACCTCACCCGTGAGCAGTTCGTGGCGCAACGCAGCTGGCATCCGACGTTCCTCGTCATCGACGGCGTCTGGTACGAGCGAGGCGACCTCGGCTACGCCTGCGACGTCGGCGAGGAGCGAATCATGCAGTGGCGCACCTTCGTTGAAGAGGAAATAGCCCGACTGCCCGACGACACCACGATCAGCTGCGTGGACTGCCATCGTTGAGCGCGTTCGGGTTACTCGCCGCTGCCAGTGGAATGCACACGGTGTGCCGCGAGGGCCAGGAGGAGGGTGGCTGTGAGTTCTGGGGTGGCGGGGTCGAAGCCGAGGAGGGATTTGATGCGGTCGAGGCGTTGGTAGAGGGATTGTCTGCCGATGTGGAGGGCAGTGGCGCAGCTGGTGGCGCTGGCGCCGTGACGTAGGAACACCTCGAGGGTGTGGGTCAGTTCGCTGTGATGTGCTGTGTCCCAGGCGATCAGCGGGGCGAGGGTGGTTTCGACGAGGCGGGTTCGCTCGGCGGCGGGCATGGCCTCGACGAGGAGATCTCCGGCCCATTCGCGCCGGGTGGTCACCGGGCCGTTGCGGCCGGAGCGGTCGCGGCGGCAGCGGACGGCGAGCCGGAGAGCGGGGCCCGTCGCGACGAGTGCGGCGGACAGGCTCACCGCGGTCGACTCGGCCGGGTCACCGACGACCAGCGTGACACCGTCGATGCTGTTGGTGGCACACACTTTTCGCAGGAGGCCCGCGATCTCGGCGACAGGGTCCACCGCCGCGGGATCCGGTGTGAGAACCCCATACACCGTGGCGTGCACCTCCCCGATCAAGCCCGGTCTGCTGAGTTCCTTGACCGCCCCGTCGAGTAGGCGGACAGCGATTCTGGCGTCGGGAGCGTCGATCGCCACCGGCACCAACCGTAGCCCGGCCGCCGTGCCTGCCCCTGCCGCGACCAACCGTGCGCGCAGGTCAGCGGAGCGGATCTGCTTGTCCGCCAACAGATCCGCGAGGAGTCGCGTGGCCGCTCGGCGCGGTCGACCGGTCGGCGCGGCGGACTGCGCGAGCGACGGACCGAGCGCGGCGACTGCCCGCGTCAGCACTTCCGCCAACGTGGTGGGGTCAAGGGGCGAGCCGGGTCCGGCGGTGAGCGTCCCCCAGTGGCCCTCGCGCACCACGATCGGCGCCGACGCGGCGGCGGATTCGACTGCGGCCCAGGCGGATCGGTCATCGTCGACACCGTGCGCGGCGACCAGCGCCCCACCGGCCGCGGTCAGCACCACCGGGCATCCGGTCACCGCACCGATCTTCGATAGCATCGGCGCGGGCCCGTGTCCGGCAACGAGTTCGGCGAGCAGGTCGCGGGTCAACCGATCGACCACGCGCAGCATCCCCACCTCCCGCGACACGATCTCGGTGTTGGCCGCCCGGCACAGCTCGATGAACGGCACCACCCTGCGCAACGCGATCAGCGGAAGCCCGGCGCGCGAGGCCTCCGCGACCATGTCCGGCGGGACGGTATCGAAGGTGCGGCCCAACTCGATCGCCACCCCGGCCACCCCACGATCGGCGATCTCACGCAGGTAGTGGCGTCGGGTTCCGGCGTCGACCCCGGCGAGCCCGAGCCCCGTCGTGAGCAGCAGCTCACCGCCCGAGAGCAACGGGCTGATCTCGAAGATCTCACTGGAATGCACCCACCGCACGGCCCGGTCGAGCGAGGAGCGCCCGGACAGCACCAGCGGGTCGGCGGCCAGGAACTGGTCTGCGAGCAACTGACGGACGGTGGGCAACATGCGGTCATCCTGTCACTGATCGACCGCGCGCGTACGGACGAAATGTACGTTGCCGAGCGGGCCCGCGGGCAGGACAGTGGAGGCCATGACCCAGCCGCACGCACTCCTGGACGTGGCCTACGACGAAGCCCTGCGCGGGCTGTCCGAGGGCGGTGTCCCGATCGGCGCCGCCCTGTTCGACGCTGACGGCACCCTGCTCGGGCGCGGCCACAACCGCCGCGTCCAGAACGACGACCCGAGCGTGCACGCCGAAACCGACGCCTTCCGCGCCGCGGGCCGCCGCCGCGACTACCGGCCGACGATCATGGTCACCACGCTGTCCCCGTGCTGGTACTGCAGCGGTCTGGTCCGCCAGTTCGGGATCGGCACCGTGATCATCGGCGAGGCACGGACCTTCCACGGCGGCCACGACTGGCTGGCCGAACACGGGGTGAAGGTTCTCGTCCTCGACGATCCGCGCTGCGTGTCCCTGATGACCGACTTCATCGCCGAGCGACCCGACCTGTGGTTCGAGGACATCGGTGTCGCACCGACAAAGGAGACCCCCGCATGAGCACCATCGCCTCGGTCGACCTGGCCCGCTGGCGCGCCGGCGGCGACGCGGCCCGCGCCGTGGAACAGGAGGTCGACGAAGGCTTGCGGCGGGCCGGGTTCCTCCTGGTGCACGGCCACGGCATCGATCCCGCGCTACCCGCCGCGGTCCGGGCGGCCGCACGCCGGTTCTTCGCACTCCCCGATTCGGTCAAGCAGCGCTACGCGGTGACGGTCGGTGGTCGCGGCTGGATCGGTCCCGGCCGCGAGGCCAACGGCTACGCCGAGGGCACCGAGACCCCGCCCGACCTCAAGGAGACCTTCGCCGTCGGCGCCGACACCGCGACGGGCGATCCCACGGTCGACGAGGTGTGGTTCCTGCCCAATGTCTGGCCCGCCGAGGTCGTCGAGCTGCGGACACTGCTCACCGAGTACACCGCCGCCGTGCGCACGCTCTCGGACGAACTGCTCGCCCTGTTCGCCGCGGCCCTCGCGCTGCCTGCCAACCCGTTCGCCGACCTGGCCGCACGACCGACCTGGACCTGCAACATCAACCACTACCCGCCGATGTCGGAGGTCGGCGCGCCGGAACCCGGCCAGTTCCGCATCGGCCCGCACACCGATTTCGGCACCGTCACCGTGCTCGACCGCGAACCCGGCGCGGGCGGGTTGCAGGTGTACACCGAGGCCGAGGGATGGGCGGACGCCCCCTACGATCCGGCGGCGCTGACGGTGAACATCGGCGACCTGCTCGCCTATTGGAGCGGCGAGCGCTGGCCGTCCGGGCGCCATCGCGTCCTCCCGCCGCAGCCCGACGCCCCCGAGGAGGACCTGGTCTCGCTCATCTACTTCTACGAACTCGACCACGATGCGGTGGTCACTCCGCTGGCACCGCCGATCGGGCAGGTGGCACCGGGCCCGCCGGTCGTGTCGGCCGACTTCCTGCGCGTCCGCCTGGATGCCATCACCGTCAGCTGATCCTCGCCCCATGGGTGATCCGGTGGCGGCGAACTCAGCCGAAGTGCGGCTGGTTCTGCACCCAGCGGAACCCGGTGCTGCGCAACGGGAATCGCTCGAGGTCGAGGCGGCTCAGCGTGACCGTCGCGGGGCGGCCTTCGAGTTCACCGCGCAGGGTCAGCGCGTCGTCGGAGGTGCGCTCGACGGTGAATGTCGCGTAGGGCTCGGGTGTTTCGTTCGAGGCTTGCGGTGCCGCGACGAGCGTGATGGACGTCGGGTCGGTGGTGGCTTGTACCGGCACGATCGTGTCGTCCATCCGCTGGTAGCCCGCCGCACCCACGTCGATGACGAGACGCTGCCAGCGCACCTGGTCGGTGGTCAGCGGTGGGATCGCGGTCCCGTCGACGGTGAACTCACCGACCTCCCAGATGCCGTACAGCTCGGGTTTCGTTGCGCCACCGCCGTATTCGTTCCACCCTTGGATCCCGACCGTGAGGCACCCCGCGACGATCCACAGTCCGGCGGCGATCTGCACCACCGCGGCCCAGCGGTTCGCGCGCCGAGTGGAGAACAGTGGCGGCTGAACCGCCGGCCCCGAGTCCCGTTCCAGGATCAGGAAATTCGCCAACCTGCGGGCCTGCGGCGCCAGCAGCACCAATCCCATCAGCAGTAGGTGCCCGGCGAGCATCTTGACCGGCACATCGAAGGTCAGGTTGAGCAGAAACACCTGCGCCATGCTGATCACGGACAACATCGCGCCCACCGTCGCGGTGCGCGGCCAGAACAGCAGCAGACCGGCGAGTACTTCTGCTGCGCCCAAAGCGATTTCGTAGGCGGGCGACGATCCGACCTGTGTCCACAGCATCGCCATCGGTGTCAGATCGCCCACCCGAGTCAGCAGAGCGATCAGGGAGGGTTCCGGCATCTGGGTGGGGATCAGTTTCGCGAATCCGTAGAACAGCATCTGCCCGCCGGCGAACAGCCGCATCGCGGTGAGAAACCAACTCCACAACCGTGGATACGCGCGCCGACGTCGGTCGAGCACCGACCAGACGACCGTGATCAGCACCGCGACCACCAGGATCAGACCGCACTGGATCCAGATCGCCGCCTGATCGCCACTGCCGTTCATGGTCAATTCCGCCCGCACCCCGAACACCTGCTCGCCGATCCAGGTGCTCACCGGATCGAGCGCGATCATCTGCCAGAGAATGGCCTCCTCGGGCACCTTCAGCGCGAAAACACCGAGGAAAACGAAGGTGATCTGCGCCATCCACAAACAGAACAGCCCCAGGTAGGCAACGGTGAACCGGAAAGCGATCCGGGTGACCGGTCGCCAGGCCGCAGCGGGTGGCGCAGGGCTCGCGATGTCGTCGTGCGTGAGCTCCATGGACGTCACGGCCACCTGTTGCCTCCCCGTCGAGTTCGATTGTTACCGAACCTAATCGGCGAACCCTGCCCAGCGCGTCCGGGACAACCCTGACTTTCACCCCCGTCAACCCTGAACTCGCCGAGCCCTTCCTGTGCCGCGTTTCAATCGACGACGGTTTGTCAAGCCGGGTCCCACTCACCGACGCGGGGCTTACATTCCGGGCGGTCTTCCGGTACCCAGAGGTGACACACGTTACAGTTTTGCCGACAGGGGTACCCGCGCAGATGTCCGAGGATCAGGATCCGGCCGCTCAGATGTCGCTCACGGTCAGTGAGCGGGATCTGGACGAGTTCGCGGGGAAGCTGGCGCGTTGGCTGAGCGGCAAGGTCGGTGCGGAGGTGGCGGTCAGCAATCTGGACAAGCCGTCCGCCGGCGGCATGTCGAGCACCACGATTCTGTTCGACGCCGAGTGGTCGGCGGACGGGAGCAGCGAGCAGGGGTCGTTTGTCATCCGGATGGCGCCCGAGGACAGCTCGTTTCCGGTGTTCGAGTCTTATGACCTGGCGATGCAGTATGAGGTGATGGCCGGTGTCGGCGCGGCGTCGACAGTCGCTGTTCCGCCGTTGCACTGGCTGGAACTCGACGAGTCCGTGTTCGGCTCGCCCTTCCTCGTGATGGAGCGGGTCGAGGGCAGGGCGCCGTCGGACAATCCGCCGTATGTCTTCTTCGGCTGGTTGTTCGACGCGACCGTCGCCGAGCGCGCGCTGATCGCCGACGCGACCATCGAGGTGATCGCCCAGGTGCACGCGATCGACGCAGTGACCCAACGCTTTCCGCTGCTCGACGGCGAAGGTACCGGCCTGCGCAGGCATTTCGAGGCGCAGCGCGCCTGGTACAAGTGGGCGCTGACCGACCACGACGTCGAAGTGCCGCTGATCGAGCGGACTTTCGACTGGCTCGAGGCGAACTGGCCGAAAGATCCCGGACCCGAGGTGCTGAACTGGGGCGACGCCCGCCCCGGAAATATCCTGTTCGACGGGTTCACCCCGGCCGCGGTGCTGGATTGGGAGATGGCGACGTTCGCACCGCGCGAACTGGATCTGGGGTGGATCATCTTCATCCACCGGTTCTTCCAGGACATCGCCACCCGCTTCGACCAGCCGGGTCTCCCGGACTTCCTGCGCCGTGACGCGGTCGTAGCGAAATACAAAGAGCTGACCGGATATTCGGTCCGCGATCTCGACTTCTACATCATCTACGCGGCACTGCGACACGCGATCGTGATGGCCAGGATCAAGTGCCGGATGATCCACTTCGGCGAGGACACCGTGCCCGCCGAACTCGATGACTACGTGATGCATCGCCTCAGCCTCGAGGCGCTGCTCGACGGCACCTACGAGTGGGACCGATGAACGCGACAATGCCCGTCCCCCTCGACGAATACCCGGTCCACCAGACCCCGCTGTCACTGGCCCGCGTGGCCACCAGCGACCGGAACTTCTACGACCGCTACTACTTCAACGCCTTCGACCCCGCCGGTGACACGATGCTGATCACCGGTTTCGGCGTGTACCCGAACCTCGGTGCGGTCGACGCGTTCGCGACCGTGCGCCACGGCGACGTCCAGCGCAGCGTGCGGTTCTCCGACGTGCTCACCACACGCGATCTGAACACCGCCGTCGGTGGCTATCGGATCGAGGTGATCGAGCCGCTGCGGAAGTTGCGTGTGGTGTGCGAGCACGACGATCTCGGGTTCGATCTCACCTGGACCGGCGCGCAGGCTCCTGTACAGGAGCAGCCGCACCTGATTCTGTCGGGCACCCGCCCGATCATCGAGGCCTCCCGCTTCGCCCAATTGGGTTCGTGGGAGGGCACTCTCGCGGTCGACGGCATCGACTACACGATCGACCCGGCGGTCTGGACTGGCAGCCGCGACCGCTCGTGGGGCATCCGACCCTCCGGCGAGCCCGAACCCGCAGGCCGACCGACCGGCATGGACGGTTTCTGGTGGCTGTACGCGCCGCTGCGGTTCGCCGACTTCTCGATCGTGGTGATCGTGCAGGAAGAACCCGACGGCACTCGCACCCTCAACAACGCGGTGCGGATCTGGAACGACGGCCGCAAAGAACAACTCGGCTGGCCCCGCATGCACTGGACCTACGAATCCGGCACCCGGCACCCGAAGTCGGTGCGCCTGGACATGACCACCCCCGACGGCAAACCCATCGAGGTCGAGATCGAATCGCGCCCCGGCATCGCCCTGCACGTGGGCTGCGGTTACGGCGCCGACCCCGACTGGACCCACGGGCGCTGGATGGGCGAGAACTGGTCGCTGTCAAGCACTTACGACCTCACCGACCCCGCGATCAAAGCCCGCACCCCCTACGGCGTCATCGACCACATCGGCCACGCCCGCTGCGGTGACGCCGAAGGCTGGGGCCTGTTCGAACACGCCTCCATGGGTCGCCACGACCCCACAGGTTTCGCCGATTGGTCCTCCGTCGCCCCTTGACGGAGCTTCTCGCGCGAGAAGAAAAGGCGCCGCCGCGACAACGAGGTCGCGGCGGCTCCGATTTATTGTGCGGCCGTGTTCCTATGCGGCAATGGCGAGTCGGCAATTAGCGACGGCACCGCCTCAAACGTCCAGCATGGTGACAGCCACGAATTGTCCGTTGGAATTGCTCCTCAGGCGCTTGGCCGCAGCCTCAAAGCACGCTCGCTGGCGGCGAACCTGGGTCGGCTCCTGCGCCCGATACTCCGCCAAGACTTCGTCAATCCTTGAACGTCGACGTTCACCGAGCCACGGGTACAGATCGATCATCCATTGCGCCGCCCTTGAACCGGTTATCTGCGCCCGGACTGTTCCTGATCATGAGGAATGACCCTTCGCCCTCCAACAGACCAGCCAACCACGCAGCAGTCGGTCGCAACTCGGTGAGCTTCATTTCCAGCACACGCCGACGGGCGGGTCCGACGGTTTGGCCCGTTTCTGGCCTCGCATCCGCACATGATCAATTCGCCCTGCTACGCCGAGGCAGCAGCGACGACTATCCCTTCGACAATTGTTCTGCCACGCACGAGTTCACCACTGCCCGCGAGCAATGCCGCGGCTTCGGCGACACTGGCGGTACCGACCGCCGACGCTACCCGCTCGGAACTGTGCCCGACCTCGACCTCGGCCAACTGCTCGGCGGAGAAGGCGATGACGGGCACCCCGAAGGAGGCTGCGGCGGCGCGGACTGCGGGTTCAGTGGCTCGTCGCTCGAGCGTCGCCAAGCAGGCGATGGTGAGGTCGCCGACCACTGCTTCGATGGCCCGGACGATGCGCTCGCGGTCGGTCCCCGGCCGGATGCCGATACCGACAGCCACACTGCCGATCGGACGTGGCGAATCATCAACGGCCGCAGAATCTCCGGTGGGTTGCCGCTTTCCCGAAGAACTGGTCGAGGCGGCGCTCGCCGAACCCGGGTTCTCCGCCGAAACCGACGGTGCACCTTCCGTCATCGATTGCTCGCCATCAGCGGCTGAAATGTCGTGCGGCGCTGACAAATCGGGCGATCGCGTCGGGGTTTCCAGCCGGGTGGGTGTGCAAGTAGGAGGCATGGACCTGCCGGACCACGGCACCCTCGGCGACAGAACCCGTTGTGCGCCAACCCCATGCGGCGCTCTCGCCTCCGGCGCGTACCAAGCGGGTCCGGTGGAACTCGTGACCGCGCACACGGGCACCAGCACGCCAGAGCACCGAATCATGCAGGGCAACGGCGTCGCGATACCCCAGCGTCAGGCGCGGCCCGAATTCGGCGTCGGCGTCGACGACCCCCGCCATCTGGTGGCCGTCGAGGGACCGCGTGAGGTAGAGCAGCCCCGCGCATTCGGCGTGGATCGGCAGGCCCCGCGCCGCACCCTCAGCCACTGCGGTCCGTAGACGCTCGTTGGCTGACAGTTGCCCGGCGTGCTCCTCGGGGAAGCCGCCTGGAAGCACCAATCCGCCTGTGCCGACAGGAAGTTCGTCGGACAGCGGATCGAAAACCACCACCCGAGCACCGGCCGCGTCCAGGAGTTCCCGATGCTCCGCATAACCGAAGGTGAAGGCCGGACCGCCCGCCACCGCGACCAACGGACCTTCGGAAGCAAAGCGCGTGGGTTCGGCCGGCAGGCCACCCGCCATCCCGACCAGCGAGGTATCGGACAGGGCAAGGGGTGCGGATTTCGGTGGCAGTCCCGCAGCGGCGAGACGATCAGGTGCCTGCGACGTTCGCGCTTCGTGCGAGGCGGAGTCGACCGTCCGCACCAGCTCTACCCCACGCGTGGAATGCTCGGCGGCAGCGAGTTCGGCTACCGGATCCCAGGCGTCACCACTGACCGAGCCGCCCGCCATCGCGACGATCGCGCGCAGATCAACGTGTGCCGCAACGAGTTCGGTCATCGCGTCGACGGCGGCGGTGGCGGCGCTGCCGTGTTCGACGGCGGGGATCAGGCCGAGATGGCGTGAGGGGACTTCCAATTCGGTCATGCGAGGGAGGGCGCCGAGGACCGGAAGCCCGACGCGGTCGCAGGCTGCGCGCAAGACTTGTTCGTGGCGTTCGCTACCGACCCGGTTGAGGATCACCCCGCCGAGCCGGACCGAGGAGTCGTAGGTGGCGAAGCCGTGGAGCAGGGCGGCGAGGCTCTGGGAGTGTCCACGAGCGTCGACAACCAGCACCACCGGCGCACCGAGCAAGCCCGCAACCTGCGCGGTGGAACCCTCGGCTATCGCGTCGGTGCGGTTCTCGTCGATCCGCCCGTCGAACAGGCCCATCACGCCCTCGACGATCGCGATATCGCAACCCTGCGCGCCGTGCCGATACAGCGGCACCACCCGATCCTCGCCCACCAGCACGGGATCCAGGTTGCGCCCCGGCCGTCCAGCGGCGAGCCCGTGATACCCCGGGTCGATGTAGTCCGGCCCCACCTTGAACGGCGCCACCTGGTGCCCGGCCCGCCGCAGCGCACCGATCAGCCCAGTCGCCAAGGTGGTCTTCCCACTGCCTGATGCCGGTGCGGCGATCACCACCGCGGGAGCGCTCATCACCGCACCTCGCCGATGACGCCACCCACAGCGATTCGACGGCAACGCGCAAGATTCGGGCTGGACGACGCGGCGGCAGAGGGAGCCGCGCGATCCGTCGCGCGCCGACCGACAGCACCGACGGCGTAGTGCGCGCCGACGACCACGACCGTCCGGGCGGCCGTCACAGTCACCACTCGATGCCGCGCTGGCCCTTGCGGCCCGCGTCCATGGGGTGCTTGACCTTGGTCATCTCGGTGACGAGATCGGCGGCCTCGATCAGCGCCGGGGGTGCGTCGCGGCCGGTGATGACGACGTGCTGGTTGCCGGGGCGGTTGGTGAGGGTTTCGACGACCTCGTCGATGTCGACCCAGCCCCACTTCAGCGGGTAGGTGAACTCGTCGAGGACGTAGAAGCGGTGTTGTTCGGCGGCGAGACGGCGGGAGATCTCCTGCCAGCCCGACAGCGCGGCGGCCGCGTGATCTTCCTCGGTGCCGTGCTTGCGGGTCCAGGACCAGCCTTCGCCCATCTTGTGCCACTCGACCGCCCCACCCACACCGGTCTCCTCGTGCAGGGTGCCGAGCGTGCGGAACGCGGCTTCCTCGCCGACCTTCCACTTGGCACTCTTCACGAACTGGAAAACCGCCACGTCGAAGCCCTGATTCCAGGCCCGCAACGCCATCCCGAACGCCGCGGTGGACTTGCCCTTGCCCGGCCCGGTGTGCACGGCCAGCACCGGCTGATTACGCCGCTGCCGAGTGGTCAGACCGTCCTCGGGGACGCTCTCCGGAACACCTTTGGGCACAGAAAACTCCTCTTCTCGACGCACGCCGTGTGCGCGTTCCTCGACCTCGCGGTCGATATCCGTTCGTAGCGGCCACGCCGGTCCGCCACCATTTCTATCAGGGCGCACCCGGTGACCCCGACACGGTGAGCAGCGCCGGAATCTCCTCGCGCGCCTGTGGCCCGGCGTAATCGCCCACTTCGACGCCTCGGTGTCAGAAAACTGATTCTGAACGCGCCAATTGGTCGATTACGCCGGGCTACGCCGCACGGGGCCGGCCGGTGGCGCGGACTACGTCGGCGACGATGTCGCCGGTGAGTTCGTTGAGTCGCAGGTAGCGGGCGCGCAGGTCGCGGGCCAGTTCGCCGGCCAAGCCAAGGCGGATCATGCCGCGTTCGCAGTCGATGACCATCGCGGTGTGGCCTTCGGCGGCCAGTAGCTTCGCGGCGGTGCGGGCGCGTGGGAGGGGGTCGGTGCCGCCGGTGGCGCGACCGTCGGTGAGCAGGACGAGCATCGGGCGACGGCGCGGGTCGCGGACGTGTTCGCGGGCGATCACTTCGCGGGCCTTCAGCAGACCTGCGGCGAGGGGGGTTTTACCGCCGGTGCGCATACCGGCCAAGCGGCGGACGGCGATGTCGACCGAGGACGTCGGCGGCAGGACGAGTTCGGCTTCGCTACCGCGGACACTGATCACGGCCACCTTGTCGCGGCGCTGGTAGGCATCGCGCAGCAGGGTGACGATGGCGCCGGTCACCGCGGTGAGGCGGTCGCGGGCAGCCATCGAGCCGGAGGCGTCGACAACGAAGACGACCAGGTTGCCTTCTCGCCCTTCGCGATACGCGCCACGCAGATCTTCGGCGGCCAAGGCAAGTGGACCACTGAGCCGACCGCGCTCGAATTGCTTGGGGGCGGCGGCGAATACGGTGCCGAGCAGGTGCAGACCGGTAGTCGGATCAGCGTCGGCACGGACAGTGCGGCCGGTTCGAGTCCGGGCGCGCGAACGTCGGCCGGGTGCGCCTTCGCCGATGCCGGGTACTTCCCAGCGTGGGATGGGCTTCGCCGCCGAAGTCGGTGTGCCCGAGAACCTTTCGGGTCCAGGGCGCGAACCGTTGCCGGCGCCGTCGGCACTCGAGCTGTCCGAGCGGTCGCCGCCGGAACCAGAGCCGTTGGGCCCACCACCTTCGGGACCACCGCCATCCGGTCCCCCATCGTCGGGACCACCGCCATCCGGTCCCCCATCGTCGGGACCACCGCCGTCCGGCCCCCCATCGTCGGGACCACCGTCATCGGGACCTCGCCCATCAGGACCACCATCGCCGGGCCCCTGGTCGTCCGGCCCGCCGTCGGGATCCCCGCGATCCAGCCCCCGACCGTCTGGATCTACGCCTCCGCGCCCCTTGCTCTCGTCGATACGCCCGCGAGACCCATCCGGACCGTCGGCATCGAGTTCGTCGTCGGCACGGTGACGCCCGTTCCCGGATCCGCCTGGACCATCGAATTCCTCATCCCCCGAAGCCTTTTCGACCTCGGCGGCCGCAGCCTCCATCGCCTCGTCGAGCTGCTGCTCACTGATCCCCGGCTCGTCGAACGGATCCCGCCGCCGCCGATGCGGCAACGCCAACTCCGCCGCGATCCGCACATCGTCCTCGGTGACCCGATCGCGCCCCCGCCACGCCGCATGCGCGGTCGCGGTCCTGGCCACAACCAGATCCGCCCGCATCCCATCCACATCGAACGACGCACACAGCGCTGCGATCCGCCGCAGCTCCGAATTGTCCAGCGCGACCTCGGGCAGCCGGTCCCGCGCGGTCAGAATCCGTTCGGCCACAACCTGATCCGCGTCGACATAGCGGGCAGCGAACGCGTCGGGATCAGCTTCGTAGTCGAGCCGACGACGCACCACCGCCATCCGCACATCCACCTCACGCGAAGCCGCCACATCGACAGTGAGCCCGAACCGGTCCAACAACTGCGGCCGCAACTCCCCCTCTTCGGGATTCATGGTCCCGACCAGCACGAACCGCGCCGGATGCGAATGCGAAACACCGTCACGCTCGACGTGCACCCGCCCCATCGCCGCCGCGTCCAGCAACACATCAACCAGGTGATCGTGCAGCAGGTTCACTTCATCCACATAGAGCACACCGTGATGCGCCGCCGCCAGCAACCCGGGCCGAAACGCCTGCTCCCCGTCCCTCAGCACCCGCTCGAGATCCAACGACCCGACCACCCGATCCTCGGTAGCCCCCACCGGCAACTCGACGAGCCGAGCCGGCCGAGCCCCGGTCTCATCCACCACCGGCGGCAACAACTGCGCCAACGCCCGCACCACAGTGGACTTCGCCGTCCCCTTCTCACCCCGCACCAGCACCCCACCGATCCCCGGATGCACAGCCGACAAGATCAACGCCAACTGCAGCCGCTCCTGCCCCACCACAGCCGAGAACGGAAACCCCGCCTCCCCCCCCACACGCGCGGCAGTATGCGGACCAGCGGCAACATCAGCAAAACCAGGCACGCCCCAACTCTATGCGCGCCACGAACCAGCCCACCCCCCGGGCATCAGCCACCTGAACGACAACCACACTCCCGACACAGAGGTGAACCCCAAATCCACCACCACCACACCCCCACCCACACCATGCACCCCACACCCCAAATCCACCACCACCGCACTCCCAGCCACAACGCACACCCCGAACCCGCCATGACCGCACTCCCAGCCCCGCACACCCGACCCCTGGGGAGGGTCCGCCGCGCAGCGGCGGTAGCGGCCCGGCCGCGAGTTAGCCGCCGTTGCGCATGCGCCAAG
>NZ_JBHYRN010000022.1:0-127028 GCF_042749305.1 Nocardia sp. NPDC058705 | reverse complement strand
GGCGTTTCCCCTCGCGGCGATCTGTTGGTGATGAAGACCAGTTCCGAGGTGATAGGGATCTACCCGGAAGGCAAGTGGCTCCGGGCATTCGATCCAGAGGAAGCGCGACAGACGTCCTGACCTAGGCAGCAGAAAGGCAGCGGGAGCCCCGGTACAGGCCGGAACAGGGCCGCACCGGAAGACACAGACAGCCAGCTCAACGGCACCGGGTGAGACCACCCAATACACCGGAGCAACGTTCGGGAAGAAGAGGTGGCAGCGCTCTCCACCCAGGCCGTTTCCAGGCCGTCCGACGCTGGAAAATGGTCGGAACCAACGAGAACTGTCGAGATAGAAGATGCAGGTCATGGCCGGTTTCAGCTTGGATATGCCGACGTGGTGATTTCCGCCAGGAAGATCCTCGACATCTTCGAAGGCACCCAGCAGATCCAGCAGCTGATCGTGGCTCGCCGCGTCCTCGGCAAGACCAGCTCCGAACTCAAGTGACCTGGTAGACAACGAAATCCGGTGCGAGTCGAATTCCTGACTCGCACCGGATTTCTTGTTTCCGGAAGCCGTCTCATTCGCGCACAACCATGGCGGCGGTTCCCCGGAAAGAGCGGACGAAGTCGGCCCTGATCCACCGATGAATTCATGGTTAGCTGACTGGGTGCTCGAGGAGAAGTGCTACATCTGCATCCATGTCTTCACGGAGGAGCGGCCTGTGCTCTACGCGTGCCGCGACCAAGATGACTTGATCATGGCTTGCGGGGGTGCTGATCACCGGCAAGATGCAGAGGACTGGAAGGTCGTCCATATGGGCCACTTGCTCCAGCGTGATGCGAGTCTTCAGGTCATCACTGACCTCCGTGACCAGGAGCAAGCCGAACGAGGCGCGGTCGGTGAGCCGTGGCTTCGCGGAACTATCGACGATTGAAGCAGCTCCGAACTCGAGTGAGCTGATATTCGACGAAAACCGGTGCGAGTCATCCCGACTCGCACCGGTTTTCGTTGGTGTCAGAGGGCGGTTGTGTCGTCGGTGTGGAGTTGGCGGGCCAGGCGGTGGGGGTTGATGTCGAGGAGGGGGCGGTCCCAGTGGGCCAGGTCGGCGGCGGAGGCGTAGGTGGTGTTGAGGAAGTTGAGGAGGGTGGTGTCGGGGTCGGGGGATGTGCGGACCGCTTCGTAGGGGAGGACGAATTCGCCGAGGGTGGAGTCCCATTCGGCACCGTCGGGGCCCGCGGGGCGGGCGGAGTAGCCGTCGGGGGCGGGGTAGGAGTAGGCGTAGAAGGTGCCTTCGGTGCCGCCGGGCCAGAAGCCGGCGCTGGCGCATTCGCGGGAGTAGGCCTCTTCCATGACCCAGTCGGCGCAGTTGGGGGCGCCGCCGGGGTGCAGGGGTGCGGGGCGGCCGGAGAAGCGGGTGCAGGCCAGGTCGAAGGAGCCCCAGAAGAATTGCACGGGGCTGGATTTTCCGGCGAAACCGGCGCGCCAGAGCTGGAAGACTCGCTGGATCTGGACGAGCTGTTGCCAGAAGAGGTGGACCGCGTCGGCGTCGTAGGAGTGGTGGGTGGTGTCCTCGGCGAAGGGGATGGCCGGGTCGACCTCGTTGGGTGAGGCCTCGATGTCGACCACGATGTCGAGGCGGCCGAGCACGTGGCCGAGCTCGGCGTAGAAGTCGGCGACGGTGCGCGGGCGCAGGGCGATCGTGGCGTGGCGGCCGTCGCTGCTGCGCAGGACGAGCTCGTGATCGACGAAGTCGAATTCGATGTCGAGCAGGCGGCCGTCGACGGGGATCGCACCGGTCGCCAGCCCGCGGGCGCTGACCGCGAAGGTGACATTCCACCAGTGGTTGACCAGCGGTGTCCCGGCCAGTTTCAGCTTGCCGATGATCTGCGACCACATGTGCAGGGTGTCGCGGGTATCGGACCAGGAATCGACGCGCAGTGTCGGCCAGACGGCCTTGGCGGGAGTTGAACGAACCATCGGATTCCTCCTGGTCAACCGTTCGGCGGGTCCTGCGGTGTCCAATCCTACGTTGATGCTGGTAGATCGCGCGGCAAGGACGAATGCGACCCCCGGAGGGGTTGTGTGAGACCCTGAGTCTCATATAACGTAGGACCTGCGTCATACCGAAGGAGACATCGCTGATGCTGTCGACAGTCAAGAACACCGCCACCGATCCCGAGTACCACGAGATCCTTCGCGGCCTGTCCGAAGGCTCGGTCAACCGCCACTTCGATCCCTACGTCGACATCGACTGGGATTCACCGGAATTCGCCGTGCACAGCGACGATCCGCGCTGGATCATGCCCGACGAGGACCCGCTGGGCCGTCATCCCTGGTACAAGGCCCAGCCGATCGAGAAGCAGATCGCCATCGGCATGTGGCGTCAGGCGGGCATCGCCAAGGTGGGCCTGGATTTCGAGCAGCTGCTGATCCGCGGGCTGATGCAATACCTGATCTCGGTTCCCGACGGCGACCCCGAATTCCGGTACATCACGCACGAGGCCGCCGAAGAGTGCAACCACACGATGATGTTCCAGGAGATGATCAACCGCATCGGCTATCGCGATGTGGTCGGTATGGGCACCATCGATCGTAAGCTCACGATGATCATCTGGCCTGCGGTGAAGTACTTCCCCGAGCTGTTCTTCACGATGGTTCTCGGCGGCGAGGAACCGATCGATCACCTGCAGAAGTCGCTGCTGCGTGGCGGCGTCGACCTGCACCCGATGGTGCACCGGGTGATGCAGATCCATGTGGCCGAAGAGGCCCGGCACATCTCGTTCGCGCACGAGTATCTGCGCCGCAATGTGCCCGGCATGAACATCGTCACGAAATCCGCGCTGTCGGTACTGTTTCCGATCGCGATGCGCATCATGCTCGACATGATCATGACCCCACCCAAGGAATTCGTCGAGAAGTTCGACATTCCGGCCGAGGTCATGCGTGACGCATACTGGGGTAACAACGAATCCCAGGCCTCGATGCGCAGCATCTTCGGTGATGTGCGCGCGCTGGCCACCAACAGTGGCCTGATGAACCCGGTCGCCAAGCGGGTGTGGCGCTTGCTGGGCATTGATGGCCCGGTCACCCGTTACCGCAGCGAACCTGCCCGCAAAGCCGCCTGATCAGGGGTTTCCCTACTGTACACAGGGATGTACAGTAGGGTATGGCCGATTACGACAGTGTGCCGCTGACCGAGTTACGTGGCCAGCTGGGTAGTGTTTTGGACGGGGTGTCCGCGAGCGGACGACCGGTGATCGTGACGCGGGAGGGGAAGGAATTGGTCGCGGTGGTACCAGCAGAGGTGTTGCGGCACGCGGCATTACCGCCCGCGTACTTCAATGATGATCTGCGCGAACAGATCCTGGGCAAACTCGACGCCAGAATCACCCAGCATTCCGCGGAAGACATCGCCGAGGCCGAGGCCAAACTGAGCAAGCTGATGGGCGCGCTGGACAGTCGCCAGTGAGCGTCGCCGATCACACCGCGCTCACCTCGCTGGCCTCCTCGCCGCTGTTCGGGCAGGTGATCATGCGCCAGTTCACCCAGCAGCGCCGAATCCTGGTGGTGCCCACCGTGAGTCTGATGGCCGCGATGCGCGCCGTCGACAACATCGATGAACTCGGGCGTCTGCTCGACAATCGCGTGGCCGTGCGCTGGGCCGAAATGGACGCGCCCACCGCGATCCGCATCGGCACCACCGTGCCGATCGTCGACGATCATCTCGACTGGCCGCTGATCGCGCCCGTGGTGTTCACCGCGCAGCACCTCGACATGCCGGTACTCACCGCCAAGCCCGAGCTGTATCGCGGCTACAAGGTGGAGATCGCGAACATGCCGTAACCGACCCCACGAGGTCCTGAACACGGCTTTTCCCAGGGGTAGTGATCATCGCCACATCTGCGGTGGGTACGGTGCACAAGTAGTCGGCGGCTAACACCCCACGGTCCCCGACCGACACACAGAGCGGACGAATCACCAGGGAAAGCGCTACCAGGAACACTCTAGGAGAGCTGGTTATGCATCATCTGAGTTTCATGCGTCGCATCACCACCGCGGTAGCCGCCACGTCGGCTGCCGTCGCCATCACCTTCGCCGGTCCCGCCGTCGCGGACCCGACCCCACAGACTGTCGATGTGGCCTCGGCCGTATCGCAGCTGCGGACGTCGGTGGCGGACAACCCGGGCGCACTCGCCGCCCTCGACCAGCTCGCCGCCAACGGCACGGTCGACGTCGCGCTGCCCGCGCAGCCGTTCCAGATCCCGGCGACCTCCGATATCGGCCAGAACGGCGGCGGACCGGGCGTGTACGGCTCCGGTATCGCTCTCGATATCGACGGTTTCCGCTTCGGCTTCTTCGGCGGGCCGGGCACCATCTCGCCCAACCAGACCGGAGCCAAGCTCGAGGTCATGTGGCTGAACCTGAACACGTTCCAGAGTGGGACCGCCGTGCTGACCGAGCACATGGACGTTCCGGTCGACACCACCATCCGCACCGCACCGGTGAACACCGGCGGCGGCCTGATCGTGGCCGCGGTGTACGGCACCCTGTGGCACCGCTGGTCGGTACCGGTTTCGGACGCGCACCCGGACGGGTTCGCCTACAAGCTCGGCACGATCCAGCAGCCGTCGTTCGGCGCTGTCACCAGGTAGTTCAGCCTTCGGCCGCGCACAGCTCACACAGCTGCGCGCGGCCGAATCGGTTCGCGTTACAAATTATCCCGCGCTGTAACCTGGACGACCAGCCGACGTCGAGAGGCGGGCGGCCCGATGAACTTCTCGTCCATCCCTCGCCATCGAACTGGACACATGATCAAAATTGGTCATGTTCAAACGAATAGTCCTGTCCGCCTTGTGCATTGCGGCGGCGGTCCTGCCCGTCACCCCCGCCTCGGCCGCACCCCAAGCCGTGCCCACACGGATCGCGTCGTACAACGTGTTCATGCTGGCCGGAGCCCTCTACCCCAACTGGGGACAGGAACAGCGAGCCGATTTGATCGCCGCCCAGAACGTCCTCGCCAACCAGGACGTGGTGGTACTGCAGGAGCTGTTCCACAACTCGGCGGGCGACCGGATGCTGGGCAACCTACGACAGACCTACCCGCACCAGACCCCGGTGCTCGGCCGCTCGCGCAGCGGTTGGGACGCCACCCAGGGTTCGTACTCCTCGACGACACCCGAAGACGGTGGCGTGGCCGTTGTCAGCCGCTGGCCGATCAGCCGCAAGATCCAGTACGTCTACGCCGACGCGTGCGGCGGCGACTGGTTCTCCAACAAGGGCTTCGTCTACGTGGAACTGGCAGCGCCCGGCGGTCCGGTGCACGTGATCGGCACCCACATGCAGTCCGAGGACGACGGCTGTAGCTCCGGGCAGCCGGGCCAGAAGCGGGCCCAGCAGCGCGCGGAGATCCGCAAGTTCCTCGACGGCCGCAAGATCCCCGCCGATCAGCCGGTGTACGTGGCAGGCGATATGAACGTCATCGAGTCGAGCGCCGAATACCCGGCCATGCTCGCCGAACTCCGCGCGGCCGCCCCGGCACACACCGGCCACCGGTACTCCTGGGACTGTGCCGACAACACGGTCTGCGTGGATCAGTACGGTCCTGAATACGCCTCCGAGCACCTCGACTACGTGCTGCCGATCTCGGGCCACGCCGTACCGAGCCGATTCGTCAACGAGACCCGACGTGTGAAGAGCCCCGCGTGGAGCGTCACCGCCGGGGGCGAAACCCACACCTACACCGACTACAGCGACCACTACCCCGTCTTCGGTTACGCGGGCTGAACCGCGGAGTGCCGTAGGCGAGTTCGCCCGACTCACCTACGGCATGCGCCGCCACATCGTCGACGGAAGCAGTAGGTTGACGGCGTGGATCTGGTCGACCGACTCGAAGAATTGGAACGGCGCGTAGCCGCCTTGGAGCACGCGCATCCCGAGGACGCGCAGCTGCCGTGGGCGGTGGCGCGATTGCGGCAGGAATTCGCCGACGCGGGCAAACGCACCGGTGGCGTGCTGCTGGCCGGGGCGCTGCAGCTGCCGACCGGTGAGCGGTTCGATTGGCAGGCCCAGTACCCCACCGATGACATCGTCGGCGATGTCTGGACCATCGAGGCAGCCAATTGCCTTGCCGCCCTTGCCGATCCGGTGCGGCTACGGCTGCTGCAGGAGATCGTCTACGGCCGCCGCACCGCCGCTGACCTCGCCGCCATCGAAGAATTGGGCACCTCGCCCGAGATCTATCAGCATCTGCGCCAGCTGGCCGCGGTGGGCTGGTTGCAGACCGCGGGCCTCGGTCGTTTCGAGGTTCCCGAGGGCAGGCTCGTGCCGTTGCTCGCGGTGTTGGCCGCTGCCCAACGTTGACAAGCAATGCGCATTGTCGCTAGCTACAGGGCCGATCCTCGGGAAGTGTCCCAAATGCCCGACTAGACTACTGTGATGCAGGGCACATCGACTGCTACCGTGAGCGTCGAGTGATCAATGCAGTGGAGGTAGTCGAGTGAACGTGTCACATCTGCTCGAAAGCGTGAAAGCGATCGGCGTGCTGCGTGCGCGCGGTGTGTCGAACCCGAAGACACCCCTGGAGACCCTGAAGACGATCAAGGAGTCCCGGGTCTACGGCCCGCAGGCTGCGCTGGTGCGCCACTCCGCCCGCGCCTTCCCCGATCAGGTCGCGCTCGCCGACGAGCGCGGCGAGCTGACCTACCGCGAACTGGACCAGCAGTCCACCGCCATCGCCCGCGGCCTGCGCGAGGCAGGCATCGGCGAGGGCACGGTGGTCGCGGTCCTCGCGCGTGACCACCGCGGCCTGATCATGTCGATGGTCGCGGCGGGCAAGCTGGGCGCGCGGATCGCGCTGATGAACACCGGCTTCGCCAAACCACAGTTCGCCGAGGTGTGCGAGCGCGAGAAGGTGGTCGCGGTCCTGCACGACAGCGAGTTCCTCGGCCTGCTCGACGCACTACCCGCGGACCTGCCGCGCTACCTCACCTGGGTCGACGAGGGTGTCGAACTCCCCTCCGGCGCCACGACTTTCGACGATCTCATCGCGAGCAACACCACCGATGACCTACCCGCCCCGAGCAAGCCCGGCGGCTTCATCATCCTCACCAGCGGCACCACCGGCCTGCCCAAGGGCGCCCCGCGCACCAAGGTCACGCCGATGGCCACCGCGCAGTTCGTCGACCGCGTCCCGTTCCCCAAGCAGGGCACGACGATGATCGTGTCGCCGATCTTCCACAGCACCGGCGTCGGCACCTGGCTGGTCAATTCGATCCTGTCGAACAAGATCGTCATGCGCCGTCGTTTCGACGCCGAGGCCACCCTCGCCGCGATCGCCGAGCACAAGGTCGAGATGCTAGTCTGTGTGCCGACGATGCTGCACCGGATGACCGACCTGCCCGCCGAGGTCCGCGCGAAGTACGACCTGTCCTCGCTGAAGGTGATCCTGTTCGCCGGTTCCGCGCTCACGCCGGAGCTGTGCATCCGCGCCACCGAGGCGTTCGGGCCGGTGCTCTACAACCTGTACGGGTCGACCGAGGTGGCCATCGCGACCATCGCGACCCCGGCCGAACTGGCGGAAGCGCCTGGGACAGTAGGCCGTTCGCCGATCACCTGCGAGGTCCGTCTCTTCGACGAGAACGACCAGCCGGTGACGACGCCGGGTGCCCGCGGCCGGATCTTCGTGCGCAGTGGCGCGCCGTTCGAGGGCTACACCGACGGCAGGCACAAGCAGATCATCGACGGATTCATGTCCAGCGGGGACATGGGCCACTTCACCGACTCGGGCCTGCTCATGGTCGACGGCCGCGACGACGACATGATCATCTCCGGCGGCGAGAACGTCTACCCGCAGGAGGTCGAGAATCTGTTGGTCGAGCGGCCCGAGATCTCCGACGTGGCGGTCGTCGGCGTCGACGACGCGGAGTTCGGAAAACGCTTGCGCGCCTTCGTTGTTCTCGAAGAGGGCCACACGGTCGAGGCCGCCGAACTCCAGGCGCACGTCAAGGCGAATCTGGCCAGGTTCAAGGTGCCGCGCGAGGTGATCTTCCTCGACGAGCTGCCCCGCAACGCCACCGGCAAGATCGTGCGCCGCACCCTGATCGACTATGAGGTCTCACAGGGATAACTCGAACTTACCGCCGAGTAGACAACGCGGGCGGATCGCTTGCTAGTGTGAGCTCCAGCACTGGATCTCGAAGACGCGGTTCGGCCTGCGGTGTCGCGCGGGCTCGGTCTGCCGGAAGGCTGTTCGATGTCTCTGTCTCTTGGAACCACCGCCCGGCGTGCCGGGGACTTCGCGCTCAGCGTCAAGGTCATGGTGGATCGCAAGCTGTTCAACCCGCTGCGTCTCGACCACGCGGCCCGATCGGTTCGCAACGTCACGAAATTCGGCCCGTTCGCCGGCGTGGTCATGCACGCCGCGCAGAGCAGGCCGCAGGCGGGCGCGATCGTCGACGAGCTGGGTGAGATCACCTTCGGCGAACTCGACGCGCAGTCCAGCGCGTTCGCTCGCGGCCTGCGCGCCAGCGGGATCACCGAGGGCGATGTGATCGCCGTGCTGGCCCGCGACCACCGCGGCATGGTGTTGAGCCTGCTCGCGGCGGGCAAGCTGGGCGTGCGCGCGGTGCTGATGAACACCGGCTTCGCCAAGCCGCAGTTCGCCGATGTGGCCGCCCGCGAGAAGGTCAAGGCGGTGCTGCACGACAGCGAGTTCATGGACCTGATGAGCGCCATCCCCGCCGAGATCCCGCGGGTGCTCACCTGGGTCGACGAGGCGCACGGGGTGGACCCGTCGATCCCGACCGTGGCATCGCTGTCGGCGGATCGTTCGACCACGCCGCTCACCGCGCCGAGCAAGCCCGGCGGCATGGTGATCCTGACCAGCGGCACCACCGGCACCCCCAAGGGCGCCCCGCGCGACAAGGTGAGCCCGTTCGTCTCCGCGCAGTTCGTGGACCGGGTGCCGCTGCCCAACAACGGCACCATGATCATGGCGGCGCCGATCTTCCACGGCACCGGGCTGTCGCAGTTCACCCTGGGCCTGGCCCTCGGCAACCGGGTGGTCTTCCAGCAGCGCAAGTTCGATCCGGAGCAGACCCTGGCGAATGTGTCCAAGTACCAGGCGGATTCGCTGATCGTGGTGCCGACGATGTTGCAGCGCATCATGGATCTGGACGAGCAGATCCTGGCGAAGTACGACCCGTCGACGATGAAGGTGGTCTTCGCCGCGGGCTCGGCGATCCCGCCGGACGTGGTGACCCGCACCCTCGACTACTTCGGTGATTCGCTCTACAACCTCTACGGCTCCACCGAATGCGCGGTGATGACCGTGGCCACGCCCGCGGATCTGCGCAAGGCGCCGACCACCGCAGGCAAGGCGCCGGTCGGTATCCGGATCGTGTTGCTCGATGAGAACCGCAAGCCGATCACGAAGCCGAACGTCACCGGAACGATCTTCGTGGACAACGGTTTCGCGTTCACCGGGTACACCGACGGTCGGAACAAGGAGATGGTCGACGGGATGATGTCGAGCGGTGACGTCGGGCATTTCGATGCCGACGGGCTGCTGTTCATCGACGGCCGCGACGACGACATGATCGTCTCCGGCGGCGAGAACGTCTTCCCCCTCGAGGTGGAGAACCTCATCGCCGGGCGCGCCGACGTGTTCGAGGCCGCGGTGGTCGGGGTCGACGACCACGACTACGGCAAGCGGCTGCGCGCGATCGTGGTGCCGGGGCCGGAGTCCAAGCGCGACGCCAAGGAGATCAAGGAATACGTGCGCGAGAACCTGGCCCGGTACAAGGTGCCGCGCGAGGTGATCTTCGTCGACGAACTGCCACGCAACGCGACGGGCAAGCTGCTGCGCAAGCCGCTGATCGAGCTGGCGGTCGAGTCGGACTGAGTTCGGTTCGACCGTCTGACCTGGGCGGGCGACGCCGGTCGTCTATCATCAGCGCGTGATCATCGGGTTCGAGCAGGCGTCCGCGCCGTCGCGTGCTGTCGGCGCGCGGCTGCGTGGTGCCTGCGCGGGCTCGATGTCAGGGG
Organism: Nocardia sp. NPDC058705; assembly: GCF_042749305.1. Taxonomy (NCBI): domain Bacteria; kingdom Bacillati; phylum Actinomycetota; class Actinomycetes; order Mycobacteriales; family Nocardiaceae; genus Nocardia; species Nocardia sp. NPDC058705. The sequence continues at coordinate 117,002 of NZ_JBHYRN010000022.1, read as the reverse complement.
CGCTGTCGTTGGCCGCGCACGGGTTGGCGGCCGGTGGGGCGCTGCCGGGGAGCACGGCGATCGTGTTGCTCGCGGCGGCTTCGGCGGTGGTCGGCGCGCTCGTCGCCGGGGTCGGTCCGCTGCGCCAGGGTGCGGTCGGGTTGGCGGCGGTGCTGCTGGGTGGTCAGCTGATCGGGCACACCACGATGAGCTGGTCCGGGCACTCGCACTCGACTGAGGACTCCCTCGGACTCGGCATGCTCACCGCCCACACCGTCGCCGCGCTGCTCGCGGCCGTCGTCATCATCGGCGCCGAGGCCGCGTACCGGATCGGCAGCGCCGTCCTGGCCCGCATCCTCCCGCTGCACTACCGCACTCCCCGCATCCCCGACCGGGCGCCCTTGCGCCTGGCCCACCTCGACCGCGTCATCCTGCGAATCTTCGCCACGCCATCGCTGCGCACCCGCGCTCCCCCGCTCGTGATCGGTTTCTGAACTCTCCCTCACCCCAGTGCACGGACCTGTCGTCCCGCGCTGTTCTCGCATATCGCACGGCTCGAAGCCGACCGCTCGGTGCGCTGACACATCGCTGCCATGTCCCCATGAGACGAGCGCAGTCGTCGAGGCACAGTCGATCGGCCACCGCGCGTGGCTCGTCCAGGCGTCGCGGTCAACGCACAGCCGATCCGCCACGATGCCTGGCTCGTCCAGGTGGTCGGTGCCCGGCCGGTCGACGCGCAGCCGATCTCGCTGCCCGGCTCGGGTGGCCGAAAGCCCGCGCCGCACACCGATCACGGGCCTCGGTCGTCGTGTCGTCGCGATCTGTGGCCGAAGCGACGCGGTCTCGCGGTATGCCACCGATGTCCGGCCGGACACCGTCGCGCACTGGGGTTTCCAGAACTCGAGAAATGAATCGCTATGAGCATCACGGACACTCGTCCGGTCGAGGCGAACGCCCCCTCGGCACCACCGATCGCCGGCGCCCGTTCGCGCCGGGGCCGCCACCTCTATCCGCTGGCCATGCGCCTGCATTTCTACGCGGGGATCTTCGTTGCCCCGTTCATCCTGATCGCCGCGCTCACCGGCGCGCTGTATGCGATCGCGCCGACGATCGAAGGGTTCGTCTCGCGCGATCTGCTGCAGGTCAACACCGCCGGACCTGAGCAAGCCCTGTCGGCCCAGGTGGGTGCGGCGGTCGCCACGCGTCCTGACCTGACGCTCGTCGCTGTCGCCCCGGCACCGAGCGACGGCGAGACCACACGCGTGCTGTTCAACGATCCGACCCTCGGCGATTCGGAGCGGCTGTCGGTGTTCGTCGACCCGCACACCGCGCAGCCGGTCGGCGAATCCGTGGTGTACGGCAGTGGTGGGGCGTTACCGCTGCGGACCTGGCTCAGCGAGTTGCATCGCAGCCTGCATCTGGGCGAGCCCGGCAGGCTCTACAGCGAACTGGCCGCGTCGTGGTTGTGGGTGATCGCGCTGTTCGGGCTGGTGCTGTGGGTGCATCGGGTGCGTAAACGGAAGAGCCGCCGGTCCGCACAGTGGTTGGTCAAGCCGGATCTGTCGCAGACCCGGCGTCGAAAGATGAACTGGCACGGGGCAATCGGTGTCTGGATTCTGCCCGTGGTGCTGTTGCTCTCGGCCACCGGCATGACGTGGTCGACCTATGCGGGCGAGAACGTCACGAAGCTGCGCGAGGAACTGAGCTGGACCACGCCCGCGGTCACCGTCGCCAAGTCAGGTGAGGCTGCCGCCCCGAGCGATCATCACAGCGCAGGCCACACCGCACCCGCGCCCGTCGACCCGGCGGCCCGGATCGCGCAGCTCGATCGCGTGTACGAGGTGGCCCGCGCCAACGGCATCACCCAGGGCGCGGAGATCGCGGTCCCGGCGACACCGGACGAGGCCTTCGCGATCAAGGAACTGCGCCTGCCCGGCACCTTCACCATCGATGCGCTGGCCGTGGACGGCGCGACCGGCACGGTCACCGACCGACTGGCGTTCGCCGACTGGCCGCTGATGGCCAAGCTCACCAGCTGGGGCATCGCCTTTCATATGGGCCTGCTGTTCGGCCTGATCAACCAGTTGCTGCTGCTCGCGATCATGCTCGGGCTGGTCACCGTGATCGTGCTCGGCTACCGCATGTGGTGGCAGCGTCGGCCGGTACGGAAGTCGGCGCTGCCCGTCCCGCCGCGCCGTGGCGTGCTGCGCCGCACCTCGCTGTGGATCACCGTGCCGATGGTGGCCGCGGCGGTCGCGATCGGCTGGTTCGTTCCGCTGATCGGGGTGAGCCTGGTCGTGTTCCTGCTCATCGACGTGGCCTTGGGACTCGCCGCGCGGACCGACAAGGTGTAACGCAAAGCTAACTATCGAGGAAACATCCCATGTAACCCATGCCACTCGATGATCGGAGCTCCCCCATGAGAACCTCAGCTCGCGCAGTAGCGATGGCCCTGGCCGCCCCGATCGTCGCGGTCGCGTTGACCGGGATCAGTGCGGGCACAGCCGCCGCTGATGCCGGCTGTCAGGGCTCGATGAACGGTCCGTGGGCGTTCAACGGTGGGTGCTACGGCGGCGAGGGGACCTATCGGCTCGAGGTCGACTGCCTCGGCTACAACATCGCTCCCCTCGCCGTAGGCCCGTTCACGATCCGCAAGGATCTGCCCGTCGGCCAGGCTGGCACGGTGTCGTGCTTCGGACCGAACTGGTCGAGCGCGGGTTGGGCCTCGGGTTCGCGGATCTTCCGCCTCTGACACCGCATCGGTGGGCAGGTTCGCCGCCGCGGTGAAAGGATCCGAGGATGACCCTGTCTCGTCGAAAACTCCTGCGCGGCAGCGTGACAGGTTCGATCGCCGCCCTGGTCGGGGTGTCGGCGGTGAGCAGTGCGAGATTTCCCGCGCCGCGAACGCTGGGCGAACCGTTCTCACTCGGGGTCGCCTCCGGCGAACCGACCCCGGACGGGGTGGTGCTGTGGACGCGACTGGCCCCCGATCCGCTCGCACCCGACGGCTACGGCGGGATGACGATCGCCCCGGTGACCGTCGACTACGAGGTCGCCGAGGACGAACGCTTCACGAAAGTCGTGGTCAGGGGCTCGGCGGTGGCCACCCGCGAATTCGGGCACAGTGTGCATCCCGAGGTCGCCGGGCTCGCACCGGACCGCTGGTACTACTACCGGTTCCGGGCGGGCTCGGCGATCTCGCCGGTGGGCCGCACCCGTACCGCACCCGCGCTCGACAGCCCGACCGAGCGGCTGCGGTTCGCCTTCGCGTCGTGCCAATCGTGGAGTTCGGGCTACTACACCGCCTATGAACATCTCAGCGCCGAAGACCTCGACCTGGTCGTGCACCTCGGCGACTACATCTACGAAACCTCGTGGGTGATGGCCCGCCGTGGTGCGGACGAGCCGCCGCCGCAACTGCACGGCGAGGCCGTGGATCTGACCGGCTACCGGTTGCGCTACGCCCAGGCCAAAGGTGAAGCGCCGCTGCAGGCCGCGCACGCCGCGTTCCCGTGGCTGGTCACCCTCGACGACCACGAACTCGACAACAACTGGGCCGGTGAGAGTCCCGGTCTCGGCCTCGACGTGTATCGCCTGCCGCCGCTGTATCGTCGCCGCAAAGCCGCTGCCTTCCAGGCCATGTACGAACACCAGCCGATGCGCCTTGCCCGACTCCCCGTCGGCCCGTCGGCGCACCTGCACCGCCGCTACCGGTTCGGCGATCTGGCCGAGTTCACCATGATCGATACCCGCCAGTACCGCACCGCCCAGGCTTGCGGCGACGGCTCCGCGGTGCTGGGCTGTGCCGACCGCTACGCCACCGACCGCACCATTCTCGGTGCGGCCCAACGCGACTGGCTCGTCGACGGCTTCGCCACCTCGACCGCGCGCTGGCAGGTACTCGGCAACCAGGTCGCCATGGCTCAGTCCGACTACGACCCCGGCCCCGACCTGCTGCTGGGCACCGACGCCTGGGACGGCTATGTCGCCGACCGCAATACTGTGCTGGGCGCGGCGACCGATTACGAGGTCGACAACCTGGTGGTGATCACCGGCGACCGCCACGAGAACTACGTGGCCGACCTCCGACGCGATTACGCCGATCCCGAATCACCTGTGGTGGCAACCGAATTCACCGGAACATCGATCAGTACTGGCAGCGACGGCGCCGACCAGTCCGACGGCGGCCGCGCGCTGCTGGCCGCGAACCCCGACATCAAGTTCCACAACCGGCAGCGCGGCTACGTAAGAGTCGACCTCGATCATCGACAGTGGCGCAACGACTTCCGCGTGGTCCCCTACGTCAGCAGCCCCGGGGCCCCGATCAGCACACGCGCGAGTTACGTTGTGCAGGACGGGATCCCCGGCGCCGAGCTGGTGTGAGGTGTCACGGATCCGGGGTGAATTCCTCCATCGTCATCGTCGTGGTCTCGGGGACCTGCACGGGACGCAGCAGCGCCCAGCCGATGAACACGACCGCGAACCCGAACATGCCGAGGCCCGCCCACAGATTCACATCGACGCCACCGGTTTTGACGTCTTGGGTCGCACTGTCCTGCAGCAACGAGGTGATCACCAGGATCACGCCGTAGCTGCCGAGCAGCGCACCGATGATGGTTCGGATGTCGAAAAGCATTGCGGGACTCCTTATCCGATGATGATGTTGAGGGCGATCACCAGCACGAGCGCGATCCCGGCGAGCAGGACGGGGCGCTGGTACCAGGGCAGCGAGGCGGCGTCGGCGTCGGTGCGCATCGCCTTCGGCGTCTCGGAATACACCAGGCCGACGAGCTCGGCGGCCGGTTTCGGCCGCGTCACCATGGTCACCGCGACGCTGACGGCGATATCGACCACGAAGGCCGCGCCCGCGGCGACGAAGCTGGCGCCTTGCCCGGACAGGTTCGTCACCCCGGTCTCGTTGAGCAGGAATACGAACACGGCGGCGAGGGTGCCGCTGACCAGGCCGACCCAGCCCGCTGTCGGTGTCATCCGCTTCCACAGCATGCCGAGGATGAAGGTCGCGAACAGCGGCGCGTTGAAGAAGCTGAACAGGGTCTGCAGGTAGTCCATCATGTTGCTGAAACCGCCCGCGATGAACGCGGTGAAGATCGCCGCCACCGTCGCGCCAACCGTGGCGAGCCTGCCGACCTTCAGGTAGTACCCGTCGGGGCGATCCTTGCGGACGTACTGCTGCCACAGATCGAAGCTGAACACGGTGTTGAACGCGGAGACGTTGGCCGCCATGCCCGCCATGAACGCCGCGAGCAGACCCGCGAGCCCGACACCGAGAAGTCCGTTGGGCAGAACCTCTTTCATCAAGAACAACAGCGCTTGGTTATAGGTGACATCGCCTTCGAAATCAGGATTCGCGGCGACCTGCTGCTTGTACTCGATCATCTGCGGCACCAGGACCGCGCTGATCATGCCGGGAATCACCACGATCAGCGGAATGAACATCTTCGGATAGGCGCCGATGATGGGTGTGCGCTGTGCGGCCGAGATCGAGTGAGTTGCCAACGCGCGCTGCACTTCTACGAAGTTGGTCGTCCAATAGCCGAAGGAGAGCACGAAACCCAGACCGAACACGATGCCCATGATCGAGGCGAAGTTGTCGGTGAACCCGCTCATCGCATTGCCCGGCCAGGTCTGCAACTGTTCGGCGCCGCCCGGGGAGCCGGTTACCTTGGCCTGCAATCCATCCCAGCCGCCCACGCGGTGCAGACCCACCAGGGTCAACGGCAGCAGCGCGGCGACGATCACGAAGAACTGCAGCACCTCGTTGTAGATCGCGGCCGACAGCCCGCCGAGGGTGACATAGGACAGCACGATCGCCGCCGCCGCGACCACCGAGATCCACAGCGGCCAGCCGAGCAGCACGTTCACGATGGTGCCGAGCAGGTAGAGGTTCACGCCCGCGATCAGCACCTGCGCGACCGCGAAGCTCAACGCGTTCACCAGATGCGCGCCGGTACCGAAGCGCCTTCGCATGAATTCCGGCACCGAACGCACCTTGGAGCCGTAGTAGAACGGCATCATCACCACGCCGAGAAACAGCATGGCCGGGACCGCGCCGATCCAGAAGTAGTTGAACGTGGGGAAACCGTATTGGGCGCCGTTGGCGGACATACCCATGATCTCCACCGCGCCCAGATTGGCGGAGATGAACGCCAGACCCGTCACCCAGGCGGGTAGTGAGCGGCCGGACAGGAAGAAGTCGACACTGTTCGACACCCGCCGCCTGGCGATCAGGCCGATGCCGAGGACGAAGACGAAATACAGGGCGACCAGCGCGTAGTCGACGGGGGCGGCGTCGAGTCTCAGTGTCGAAGATGCCTCTAGCACAGCGTATTCCTCCTGGCCTGGAGCCGGGCGGCACACGAGCGTCGTTCACACGGCGCGGGCTGCGTCGCCCGTCGAACTGTTTCGGATGCCTCCACTGTGAGGGTTTGTGCCGTGCGTCACAGCGAAATCGGGCTGAACAAAAAAGACAACTGTTCAATTCAGTTTGTGGGCACCCGCGGCGGGTTCGACGGCGAAAACGCGCGGTGGAGCGAAACCTGTTGCGGCGAACCGGTTCACGATGTTTTCGGCGACACGGTCGGCGTGGTCGACCAGGGCGATGATGCTGCCGCCGAAACCGCCGCCGACCATGCGCGCGCCGTGGGCGCCCGCGTCAAGCGCGGCTTCGACCGCGAGATCCAGTGTGGGCGCGGAGACTTCGAAGTCATCGTGCAGGGATCGGTGCGAAGCGGTGAGCAGCTCGCCGATCTCGCGTGGGTCCGCGCTGGTCCGCAGCTTGTCGGCGACTGCGAGGACCCGCGCGTTCTCGGTGACCACGTGGGTGGCGCGACGCCGCAGCAGTGAATCCCGCAGGTGTGGAAGGTCTTCGACGCCTGCGTCGCGCAGGGCGGGCAGGTCCAGTGCGTCGGCGGCGGCTTCGCATTGGGCTCGACGTTCGGCGTAGCCGCCGTCGGACAGGTCGTGCGGTTGGCCGGTGTCGACGACGAGCAGCGTCAAGCCCGCTGCCTCCAGGTCGAACGGAATCTGTTCGGTGGCACCGAGTTCCGCCGCTGCGAACGCGCGGACATCGAGAAATAGCGCATGACCTGCGGCGCACAGGATCGAGGCTGACTGGTCGAGCAGGCCGGTCGGCACACCGGCGAAACCGTTCTCCGCCGCCCTGGCGACCTCGACCATCTGCCGATCGGTGAGTTCGGGAGCGAACAGATCGCGCAGCGCGATCGTCACCGCGCAGCACAGGGCCGCTGACGAGGACAGGCCCGCACCGATCGGCACCGCGCCGTCGAGTTCGAGGTCGACCCCGCGGACGCGATGACCACCGCGAACGAACTCGTCGACGACGCCGAGCGGATAGCGCGCCCAGCCGGGCAACCGATTCCGCTGTGCCACAAGGTCGTTCAGCTGCACTTCGACGGTGTCACCGGGCCGTTGCGCCGAGGTGAGCCGCACCAGCCCGTCATCGCGTGGTTCGGCCGCGCACACGACACCGAGTGACAGGGCGATGGGCAGCACGAAGCCGTCGTTGTAGTCGGTGTGCTCGCCGATGATGTTGACCCGGCCCGGCGCGATCCACTTCTGCACGCGTACTTCCCCTTCCGCTCCCTGCGACGATGCCACCACCGAACACCGCGGCGGGCAAGCGTGTGACACCGGGTGCCGAATCGGTATCCCCCCGATGCGCACAACACATCGACAGCGGGGCCGCGGACGTGTCATGATCGACTGAGTTGTAAAGGTTTTGAGCGTCGGCGCCTGCCGGCTGGGGATAGTGCTCGAACGACAACACTCGGTGCTCTCGGCCGATACTTCGAGTGATTCACCGGCCTTCCATTCGATCGACGCTCGTCGCGTGCGCAGCAAGATCGAGGGGGGCTGATGACCATCAGCGAGACACTGAGCGGAAGCCGACGATGGTGTGTGGGGCTCCTCGGCGCTGCGGGGGCGGTGCTGGTCGCGCCGTTGGCAGGTGGGCGCGCACTACCGTTTCTGCTGCTCATCGTGATCGTGGCGGGGTCGCTGGCGATGATCGGGTACGGCATGTACCGCCATCGGCCCACCCACCGGCTGCCCTGGTACCTGCTGGCCGCCTCGGTGCCGCTGTTCGCCGCCGGAACCGCCATACGCGCGCTCGGGCTGCACGCGGACTGGCACCCCGTCGATGATCTGTGCACCCTGGCCGCATCGCTGTGCCTGGGGCTGGCCGCCGTGGGCTGGTTGCAGCCGCGCAGACTCCGCAATGCCCGTGACCTGTGGCTGGATTCGGCGCTCATCGGACTCAGCGCGCTGCTGGCCTCGTGGACCTTCCTGATCTCGCCGATCCTGCGCCACAGCAACGGACTCGTCGACACCGCGCTGGCCGCGAGCTATCCGGTGATCCACGCCCTGCTTGCCACCGTGCTCGCGCATTCACTGGCGACGGTGGTTCGCTCGGAGACGTCACTGCGGTTGTTGCAGGCCGCGCTGATCGCCGTGCTCGTCGGCGGAGTACTCGAAAGTCTCACTGCCGCAGGCACGATCGCGGTCGATCCCGAGTACGCGCTGGTACCGCAGCAGTGGGCGTATCTGCTGGCCGGGCTGGCCGCGGTGCAGCCGACGATGGGCGCGCTACGCGACGCCGAGGACGTGCACCCGCATCGATCGCGGCAACGCGCCGGGATGATCGCGGTGGCGCTGGTGGCGGCCTCGCTGATCAGCGTGGTCGGCGCAGATCTCGGCGTCGGCGATCGCGTGGTGATCTGTTCGCTGCTCACCCTGCTGCTGGTGGGTGTGCTGGTGCGCAGCGAACGCGCCATCGGCCGCAGTATGCGCAGCGAACGCCGGGCGCAATATCAAGCCGACCACGACCTGCTCACCGGCCTGTTCAACCGCGCCGCCCTGTTGCGCGCACCTCACCGCTACCGCGACCAATGGGCCGGAAAACCGTTGTGCCTGCTGTTCATCGACCTCGACGGCTTCAAAATGGTCAACGACAGCTACGGCCACGCCGTCGGCGACGAACTCATCGCCAACGCCGCCTCCCGCATCCGCCGCATCACCAGCGTCGGCGACCTCACCGCCCGCTACGGCGGCGACGAATTCGTGATCCTGGCGCCCCGCACCCGCTCCGAAGCCGCCGTCCTTGCCGAACATCTCCTCGGCGCCTTCATTCGCCCCTTCGAACTGAGTTGCGGCGAAATCCCCATCACCGCCAGCATCGGCGTCGCCTGCGTCACCACCCGCCCCACCGAGAAGACGATCTACGACCTCATCCGCACCGCCGACGCCGCCATGTACCACGCCAAGGAATACCGGCTGGGCCTGAGCTTCCACGACGAACTGCGCACACCGACCCCTCGTCGGTCCCATCTGCGAACCACCAAACCGACGAGCACGGCCGTGTAGGGATCGTGACGCCGGTCACACGACCGACTCGACCCTATGGACTACTACTAAAGTCTCCAACTGAGGCATCAGCGGCCATTTTTTCGCTGTCGATTGTACTGTAGTATCAATTCGATGACCGAGCGAGAGGGGCTCGAGATGCTGATGGTCGACGTACTCGGCCAGATGCGAATACGCACCGATCGCGAGAGCGAGGCAGATTCCCGCTGCGCGATGCAGGTCGTCGACAACAGCCATATGGGCACCGCGCTGGCGATATTCTCCTGTTCGCCGGGGCGAGTGGTGGAAGTCGAGCGCCTGATCGAACTCATGTGGCACGGTCGCCCCACCCGGACCGCTCGACAGAGCGTCCATGTCCAAGTCAGCAAGCTGCGCAGGATATTCACCGATCTCGGCGGTGACGGGAGCGCCGTCATCCGCAACGCCCGCAACGGCTACCTGCTCGACGACCGGCTGGTGAGACTCGACGTCCAGCTGTTCACCGAGCAGGTCCGCCAGGCACACGCGGCGCATCGCGTCAACGACGCGGCGACCTCGCTGAAACTGTTCGACAGCGCCCTCGCGCACTGGCACGGAAAGCCGTTCACCGGCATCGATCTGCCGGGTGAACTCGCACGGCACAGCGAATCCATCGAGCGCATTCACCTCAGCGCCCGCGAGGGCCGCGTCGAGGTATTGATCAACATGGGAGCGGGCCGCGAACTGATCCCCGAGCTCGAATCCCTGATCGGGCACGACCCGTTTCAGGAATTCCTGCACGGCTGCCTGATGATCGCGCTGTCCAGAAGTGGGCGGCGCGGCGAAGCGCTGCGGCTGTACCAGAACTTCGCCCGCCATCTGCACCGCGAACTCGGCATACCCCCCGGCCCTGAGATCCGGCATATCTTCGACACCGTTCTCAGTGGCCGGGATGTATCCAGAATCTGGGTCAGCCCGCTCGACCACGACCTTCGAGCCAGCGTCGGGGTGGCCTGACAGGCGCCGACGCGTCAGCGTTCATCAGCCGCGCACGGCCGGAGCGAAGGCGCAGGTACGCCTAGCTACTTCTGGCGTAACCCGTCGATGACCTCCCACAGACCGCCGACGGTGTCGCAGGATCCGTCGACCAGGATGAAATCCGGGATCGCCACCTGGAACTCCTCCTCGAGCGCGATCAGCAGATGGACCAGGGCCAGCGAATCGACGCCGACCGACTTCAGCTCAGCGCCTGCGTCGAAGGTCATCTCGCGGGTTCGCGGCGGCAGGACGCTGCGCACGTGCTTCTCGAAGGACGGGTCCCACGGGGAATTCTCGGTCATGGCAGGTCTCTCCTGGTTGTTTCGAGCACGGATGCGGCGACCACCCGGTCGCCGTCGGTCACGACTTCCGCCGGTGCGGGGCGCGAGAGAAAACCCATCAGGCTCGCGGAGATCCCGTAGGCGCCGACGTTCGGAATGGTGACGAGATCGCCCGGTTTCGCACCGGCCAGATCGGACCGGTGGTTGAGCACATCGGCGGGGGTACACAGCGGACCGACGACGGCGGCCGCACCGGACTCCGCGCCTGCGGCGCCGACGACGGTGGCACTGATCGGTGGCACCCGGCCGATCCCGGACAGCCCGCCGACATGGTGAATTCCGGTGTCGGTGATGACGAATTCGCGGCCGCCGCTCGACTTGATCTCGGTGACCTCGGCGACGAGCGTGCCGCTGTCGCAGGTCAGATAGCGGCCGGACTCGAACGCCACAACGGGCGCGCCGTCACGCCACCCAGGGAACGAGGTGTCCAGCGCGTCGGACACCGCCGACCGCAGATTCGGATAGGTCGGACGGACACCGTCGCGTCCGTAGGGCGCGGCGAAACCACCGCCGAGGTCGAGCAGTCGCACCGAGATGCCGAGGCGGTCCGCGAACGCACGGGCGTGGCTGATGCTGGCGAGGATTTCGGCGATGAGCACCGTTTCGTCGACCACGTTGCTCACCGGGAAGAAGTGCAGGCCGACCACGTCGACGCCGTCGATGTCGAGATCGGCGGCGGTGAACGTCGCCGTGGCGATGTCGATGCCGAATTGCGTTGCGGCACCGGTCATTCGCATCGCGCTGTTGCCGTGGGCCGCCGGTCCGTTCACCCGCAGCAGGCACCGCGCGACGACATCGGCCGCGACGGCGGCGTCGGCGACTCGGCGCAGATCGTCGAGGGATTCGCACGAGAAGGTCACCACCCCGGCCGCGAGCGCGGTGGCGATCTCACCCGCGGTCTTACCCGGACCGGTGTACAGCGCGTCGGCGACGTCGAAGCCGGCGCGGATCGCCGAGGCCAGCTCCCCCGTCGAACTGATCTCGGCGTGGCAGCCACCGCGGTGCAGAATCGACCCGATGTGATGGTTCGGATTCGCCTTGAGCGAGAAGTACAGGCGACACGGCGCCGGAAGCAGTGCCAGCAGGTCGCTGTTCGCGCGCTCGACCAGTTCCTGACGATGGATGTAGACCGGTGTTCCGTACCGACCGGCGATCGACTCTGGTGACGGGTTCATCATTCCTTACCTTGGTATCGGCGAATGACGTTGCGTACGTCAATCTTTCCGTTGCTGGTGAGTGGAAGTGCCGAGACCACGACGCAGTCGTCGGGGATCTTCTGCGGCTCGAGGTGCAATGCCAATCCGGCCAGGACCACCGCCGGTTGCGCGGTTCCGGTGATCACGACCAGGTAGGGGGAATCGGGAGTGGGCGGCACGGTGACGGCCTGCCCGACGCCTGGCACCTGCTCGGCGGCGGCCGCGATCTCGGCGGTACTGGTGCGGACGCCCTTGACCTTGAAGATGTCGTCGCGGCGGCCCTCGATGTAGAGGTATCCGTCGGCGTCGACGCGGCCGTAGTCGCCGGTGCGCAGGAAGCGTCGCCCGTCCTCGGCTGTTCCGAAGACATCGACGCTCAGCTGCGGCGGACCCCAGTAACCGTCCATCACGTGCGGGCCGTAGGCGACGATCTGCCCGACGGTGCCGACCGGTACCGGTGCACCGGCTTCGTCGACGATCTCCACGGTTGTGCCTGCCAGCGGCCGTCCGACCGTGCCAGGACGAGTCAGGCCCGCGTCGGGTTCGGCGATGCTGACCCGTTTGCACTCGGTGATCCCGTACATCGCGATCATCGCGGCGCGGGGAAACACGGTTCGGAGTTCGCTGATCCGGTGTTCGGCGAGGTCGGCGCCGGTACTGGTCACCGAACGCACCGACAGAGCGGGGCCGCGGCGGGCCATCAGCGCAGACAGCATCGTCGCGACTGCCGGGACCAGCGGAAGGACCGTCACCTCGTGGGAGTAGATCGCCCGCAGCATGGCGCCGGGACTGGAGCCGTCGGCGAGGACGAGTTCACCGCGCGCGGCGAAGGTGAGCAGCACCTGGTACAGGCCGTAGTCGAACGACAGCGGCAGCAGCAGGGCCACCCGGTCGTCGGCGCGGTACCCGAGGCGCTCGGCGATGCCGGTCATGGCGGCGTCGACCGCCGCGGCCGGGCATCGAACACCTTTGGGCGCCGCCGTGGACCCGGAGGTGTACAGCAGACACACCAGATCCGCGGGGCCGTGCCCGGTTACCGGCGGTGCCGGGGTCTCGGTGTCGCCGAGGCTCGAGTCGTTGTCCACCACCAGTGCGGCGGTGCAGTCGCCGACCACCGTCTCGAGTCGGCGGTCGGTGGTGGCGGGGTGGAGCGGCACCGCGGTCGCGCCGAGATACCAGACACCGAAGAGCACGGCGATGGTCTCCGGCGCGGTCGCGGCACGCACCACCACCCGATCACCTTGCCGGACACCGGATTCGGCCAGCTTCCCGGCCGCGCTCACCGCGGCACGCAGTAGCTGCGCGTAGGTGAGTGTGCGATCGCCGTCTCGGACGGCGGTGGACGTGCCCGCGGCCGAGGCCGCTGCGGCGAGGATCGAGAACGGGCCCCGATCGTGCGAATTCGGATGGTTATCCATCAGTTCCCTCGTCTCGTGTGATGGGTGCGCGAGGCAGAATCGCCGCGACCGCGCCGCCCACGGCGAGCAGCAGCGCGGCCTCGACCAGATAGGCGTTGCGGGACGCGGCGAGCAGCGCAGCGAGTGCGGGTCCACCCGCATCGGTCAGCAGCGCGCCGGGCGACGGCGCGTCCGGGCCCGCCCGCATCGAGTAGGACACGGCCAGCGCACTGCCGACGAAGGTGACGCCGAGTGCGAAGCCGATCTCCTGCACCGCGTCATTGGCGGCGGTGCGGGTGCCGACGCGGTCGGCGGGCGCCGTGGCGACGACGAGTTCGGTGGCGATGGGCATGGCAAGACCGATACCGAGGCCGACGATGGTCATCGCGCCGATCACCAGTGGCACGCTCTGCGTACTCGCCGCCGCGGCAACACAACCCAGCGCCGTGGTGAGCAGGCCGGTGACGACGCCGAGCCGCGGACCCACCGTGCGGGCGAGCACCGGCGCCGACACCGCGCCGACGATGGTGGCCGCCGTGGTCGGCAGCACCGCCGTGCCCGCGGCCAGGGCGGAAAGGCCGTGGCCGGCCTGCAGGAGCTGGGTCAGGACGAACATCGCACCCGCGACAGCGAGAAACGCTGCGCCGTTGACCATTTGGCCCGCGATCGAGTCGCGGTCGAGGTCACCGAATATCTCGCGGCGCCGGTGCGCCGGGGTGAGAACGGCCGCCAGACACCCCACTGCCGATACCGCGACGATCGACGCGGGCACGGGTACATCGGTCATCAGATTCAGTGCGGGTACCAGGGCGATCATCCCGACGGCCAGCAGCAACGCGGTGACCGGCGAGAGCGCATCGCTGCGTTGCGCGGGGAGCGGGGCTAGTACGGCGAGCACGGCCACTGCGCAGACCGCCCCGACGACGGCGGTCATCGCGAAGGTGGCCTGCCAGCCGTGCCAGGCGATCGCCGCACCGCCCGCAACCTGACCGAAAGCTGTACCGACCACGGTGATTCCGGTCCAGACCGCGATCGCGGCGGACCGCTTGGCCGCGGGCACGACCTGGATGATCGCGGCAAGCGAGGCCGGTGTCACCAATGCGGCACCGGCACCGAGCACCACGCGGGCGCCGATGACCACCGCCGGTGTGTCGGCGAACAGCCCGAGGGCACCGCCGACCGACGTGACGATCAGGCCCGCGACCAGGGTCCGGCGGGCGCCAAGGCGGCCGGTCGCGAATCCGGCGGGTACCAGCAGCGCCGCGAACACCGTGGAGTAACTCACCACGACGACCCGCATGTCGGTGCTGTCGAGGTCGAGGTCGGCCGCCAGCGCGGGCAGCGCGAGGTTCATCGACGTGTTGTTGAACATCGCGACCGCGACCGCGACCGCGGCCACCGCGACGGCAGGCCAGTGGGCGCGTTCGGACGGCACCCGGTTGTCCGGGGCTGTCGAACGCGTAGGCGCTGTCACCGGACAGGCACCGGCGCGGCGGCCGGGCGGCCGATGCGGACGGGCGGCTCATCGGTGTCGAGCCCGGTCCACTCGACAACCACACAGGTGCAGGTGAATCCGGCTCCGCCGCCGACCAGGAGGATGCGTTCGCCGGTCCGCGGCCGGGTGGTCGAGAGCAGATGTGCCAGGCCGACCAGCTGATCGCTCGCGCCCATGTGGCCGATCGTCTGGGCGAAGCGCCAGTTCGACCGTGTGATGTCGAACGCGGCCAGGCTGCCGAGTTGCCGGTCGAACTTCGAACGACCCGCGGCCGGAACGATCATGTGCCCGAGGTCCTCCATCGCGCAGTCGGCGTCGGCCAATACTCCGGACACGGCCTCCGAGACGGCCCCGAGCACCCGCTGCACGGCAGCTCGCAGGCCGCCGGTGGTCGCGAAATGGTCGAACCTGGATTGCAGGACAAGGGGATCCGCCGGGGTTTCCAGCGAGAATTCGGGACCGCGGATCACCGGCTCGGCGTCGTTGCTCGCGACCGTGTGCGTCGCGACGATCCGCAGGGGTGAGGGAGTGCGGCCGATGATCGCCGCCGCGGCGCCGTCGCCGTAGACGATGCCGGTTTCGGTACTCCACCGATCGAATCGGTTGCCCGTGAACCGATCCGCCGTGGTGACCATGATGTCGCCACCGTCGGCGCGCAGGAGTCGAGCCGCGAGCTCGAGGCCGCTCAGCCCGACGTTGCACTGCTGCTGGAGGTCGAAGGCGTGGGTGCGCGGGTGCGCGACCTGATCGGCGACAAACGATGCGGCAGGCCACATTTCGGCGCCCTGGTACCACAGACCCCCATGGAACAGGGTGTCGATGGATTCGGGCGCGGTGCCTGCGGCGGCCAACGCGTGTCGGCCCGCTTCGACCGCCATCTCGACGGCGACGAGATCGCGCTCGACGCAGATGCTCTCGTAGCCGTCGTCGGCACAGGTGTCGGCGTCGTAGCGGCCGTCGGCCACCGCGTCCGCCGTCGACACGACATTCGGGAGCCAGGCCCCGATGCCGCGGAGATAGGTATCGTCAAGCTTCATCAGTGATCACGCTTTTCTGTGAATTCGGAACAGATATCCGGTGAATTCCCGGAGTTTCTCCGAGTGTTCGACAGGCACCCGAATCGGGTACTGCGAATCCGCTTCGAACCATACGTCGCAACACCGTCTTCACAAGCGGGTAATAATTGCCGCGTAAGAATCGGGTTAGCTCGCCGTCGGCGCGTAATGTGGCGATTAGCCCGCGGTCCTAATGTGGCCGATATGAGCAATCGAAATATCCAGAACTCCTACCGGACCGCGACTTCGGCTTGTCTTGTCGTAGCAGGGGTCGCATTGGCCGCCTACCCCTTGCTTCGGCCCTATTCGGACGAGAAGACACTGTCGGGCGCCGCTGCGTTCGCGTCCTCGTCGTGGGTGTTCGCCCATCTGCTCGCGGTGCTCGGGTTCGCGCTGATCGCCGCCGCGATACTCTTCGACGTCGCCTCCCGACCGGCCACCCGTACCGGGCTGCGCGTCGCGGCCGCGGCGACCGGGATCGGCGCGGTCACCCTGCTGAGCTTGTATTACGGGTTCGAATGCTTCGCGCTCAACGAGATCGGCAAGGCTGCGCTTGCGGCGAACTCGGACGAGGGCATGGCACTGGCCGACCGGATCCGCAACCACCCGGCCGCGCTGACACTGTTCGGACTCGGATGGCTCGCCCTCGGCGTGGCCGTCACGCTCTGGGTGGTGGCTCGTCGATCCGGTTGGGCCCCGATCGCTTTCACGGCTCTGGTGTGGCTCTACCTGCCGCAGTTCTTCCTGCCGTCCGTCGGCCGGATCGGGCACGGAGTCCTGGTGCTGATCGCCGCCACCGCCACCGCGTCGGCGCTGCGGTCCGAGCCCGATCACCGCACGGCGCAGCACCGGAATACCGGCTCTGAACTGCCGGTTTAGGACTGATCTAGGGCCACCTTAGCGCGACCCCGCAGAGTCTGTCGTATCGCACAACAGGCATCGGAGGGCATATGGACAAGCTCGAGGTCGTCGCCATCGAGTCGGCAGCCACCGGGGTCGTCCGGGTCGAGCTGAAGGCCCCCGACGGTACCCCGCTGCCGGAATGGGCCCCGGGTGCGCATATCGCTGTCGAACTCGATGGACGGTCCCGGCAGTACTCACTGTGCGGTTCTCGCCGGGACCGCGACCGATGGAGTATCGCCGTTCTCCGCGAACCCGAGAGCCGGGGCGGTTCGGCATATATCCACGAGCGCCTCACCCTCGGTGAGTTGATCACATACAAAGGCCCGGAAAACCGTTTCGAATTCACCGCCGCCGCGCACACGGTGTTCATCGCAGGCGGAATAGGTATCACCCCACTCGTTCCGATGATGGAGCAAGCGGGGGAACTCGGCCTTTCGTGGATTCTTTATTACGGCGGCCGCACCTTCGAGTCGATGGCATTCATCTCCGAATTGACGAATCGGTATCCCGAACGCGTGATAACGCGCCCGCAGGACACCGAGGGGTTGCTCGACATCGATGCGATCGTCGGCGGTCTGGACAGCTCGGCGCAGATCTACTGCTGCGGTCCGACCGGTCTCATCGACGCCGTCGAACAGTCCGGCGCCGCGCACGGCATCGCGGTGCGCACCGAACGCTTTCACGCCGTCCTCACCGACGACGCGGCGGACAACGACTCCTACCTCGTCGAACTGGCCGAGAGCGGTCGCGAGATCACCGTCGCCGAGAACACGAGCCTGCTCGACGCTCTGCGCGAGCACGGAATAGACATCTCCTCCTCCTGCGAGGAGGGCACCTGCGGCACCTGCGAGGTCGTGGTACTCGCCGGTGCGATCACCCACCGCGACTGTGTGCTCTCCGACGAGGAGCGGCAATCCGGCGAAACCATGATGGCCTGCGTCTCGCGGGGTGCGGGTCCTGTCCTGCGCCTGGCGCTCTAGATCGTCCCCACGTAGAAGGAACAAGCGCATGTCGAACGCAACCTATCTGTCGTATTTCCATCAGCGAGTGCAGTCGACCCCCGACAAGCAGGCTCTGGTCTTCCTCGAGGAAGCGGGCACCGAGCTGGTCGAACGGTCGCTGACCTACGCCGAGCTGGATGCCGAGGCCCGCTCGATCGCGGTCGCGGTGTCGGAGCTCATGGAGCCGGGTGATCGCGCCCTGCTGCTGTTCGCGCCGGGTACAGCGTTCGTCTCGGCGTTCGTCGGTGCGCTCGCGGCCGGTGTCGTCGCGGTCCCGGCGCCGCTGCCGGACGGGAAGGAGAAGGGCCTCGACCGGCTCGCGGGCATCGTCGCCGATGCCGATGTGCGGGTGGTCCTCACCCAATCCGAGCTCGCTCCCCTGGTCACCGCGTGGGCGCAATCGGTGCGCCCGGATCTGGTGATTCTCGCGACCGACGAGGTCGTCGCCGATCCCGACTCCTGGACCCCGCCCGCGATGGGCGCGGACGCGATCGCGTTCCTGCAATACACCTCCGGCTCGACCGGCGATCCGAAGGGCGTGATCGTCACCCACGCCAATCTCGTCGCCAACGAGATCGAGATCCGGGCGGCTCTGGAAACCGGCGACGACCTCATCATGGCGTCCTGGCTGCCGCAGTACCACGACATGGGCCTGATCGGGATGATCCTGCATCCGCTGTTCGTCGGTGGCACAGCGGTTTTCATGTCGCCGGTGACCTTCATCAAGCGCCCGGTCCGGTGGATCCAGACCATGGACCGCTACCGCGCCACGATCAGCGTGGCACCGAACTTCGCGTTCGACTTCGTCGCCCGCCGGGTGGACGACGACGCCATCACCGACATCGACCTGAGCTGTGTGCGATCGGTGCTCAACGGGTCCGAACCGATCCAGGCCGAGTCCATCGACAAGTTCCTGGCCAAGCTCGGGCCGCGCGGATTGCGGCGATCGGCGGTGATGCCGGTCTACGGGATGGCCGAGGCCACGCTGTTCATCACCGGTACGCCGGTGGGCGACGAACCCGTCGTCGTCGATGTGGACGCGGAAGCGTTCGCGGGCAATGTGTTGCAGGCACCGGCGCCGGGATCGCAGGCTCAGGTCAGAACGCTGGTCGGCAGCGGCAGGCCGCTCACACTGCAGGTCGCCATCGTCGACCCCGAGACCTTTCAGGAAGTCGAACCCGGTGCGGTGGGCGAGATCTGGGTGCACGGCACGAGTGTCGCCGCGGGCTACTGGAACATGCCCGAGAAGAGCGCCGAGAGCTTCGCAGCCGAGATCGTCGGTCGTAGCGGCGAAAAATGGCTGCGCACAGGTGATCTCGGGGCGTTCTCCGAGGGCAGCCTCTATGTCACCGGCCGGATCAAGGACACCATCATCGTCAACGGTCGCAACCTGTACGCCCACGACATCGAGCGGGCCGCCCGCACCGTCTCCCCCGCCGTCGCGGCCGGGGTGGGCGCGGCGTTCACGGTCGGTCAGCCCGAACGGCTCGTCCTGGTGCACGAGATCCGTCCCGAACTGCTCGCCGACACCGCGCACGCCGCGGTGATCTCGGAGATCCGCGATGTGGTCCGGGCCGAATTCAGCACCCCCATCGCCGAAGTCGTGCTCGTGCGCAAGGGTTCGGTCGCCAGGACCACCAGCGGCAAGATCCGCCGGGTGCGGATGCGTGACCTGTACGAAGCAGGCCAGGTCACCGCACTGACCGAACAGGTGACGGTGTCATGACGGCGCCGACGACTCACGACGACCTGGACGAAATCCTCGGCGCCGGTGCCGAACTCGACAACCCGGCCGGGCACAGTGCGCTGAACGCGGCCGACCGGATCGATGAATTCCCCACCGGCGCTGTGGCGCTGCTCGACGACAACCGCGTGTTCGAGTACTACGTTCCCGTCGAATATGGCGGCAAGCTCGACGATTACGCCGAGACCATGGGCATCATCCGCACGATCGCGGGACGCAACGTCACCCTCGCCGTCGCGCACGGCAAGACCTTCCTCGGCGCGGTGACCGTGTGGGTCGGTGCCGACCGGGAGTTGGCACAGCGGGTCGCCGATGTGATCCTGGCCGGGACGGCCGTGAGCTGGGGCCTCACCGAACGCGGCCACGGCAGCGACCTGCTGTCCGGGGACATGCGTCTGACCCGCGACGATCAGGACAATCTCGTTCTCGACGGCGAGAAGTGGCTGATCAACAACGCCACCAGGGGCGGCGCGCTGACACTGCTGGTGCGCAGCAAGCCCGAGGGCGGTCCGCGCGGATTCGACCTGGTGTTCTACGACAAGGCACGCCACGACGCGCACCGACCGGTGCCCAAGGAACTCACCCACGGGATCCGCGGCGCCGACATCAGCGGAATCCGGATCGACTCCGCGATCGTCGACGAGGCCGATCTGGTGGGGCGCCCCGGCACCGGGCTCGAAACCGTGCTGCGCGGACTGCAATTGACGCGCACGCTGTGCTGTGCGCTCTCGCTCGGCGCGGCGGACAGTGCGCTCGAGGCGGCGCTGGAGTTCGCACGCACCCGAAACCTCTACGGCCGCACACTCATCGAGCTGCCCGACGCACGCCGGATTCTCGGTGAGGCACTCGCCGACCAGTTCCTGAACGAGGCGTTCGCCTTCGTGGTCGCCCGCTCGATCCACAACCTCCCGGCCGAACTGTCGGTCCATTGCGCGGCCGCGAAGTTCCTCGTCCCGACCCGCACCGAAGCCATGATCCGCCGGTTGCGCGGGCTGGTCGGTGCCCGCTCCGTGCTCGACGGCGACGACCGGGTGCTCGGCCGGATCGAACGTGATCACCGCATCGTCTCGCTGTTCGACGGCAATACGGTGGTCAACCTGTCGTCGCTGATCAGCCAGTTCTCGCTGGTGTCGGGCAAGGGCGCGCTGCCCGCCGAGACGATGTCGGAGACTTGCCGACTGAACCTGGACCCCGAGCCGGTGGAGTACGCGCGGCTCAGCTTGCTGGCCAAACGCGGGTCGAGCGCACTGCGGTCACTGGCGGCTGTCGCGGAAGCGACCGCACATGACCCTGGGACACCCGAGCCGTTGCGGACACTGATCGCCGAGGCGAGCCAGCTCACCGGCGCCGAAACCGCAAGGGCGGCAGCCCAACCGCTCAATGCCGCCGACACCCCGAACTCGTCGTTCGTCGTGGCCGAACGCCTGTCGCTGTGCCTCGGCGTGGCCTGTGCCATCCACTTCTGGTACGCCAACCGCACCGACCGCGCCGGACACCCGCTCTGGCACGACGGGCTGTGGCTCGAAGCCGTCCTCGGCCGGGTACTCGGCAGCCTGCGCGGTGACGTCGGCGAATTCGACGGCACCTACGGGACGACGGATCGACTGCTCGCCGCGGCGCTGGAACTGCCTGGCGCACAACGAATCAGTGTGCTCGGCGAGGCCGGACACCGCGCGACGAAGGCAGGAACCAAGTGACCTCGACACTGCCCATCACCGCCTGCGGCGAGTCGATCGAGGCCGCCCTCGGCGACCCCTTCGACGCGGCGGGCCCGATGCCCGCCGACGCCGTTCTCGCGGCCGACGAAATGCGCCGCCTCGCCGACGGTGCCGAGGACCTTCTCGACACCGCCCGGCTCAACGCCGCCTTCGTCCCCGCCGCACTCGGCGGCACGCTGCGCTCGGTTCCGGACCTGATCGGCGCCCTTCGTCCGGTGTTCGCCCGCGACGCCTCACTGGGCCTCGGCTACGGCGTGACCACGCTGATGGCCGGGCTCAACGTCTGGACCGCCGGCGATGCCGCCCAGCAGGCCTCGCTCGCGAACACCATCCTCGACGGTGGCAAGGTATCGGTCGCCTACCACGAACTCGACCACGGCAACGACTTCTCGTCCAACGAGATGCGGGCGGTCGAGTCCGAGGGCGGCTACCTGCTCGAGGGTCGCAAGGAAGTCATCAACAACGCCCACCGTGCCAGTGCGGCCGTGGTTTTCGCACGGACCGACGACCGGCCGGGCCGGTCGCATTCACTGTTCCTCGTCGACCTCACCGATACGACGCGTACCGTCGGCCGACTCCCCCGCTTCCCCACGACCGCGTTGCGCGGAGTCACCCTGAGCGGCTTCGACTTCGATCGGCATCCGGTCCGCACCGCGGATCTGGTCGGGGCGCGCGGCACCGGCGCCGAGATCGCGCTGCGATCGTTCCAGGTGAGCCGGACAGTGATGGCGAGCGCCGGCATCGGCCCGGTGGACATGGCGCTGCACATCGCGTCCTCGTTCGCCGCACAGCGCGTCCTGCGCGGACGGACCGTGGATTCGCTCGAGCACGCCCGCACCAATATCGCGCTGGCACACGCACTGCTGCTCGCCACCGACGCCATGGTCGGCTCCGTCGCACGTCGCATCCACAGCAACCCCGACGCGGTCGCCACCCACACGGCCGCCGCGAAATACCTTGCCCCACAACTACTCGAACAGGCCATGGAGTACCTCGCGGTGGTGCTCGGCGCGCGGTTCTATCTGCGCAGCGGCCCGTCCGGGCTGTTCGGCAAGCACTTCCGGGATGTCGGCCCGATCGGCATCGGCCACGCGGGCGGCACCTCCTGCCTGCTCAGCATCCTGCCCCACCTGCCCCGCCTGACCCGCGATGCCGAGACCGGCACCACGGCGGAGCACCTGTTCACTCCGACCACTACCGGCGGGGACATCCCGTTCGACCGGTTGCGGATCGGAGTCCCGGTCGGTGATCCCTATCTGGCGGGATTGCCGTCCGCGCTCGCGGCGCTGCACGACGCCGGATCCGGCGGTGGTGGCAGCGTGGCCACCACCGCCCGGACTCTGCCCGCCTTCGGCGACGCGGCACGCGGGCTGGCACGGACCGAACTCGGGATCGACGCCGGGCCGCGCCCGATGGCCGTGGCCGCCCGCTACTGCGAGCTGCTCGCGATCGCCGCGGCAACCGGTCACCACCTGGTCAGCCCCGACCCGTTCACCGCCGTGTGGGCCCGGCTCGCCGTCGCGGCGATCGAGGCCCGGCGCACCGGTCTTCGACCCGACGTCGACATCGCCGACGTGGACACCGTTTTCGACGAACTCACCCAGCGCACCCGAACGGGGCGAAGCCACTGCCTCGACGCCGCACCGGTACTCCGCTCGATCCCCCAGGAGAAGCAATGACCGACCTCAGCCCGGTAATGACCGAAGCCGATATCGCCGACTGGTTGGCGACCAAGGTGGCGGGATACCTCGACACGACCGCCGAGGCCATCGACCACGACCGCTCGCTCGCCGAGTACGGACTCGACTCGGTCTACGCCATCACGCTCTGCGGCGAAATCGAGGACACCCTCGGCATCGCCGTCGAACCCACGCTGGCCTGGGACTACCCCACCGTCACCGCGATGGCCGAGTTCCTTGCCACCGAAACCGGTCCACGGCAATGACTTCCGAATCGAGGGAGCCCGTGCGGTCGACGGTGGACGTGGCAGGTATCGACTGCCGCTTCCCCGCCGCCGACTCGCCTGCGGACTTCTGGGATCTGCTGGTGCGCGGCGAGCACGGCGTCAGCGCGGTGCCACCGCAGCGGTGGCCGATCGACGAGTACTACGACCCCGACGGCGGACCGGGACGGGCCAACACCCGCTTCGCCGGTTTCGTCACCGATCCCGAAACGTTCGACTGTGAGTTCTTCGGCATCGCCCCCGTCGAGGCGAAAGCGATGGACATCCAGCAGCGGATGGTGCTGCACACAGTGTGGCGGGCGCTGGAGAACGCGGGCCTGGACCCGAAGGCGTTGCGCGGCAGCGACACCGGTGTGTTCGTCGGTGTCATGTCCAGCGACTGGGGCACCCTGCATCTGGCCGACTACGCGGGCATGTCGCCGCAGCGTGGCGTCGGCAACGGGTTCTGCATGATCGCCAACCGGGTGTCCTATCAGCTGGACCTGCGCGGCCCGAGCCTCGCGGTGGACACCGCCTGCTCGTCGTCGCTGGTCGCGGTCCACCTGGCCGCCAACGCGCTGCGCAACGGCGAATGCGACATCGCGGTGGCCGTCGGCGTGAATCTCATGCTCACACCAGCGCTTTCGGTGTTCTACACCCAGGCCGGGTTGTCCGCCGCAGACGGGCGCTGCCGTCCGTTCAGCGGCAACGGCGGCGGCATCGGTCGCGGCGAAGGCGTCGGCGCGGTGGTGCTGCGCCGCAGTGAGGACCGTCCCGACGACGCGCCCGAACCGTATGCCCTGATCGCCGGTTCCGCCGTCGGCCAGGACGGCCGGAGCAACGGCTTGACCGCCCCGACCCGCTGGGGCCAGGAACGGGTGATGACGAAGGCCCTCGCTGCCGCGAACTGTACGGCGCAGGACCTCGACTTCATCGAAGGGCACGGCACCGGAACCACTCTCGGTGACATGGTGGAGGTCAGGGCGCTGCGCGGCATCGTCGCCGGTGAACCCACTCGCACCCGGATTCTGGGTTCGGTCAAGGGCAATATCGGGCACTGCGAGGGCGCCGCGGGTATCGCCGGGTTCATCAAAGCCTGTCTGGCACTGGACAAACGCATCGTGCCGCCGACCCTGTTCGCCGACGAGGAGAATCCGCAACTGGATCTCGCGGCCCACGGGCTGCGCCTGGCCGCCGGCGCCGAGCGGCTCGGCCGCGGCCAGTTGTACGCCGGCGTCAGCAGTTTCGGGTTGGGCGGGACCAACGCGCACGTGGTGCTGGCCTCGGCCGAACGCGCGCGCCGCCCCAAGGGCAACGGCACACTCGGTGTGCTCACGGTGACGGCCAACAACGGTGACGCGTTGGCTCGCAACCTGGCCGCCGTTGCCGCGGGCATCGACGCCAATGACTGGCTGCGGCAATGCTATTCGAGCAACCACGTCAAATCCGGGCTCGGTGTCCGCATCGCGATTCCCGCGACCGGCGCGAGCTCCCTGCTCGACACGCTGGCGCATGCGGACCGTCGGGCCGCGGCGGCGACGAAAACGCCGCGTGGGGCACGGATCGTCTTCGCGTTCACCGGACAGGGCGCCCAGTACCGGCGGATGTGCCTCGATCTGAGGCTCCGTCTCCCGGCCTTCGGCACCCACCTCCAGGACGTGGACGACGCCATGGCGGAGATCACGGGTTCGTCGATCATCGCCGCGATCGAGTCCGGTGCCGACGCCGAAGGGCGTTCGCTCGACGAGACCGCGGTCAGCCAGCCCGCCCTGTTCGCCGTCCAGATCGCCCTCGCACGAACCTTCGCCGGCTTCGGGGTGCACCCGGCCGCCGTGATCGGGCACAGTGTCGGCGAATTCGCCGCCGCGGTCTGCGCGGGCCGGATGACCTTCACCGAGGCGGCCCGACTGGTGTCCGCGCGTGGTGAGGCCATGCAGGCGGTGGCCCGCGGGGGCGCCATGCTCGCCGCGGACTGCGGGTACGACGCCGCGCTCGCCCTCGCCGAGAGCATCGACGGTGCGGGCATCGCCGCGGTCAACGGGCCCTCGTCGGTCGTCTTCGCCGGTGTCGCGGAGGCGGTCGAGACCATCGCCGAGAAGCTGCGGGCCGACGGTGTCCGGGTCAAGGCGCTCACCGTGTCGCACGCCTTCCATTCGGCGCTGATGGCACCCGCGCAGGCCGCGGTACGGGAGGCGGCGGCCCAGGTCACCGAGGGTGCGGAGGGCGTGATCCCGATGGCGTCCACCGTGACCGGCGCACTGCTGGAACCGGATGACCTGACTCCCGACTACTGGGCTCGCCAGGTGACCGAACCGGTCCTGTTCGACCGGGCAGCGCGCGCACTGGCCGCGCTCCGGCCGACCCACGTGGTCGAAATCGGTCCGCGCGGTGTGCTTTCGGGCATCCTGCGGGCCTCGGCCGCGCTGCCGGACAGCACGATCCTCACCCCGATCCCCGGCGAGAAATCCGACGGGCTGGAATTCGCGGCGACATTGGCCTCGCTGTGGGAATCGGGTGTCGACATCGGCTGGAGTGCCCTGTACGACCGCGCCGATCACCGGATCCGGCGACTGCCGGGTTACGTGTTCAGCGACGGCGAGCGCTTCCTGGTCTCGGCGGCCAGTGCCGGGCTCACCGCGCCGGTGCGCGCCGTCGCCGGACACCATGTCCTGCCGACGAAACCGGCTGCCGTCGAAGCGGACCCGTCGAGCGTGTACAGCGCGGTGATCGCCGTCCTGGGCGACATCGGCGACTACCGTCCGGCCGATCTGCGACCGGACCAGGATCTGCGCGACGACCTCGGCTTCGACTCGATCACGATCATGCAATTCGCGGATCGGATCGCCCCTCGACTCGGCTTGGCAGCGGCGCCCGGACCTGAGCAATTGCACAGCGACATCAGGACGGTGGGGGAACTGGTGGAACTGGTGACCACGCTGACGAAGGAGAACCATCGATGAGCGCCCATGCCAATATCCTCGGCACCGGCACCGCACTGCCCGGTCCCGCGATCGACAACGTCACGCTGTCACAGCGATTCGGCGCCAACGCGCAATGGATCGACCTGTTCGTCGGCACGAGAACCCGGCACTTCGCCGTCGACATCGAGACCGGAGCACGCACCTCGACGCTGAGCGCGCTGGCCACCTCCGCCGCCTCGGCGGCGATGGCCGACGCGGGCGTCGACGCGGGCGAGATCGACTTCATCGTGCTCGGCACCGCCACCCCGGACCACCTCATGCCCACCTCGGTGAACCTGGTCGCCGACGAGCTGGGAATCGACCAGGTCCCGACCTACCAGTTGCAGTCCGGCTGCGCCGGTGCGATCGCCGCGCTCGACGTGGCGATGGCACGGCTGTCGCCGCAGTCGCCGACCGGCCTGGTGATCGGTGCCGATGTCTGCGTCAAACACCTGCGCCTGGACCGCGACGCCAACAGCAAGATGTCGCCCGCCGAACTGGTCAACTACGTGCTGTTCGGTGACGGCGCGGGTGCGGTGGTGGTGTCCTACGACGACGCCGGTGCGCGGATGCGGCTCTCGCACGTGATCAACCGGTTCACCGGCCGTGGTCGCGCCCCCGGTCAGCAGATCGAATGGTTCGGCATCGCCGACCGCGACAGCGACATCATGGCGCTGAACGAGGACTACAAGGCCATCGAGGCGCTGGTGCCGGACATGGCCGCCGAGGTGGTCGCCGAACTGCTCAGGACCACCGGCTGGGACCGCGACAGCATCGATTACCTGATGCCGCCCCAACTTTCGGGCCGGATGACCGACAAGATCGTGCGGCAACTCGACGTCGCGTCGGCGAAGGACATCTCCGTCGTCGCCTCGACCGGCAACAACGGCAACGCGCTGCCCTTCCTGCAACTCGACGCGCTGGCCGGGCTCATCGGCCCCGGTGAACGCGCCGTGCTGGCGGCCATCGAGTCGAGCAAATGGATCAAGGGCGGCTTCGTCGTGGAGGGGCTGTCGTGAATCTGCTCGAGCACGCCAGGGACCTGCGGCGATCCGGTCGGCTGGAAGCACAGCTGGACGAGATCATCGCGGGCCTGCCCGACCAGGACGACGACACCCTGTGCCGGATCGGCCAACTGCTGGTCACCGCCGACGCCGACGCCGTGGCCGGACACCATCCCGCACTGCCCAGCGCCACCGTGTGTGTCGTCGGCAGTTCGACACTCGCCCCGCTGCGCGCGCCACTGGCGGGCATGCTCGGATTCCGCGGCTTCGTACCGACGATCCATGTCGGTGACTACGCCCAGTACATGACCGAGTTGCTCACCGGCGTCGACGGCGAAGCCGAGGCCGACGCCATCGTCTGTGTCCTGGACGGTCAGGAAGTGTTCCGCCGCCTCCCGGCAGTGTGGACACCGGAGCAGGTCGCCGACGCCTGGGCCGCCGTACTCGACGAACTCGTCGTCGCGGTGGGCGGTCTTCGTGAGCGCAGCAGCTGCCCGGTGCTGCTCACCACCGTCGAGTTGCCGCCGCGCCGGATGGCCGAGATCGTCGACATGACCTCGCGTACCCAGCTGTCGCTGGCATGGCGGGAAGCCAACAGCACGCTGCTGCGCCTGTCGCAGGAGCTGGCGGGGGTGTACGTGATCGACTCCGCGCCGATCCTCGCCCAGGCGGGCTCGCTCGCCGACGATCGGCTGGCCGCCTACGCCCAGATCCGTTTCTCCGAAGGCTATTTCACCGAACTCGGTCGCGAGATCGCGGCGATCGTCGCCGCCCTGCGCGGCCGGACCAGCAAATGTCTCGTCGTCGACCTGGACGGGACGATGTGGGGTGAGGTGCTCAGCGAGGTGGGTCCGACCGGTGTGGTGTCCGGCGAAGGCCCGGTAGGCGAGTGCTTCTCGGCGATGCAGGGCGTTGTCCGCCATCTCGCGGCGCAGGGCGTGCTGCTCGCCATCAGCAGCAAGAACGACGACGAGCTGGTGCGAACCACGTTGCGCGACAACGCGAACGTCGATCTCGGCGAGGACGACTTCGTCACGATCGCCGCCGACTGGAATCCCAAACCGGGCAATATCGAGGCCATCGCGCAGGGCCTGAACATCGGCCTGGATTCGCTGGTCTTCGTCGATGACAGTGTCTCCGAACGGGGTTCGGTGCGGACCGCACTGCCGTCGGTGCGGGTGGTCGCGGTCGATCACAAGGAGCCCGCGTTGCACGCGCACGCGGTGCTGCGGGCAGGCTACTTCCGGTCACTGCACGTGACCGCCGACGACCTCGAGCGCGCGCAGCGGTATCGGGCCGAAACCCAGCGGCTGGAATTCCAGCGCTCGGCCGGGTCGATCGCCGACTACCTGGTGGGGTTGGCGACTCGCATCGAGATCACCGAGCCCACCGATGCCGAAATCGCCCGAATCTCGCAGATCACCTTACGTACCAACCAGTTCAACACCACTACCGTGCGCCGTGATCCCAGTGTCGTTGCCGCACTGCGTGACTCGCCCGACGCCGCAGTGTTCGGTGTTCGCTGCACCGACCGCTACGGCGACCACGGGCTGATCGGCGCTGCTTTCGTCGAAATCACCTCGGACACTTGGCATATCGACAACTTCGCGATGTCGTGCCGCGTGCTCGGCCGCAATGTCGAAGATGC
Organism: Nocardia sp. NPDC058705; assembly: GCF_042749305.1. Taxonomy (NCBI): domain Bacteria; kingdom Bacillati; phylum Actinomycetota; class Actinomycetes; order Mycobacteriales; family Nocardiaceae; genus Nocardia; species Nocardia sp. NPDC058705. The sequence goes on along the minus strand of NZ_JBHYRN010000022.1, from coordinate 88,221 downwards.
CGTGATCGCCTGGATCTGCCGACGAGCCGAGGCCGCGGGCGCTACTGCGGTCACCGGCGCCTTCCTCGCCTCACCCAAGAACGCCAAAGCCGCGAACCTGTTCGCCGGCCTCGGTTTCGGCACCGTCTCGCAGTCGGCACACGACGCGAGCTACCGGCTCGAACTCGGCGACCCGCCGCAGCTGCCCCCACATATCGAGGTCGCCGACCACGACGCACTGATCGCTGAAGGAGTACCAACGCCGTGACCGAATCGGAATTCGTCGAACTCATCGTGAACGAAACCGGACTGCTCTACGCCGCCGAGGATCTGGACACCCCGTTCGACAGCCTGAACGACTGGGACTCGGTCTATCTGATGAAGCTGCTCACCGGGATCGAATCGGCCACCGGGAGCACCCTCGAGATGAGTGAACTGATCGAGGTCACCTCCCTCGGAGACCTGTACCGGGCCGTCACCGCGCAGGCCGTGTCATGACCGACACGCAGGTCACCCCGCTGGCGCGGGAACGGCGCCACACGCTGGCCTTCCTGGCCAATGCCAGGTCCGCGGGCGCGGTCTACCTCGACACCGAGGTCGACGCGACCGCGCTGACCGAGCACCAGCGCCGGGCGGACCGCAAGATCTCCGTCGTCACCTATGTGATGTCGGCGCTGGCCCGCACCCTCACCGAGTATCCGCAGGCGAACGCGACCATCGGCGGGCTGTGGGAGTCCGAGGTGACGATGCACCGCACCGTCGATGTGAAACTGGCACTGGACAAGACGATCAACGACGTGCGCTGTGCCGCGTCGGCGGTGGTGCCCGACGTCGCCGCGATGTCGCTGGATCAGATCCAGGACCAGGTCGAGCGACTGCGCGACACCGCGGCCGAGGAACTCGACGAACTGGCGGGCATCCGCACGCTGCACCGGTTGCCGCTGTCGGTGGCCCGGCTGGTCTTCGCCGCTGTCACCCGTCGATCGGGCGGCCCGGCACGGCTCGGCACCGTCGCGGTCAGTTCGCTCGGCCACGCGGAGGTCGCCCGGTTCTTCTCCTACGGCGGGACCACGGTCACGATCGGGCTCGGCCGGATCACGCGCAAGCCCGTCGCGGTCACCGTGGACGGGACCGAGCAGATCGTCGTGCGCCCCGTACTGCCGCTGAGCCTGACCTTCGACCACCGGGTCATCGACGGCGCGCTCGCCGCCGACGTGCTGTCCGCACTGGCCGGGCACCTGCGCGAACCGGACAGCGAGCAGCCGTGACCGAGGCAGGCGACTGGGCCGAGATCGGCACCGGATGGGACCTGGGCGCCCGGGTCCGGCTGGCCGCCGTCGCCGACTGGCTGCCGGCGACCACGCCGCCGGAATCGCAGCTCCGCGCGGTACTCGGCACCGCCTTCGACCGGTGGAACGCGATGACCTCCGCGTTCGCGCGAGGCCGGATGCTCGCCTCCCGTGCGCTCCTGCGGGCCGTCGTGGCCGAGCGTCTCGGCTGCGACGACAGTGAGATCGACATCGACAGCGAACCCGGTCGGCCACCACGCGCGTGGCGGGGCACAGCGCCCGCGCCGGTCGCGATCAGCCTGTCGCACACCGGCGACGCCATGGCGGTCGCGGTGGTGGACAGCGGCGCGAGCGACGTCGGAGTCGGCGTCGACATCGAGGCGAGCGACCGGCCGATCTACACCCCCGCCTTCGCCGCCGCCGTCGCACATCCAGACGAATTGGCGCAGCTCGCCGACCTCGACCCTGATCAGCTCAACGACGCGCTCATCGCGCTGTGGACGATCAAGGAAGCCGTACTGAAGGCCCGCGGCACCGGACTGACCGTTGCGCCGCGGCTGGTCTGCGTCGGGCTGCCCACCCGTGACACCGCCTCGACCACCCGGAATGTCGCGGCGCCGGACGGGCACCGCACCCGAATCGGGACCACCACCCATCACGGTCTGCGGATCAGCGCGGCACACCACTGGAGGAACCATGCATAGCCTGGCCGAACGCGTCGAGCTGGTGCGGCTGCACGCCGCCGCCCAGGGATTGCCGAGTCAGCGCGCGGAGGAAATCCTGGCGACGATCGACACCCTCGACGACGGCCCGACGGGCTGGTCGACGGTGTGGCTCGCGGCCGGTCGGCGCGAATACGACCAGCAGCGCTACCGCGACGCGGTGCCGTATCTGAACCTGGCCCGGTTCCCGTTCGTCGCGACCCCCGACGCCGCCACCGCACACGAACTGTGCGTCGACGCGTTCGGGAGCTGGGCCGCGACCGCCGGTGTGCGCCGGGTGCTGCTGCCGGTCGCGGGCAGCGAGGTGCCGGTGTGGCTGGCCGAACGGAGCCAGGCGCCGTGGGGCAACACCGGCGATGTGCTGGTGGTGTGCGGCGGGATCGTCAGCATCAAGGAGCAGTGGGCGCGGTTCGTCGAACTCGGCCGCCGATTCGGCATGACCGTGGTGCTCACCGAACTGCCCGGCGTCGGCGAGCACCCCCTCGAGTATCGGGACAGCTCCGGTCATGACCTGAGCGAGCTGTTCGACGCACTCGCCGCGGTGACTCCGGTACATCGAATCTTCGCCTCCGCCATGAGTTTCGGCGGCACCGTCGCACTGCGGGCCGCCGCACACGACCCGCGCATCGAGCGGATCTTCTCGGTCGGGCCGCCGATGCGCCACCTGTTCACCGACGGCGACTGGTGGCAACAGCTCCCGGAGACCACCAAGGACGCACTGGCGAAGACGACCGGCATCGCGGTGGACCGGCTGCCCGGCGAACTCGGCCGGTTCGCCGTGACACCGGGCGAGCTCGCCAGGATCACCGCCCGCGTCACCGCCGTCGCCAGCCGACGCGACGAGATCGTGCCACCCGAGGACGTGACAGTGCTCGTCACCGAAGTCCGGCGCGCGAGCGTCTTCGCCTTCGACGACGTCCACGGATCGCCGAACCACATGGCCGATATCGCGCTGACCCTGGCCGGTGAACTCGCCGACTTCGCCGGGGTCCCCGTCGGCCTGAAACATCTTCCGCCGCTGATCCGGCGGGCCAGGGGCCGTGCCACCGCCGTCACCGCCCGCACTCCCTTCGTCGATGCTCGGAGCACCGCATGACCGATCGGACCGAAGCCGTACTCACCCGATACACCCCCGCCCGGGTCGAACCCCGCGCACCGCACACCGGCACACCGCTGAAGCTGCTGTGTTTCCACTACGCGGGCGGCGCCCCCACCGCGTTCCGGCCCTGGCGCGAGCACGTGCCGGACGGGGTCGAGCTGACCGCCGTGGAACTCCCGTCGAGCAAACCGATCGGCGGCCGCCGGGTCCACGAGACCGTCGAATCGGTCGTGGAATACGTCGCCGACCGGTATGCCGACCGGATGACCGGTGACTACGTCCTCGTCGGCCACAGCATGGGTGCGCTGCTGGCCTACCTGGTAGCGCGCCACCAGGTCGAACAAGGCCTCGAACCGCCGACCGGCCTTGTCGTCGCGGCCTTTTCGGCACCGCAGCTCGACCCGCTCTCCATCGGCGTCGACACCCTCGACGACGCGGCCTTCGCCGCGGCGCTGGCCCGGTTCGGCGGCGTCCCCGAAGCGCTGCTGCGCAGGCCGGAATGGCTGGCGCCGCTGCTGCCGACGGTGCGCGACGACCTGCGCATGTGCGAACGGTTCCGGTTCGTCGCGCCCGCCGACGAGTTCACCGTGCCGACCCACGTCATCGGCGCCACCGCCGACGGTCTCGTCGCACCCGAACGGGTCGACGCCTGGCGCGACACCGGCTCCGACGTCACCTTGTCGTTCCTCGACGCCGACCACTTCTTCTCCGGCGCTGCCGCACCCACCCTCCGCGACACCGTGGTCGACAAAGCCATCGAATTCTGGGGTCGCCGCGGAAGCGACCACGCACCCCACACTCTCCGTCGAAAGGCCAGTTAATGACCACCTACTCCACCGATATCGCGATCATCGGAGCCGGTCCGGGCGGGTTGTCGGCGGCGGTCGCGCTCAGCAGGGCCGGGCTGTCGGTGACGGTCGTCGAGAAGACGCTCACCACCGAGCGTTCCTTCCGCGGTGAGTCCCTGTCACCGGATGCCGTCGCCCTGCTCGATGCCCTCGGCGTGCTCGACGACATCACCGCGACCGGCGCCCTGGTGACCAGGAAGCTGGAGATCTCCGAAGCCGGGCACCTGCTGATGTCGGCGGACTTCGCCGATTTCGACTACCCGCAGCCCTACCCGCGCGAGGTGCCGCAGCCGACGCTGCTCAACGCGCTGGAGAAGGCCGCCGCGGAGTCGGACGGTTTCCGGATGTTGCGCGGTGCCAACGTGACCGACCTGATCATCGACGACGGCCGAGTGCTCGGCCTGAGCTTCACCGATGCCGACGGCGCACACGAAGTGCGCGCCGCGCTGGTCGTCGGTGCGGACGGCCGCTATTCCAAGACGGTCGCCATGTCGGAGCTGGACTACGAACGGATCCAGCTCGACCGCGACGTCGTGTGGATGCGCACCCCGCTGCCCGAGCAGTGGGACACCGAGACCTATCGGATCAGGATGCACGGCGCCGACCACGGCCTGTTCATCCCCACCTATCCCGATATGGTCCGGGTCGGCTTCAACATTCCCAAGGGCAGCCTCGGCGAGCTGCGCAAGAGCGGTATCGCCACGCTGCACCAGCGGATCTCGGATCTGGCGCCGGAGCTGTCGGACCTGGTCCGCGAGCACGTCACCCGGTTCACCGACACCTCGACCCTCGACATCTTCACGTCCAGGATGCCGCGCTGGTCGCGCCCCGGCCTCGTCTTCATCGGCGATGCGGCGCACACCCTTTCACCGGTACTCGGCCAGGGTGTGAACCACGCGCTGATCGACGGTGTGGTGCTCGCCGAACTCGTGTCGGCCGCGTTCGGCGCAACGGCCGGCCGCGATGCCCGGCTCGATACCGCGGTGCTCGAGTTCCAGGGCGTGCGCGAGCCCGACGTCGCCGCGTCGCGTGGTCTGCAGTTGCGTCAGGAGTGGCTGTTCTCGATCGGGCACCCGGTCGGGGTGCTCGCGCGCAGTTCGCTGTACCGGGCATTGAACATCGCCAAGCCGTTGCGGCTGCGGATCCTGTCCAACGCCTACTTCCGGTTGCAGCGCCAGCGCGGCGACCTGCTCAGCGCGAACAGGTAACTCGCCCGGCGAAGACGACACTGCCCCTGTGCGCTCTCGAAGCACACAGGGGCAGTGTCGTTTTCGGGTCAGGTCAGCTGTTGCGCGCCCACTCGACGGTCACGGCGAGCGCGTCGTCGAGGGGAGTCGGCTTCAGCCCGAGCTCGTCTTCCGAACGGCTGGAATCGACCACATACGGCTGGGTCCACTGGTGCAGCACGTCGGCCATCTCCCGCATATCGGGCACCAGCACACCGCCAGCCCGTACCAGCCACGCCGGAATCGCCCGCGCGGTCACCTTGTCGACACCGGCGACGTCGGCCACGCGCGCGGTCATCTCGGCCATGGTCAGTGGCGGACCGGTGGGCGCGAACAGCAAGCGGTTCGACTCGGTCCTGGTCTGCGCCTGCGCGGCCGCGGTCACCATCGCGCGTGCCAGGTCCGGGACATAGGTGAACGAATGCGGCTGATCGACAGCGCCGAGAGCCAGTACCGACTTGCCCGCCAGCACCTTCGGCACCACCAGCGAACCCACATGCGAAGTCGTGGCGTGCGGGCCGAAGAAGTCCGATGCCGCCACGCTGATCGTCTGCGCCGCATGGGCGTCCCGGTTACGCAGCAGTTCCACCCGGATCAACGACTTGCCGGTGCTCGCCGTCTGCGGGGAGGTCTCGGTCATCGGCCCGTCCGGTGCCCCGAACGCGTACATGCTCTCCGGGAAGACGACCGGGATCGACAGTTCGGCCGCGACATCCAGCACCGCCGCCTCGATGGGCGGCAGCTCGGCCCGCCAGACCGGCGCCGAGTACTTCGAGCCGTGTACCGCGCAGAAGATGGCTGCCGCCCCGCGGGCCAGCGGTTCGATCTGCTCGCGTGCCGACGCGTCGGCGGCGGCGAGGGTGACTCCCGGCAGATCGGGCCCGGAACCCGATCGGGTGGCCATCGTCACCGTATGGCCCTGTTCGACGAGGATCGACGTGACGGCGCGGCCGACCGGGCCGGAACCGATCACCAAGTACTCGGACATCTGTTTCCCATCATCTGCTGTTGTCGCTGGTCGTTGCGGAAATCTGTTGGGGCGCTTAACTTTCGGTGGGGCTAGTCCCGCACTCGACCGTCCGGTGCCCGCAAGCCGAAGCCGAGCGCGCGGTCGACGCAGATGTGCGCCATCCACGACAGTCCGACGGTGAATCCGGCCGCGGCTTCGGGGATCGTGCTGGGCAGCAGGTACTCCAGCGGACCCGATATCGCGTCCCCGAACAGGTCTGGGACCAGGGCGAAGTACAGCAGCACCGCCCACGGGCCCGCTGCGCGATGCGCGAGGTTGTAATAGGGGACGGCGGCCGGCGCCAGCCTGCCCCGCTCGGGCGGGGTGCGGCCGATGAGCAGGGTGAGGTCCGGTGCGATCAACGCGATGATCCCCACTGTCAGCGTGGGCTGCCCGTGTTTGGCCATCTCGAAAATGGCGAAGGTCAGGCAGAAAATGCCGGCAATCGCATACGCGACCCGACGAATTCGCCGTCGAGGTGGTGTGGGCGGCATGCTTTGTCCCCTGTCTCGCGTGTGGCACAACCGTAATGGCTGAAGGAAACTTCTCGCTACTGGACAAATGGCCAGTAATGCGAGTGACGCAGACCACGGTATTGATCGGTAATCAACGACAGTCGGGGTGATACTCTCGACTTCCCTATTTCGTAGCGTGAAGCCACGGAGTCAACCTCGACACAGAACTGGGGGCCGGTGGCTGATTCAGTGCGAAGATTGGTTGTTCTGCGTGCACTGCTGGCAACTCCATCGATCCGCCACGTGCCGAGCGACGAAGTCGTGCCGACACTTGTCGACGGTATTTCGAAACGGCTGAAGCGGCGGATCGAGATCACCGCCGCACCGCTACCGCAGCGAATAAGCGCAGCATGGACCTCGACTGTTTCCATCGAGTTCATCGAATACTCACATTCGGTTCCCCCGGCCGCCGCCCTACTGGGCATCCTGCACGAGATAGGCCATATCCTCTGCGGGCACGGCACCCAGGTCGAAGCGCAACATTCGAACCTGACGGCACTGGCCCCGAGCCTGAGCCCCGAACTTTCCGCCCGTCTCCTGCGGCGCACGAGCTCGCAGATCGTGCTGTCGACGCGCGAAGAAGCCGAGGCAGAGCTCTACGCCCGCATCATCTACCGACGGATACTTCGGGCCTACGCGATCGAATGTGCCTCGCCGGGCAGTCGCGCCTTCAATCTCGCCGCGACGCCGTGGAACGACTGACACATCTGTGATCTCGGTCACTGGCCGCGCGGCGTCATCAGTGCTGTACTAAAGTAACAATCAGCATCAAAGCCTTCGGTTATACCCCCTGACTATGGCATCCAATTATGCGATAGTCATGTGTGATTGGACTGAACCATGCATGACGAATTTGCCGTGCCCCGTCCTATCGGGTGCCGATTCGGCATCCTGGGCGAGCTGCGACTGCTCACGCCGACAGCGCAACCGGTAGCAGTGCGAGGCCGCAATGTTTCGGCTTTTCTCGGCGTCCTGCTGGCGAACCCGAACACCGTCATTTCGGTGGACCGCCTCATCGACATCATCTGGAACGGCAATCCGCCCGCCCGCGCCAGAGAAGGTGTGCACGTACAGGCGGGCAGAGTTCGGGAAACCATCGAAACAGCGGGACTCGCACGCGGTGACCTCACCAGTGAGAACGGTGGATACCGACTGGAGATAGATCCCGAATCGGTCGACTGGGTGCGATTCGAACGCGCCGTACGAATAGGCCACAACAAATTCCGGGCCGGATCATTGGACGGCGCCGTCACCACATTGAGTCACGCATTGTCGTTATGGCGCGGAACACCATTGGCCGGAATTTCCGATTCGGATGAAATCCAGGCCTTTTCCACCACGATGACCGAGCTCTATCTGAGCGCACGCGAAACTCGAATCGAATGCATGACAGAACTCGGCATGGATCGAGAAATCGTCTGCGAAGCCACCTCGCTGGTGCGCGAACATCCGTACCGAGAAGACCTCTATCGATATTTGATGATCGCCCTCTATCGCTGCAGGCGACGGACCGACGCATTGATCGTATATCGGGATCTGCAAACCCTTCTTCGTACCGAACTGGGCATAGACCCGGACCCCATGGTCACCGACGTATTCCAATGCATTCTCGACCAATCGCCGATTCCTCCGGGCACGAGGATCGGGCTCCCCGAAAGGCAGATATATGCAGTCTGAAAACCGAATCTGGTTCGTCACCGGCGGCAACGGATTCATCGGCACCCACCTGATCCGAGACCTCGTCGCGCGCGGCATCGAAGTCAGGGCACTCGCCCGATCCGACCGCAGCGCCGCCGCGATCACCGAACTCGGCGCCACCCCGATTCGTGGGGAACTCGACCGGCCCGCGCAGTGGGCCTCGCACCTCGACGAGGTGTCCACCTTCGTCCACCTGGCCGCGGCTCATCCGCCGGAGTGGCGCCGAAAGGTGTACCGCCGCACCAACGAAGACGCGCTGCGCGCCGTTGCCGAGGAGTGCGTCCCGCGCGATATCCGGTTCATCCACATCAGCTCCGAAGCGGCGGTGATGGACGGCACGCCCATGGTCGACGTGGACGAGAGCCGCCCGCTCGCGATCGGCGCGAAAGCGCTGTACCCGGCGTCGAAAGCAGTCGGTGAAGTCATCGTCACCGAAGCATGCCGCCGCGGACTCGACGGCATCATCCTGCGGCCTCGTTTCGTCTGGGGTCCCGGCGACCACAGCCTCGAGGCCGTCGTCGCCTCGATCGACGCGGGCAAGTTCAAGATGCTCGGCGACGGCAAACAGCTGACATCCACCACCCATGTCGACAATCTGCTGCACGCGATCCACCTCGCGGAGTCCGCCGGCGAACGCGGCGAGGCGTACTTCGTCGCGGACGAGGGCACCATCGAATTCGGCGAGATGGCCGCTGCGATGGCCGGTGCCATGAACCGAGAACTTCCCGCCGGTTCGGTGAGCTTGCGCGCCGCGCAGACGCTGGCGAAGGTCGTCGAAGCCGTCTGGCGGCTGCCCTTCAAGGCCGGGCCGCCACTGACCTTGTCGATGGTGTGGCTGCTCGGCCTCACCGTCACCGTCGACACCACCAAAGCCGCGCGCGACCTCGGCTACCAGCCGACCACCTCGCGCGCCGCCGGACTGAAAGCCCTGCGCGACAGCTATTCCGCTACCGAAAGAACGGATTCCCTGTGACCGACGTGCGCGACAGCCCTGCCGACAACGCACCGACCGACGAGGAGCGCACCTCCGCTGTTCGTTGTCCCTATCCCTTCACTCGAGACAGTGCCGTCGACATCCCGGCCGTCTACGAGGAACTCCGCGCCGAGTGCCCGGTCAAGCCGGTGACCTTTCCCAGCAACGACGAAGGCTTCGTTCTCAGCCGCTACGCCGATGTCAAAGTGGCACTGTCGGATTCGCGGTTCAGCCGCCGCGCGATGCTCGACGCCGGTGCGCCCAAACTGTCGAGCGTGATCTTTCCGCCGAACACACTGTTCACCACCGATGCGCCGGAGCACACCCGGCTGCGCAAACTGGTGACGGCCGCGTTCACCAATCGCAGAATCACCGAACTGCGCCCGCGGATCCAGGAGATCACCGATTCACTGCTCGACGCGATGGCCGCGGCGGGCTCGTCGGCGGATCTGAATACGGCCCTGTCGTTTCCGATGCCGATCCAGGTGATCTGCGAACTGCTCGGCGTTCCGGCCGAAGATCAGGACAGGTTCCGGACGTGGTCGGATGCGTTCGTCTCGCTGACCCATATGAGCGAGGAAGAGGTGCACAAGAATCGGTTCGCACTGGCGGCCTACCTCAAGGAACTCGTCGATTCGCGGCGCGCCGATCCGCGCGACGATCTGCTCAGCGCCCTGACAACGAAGTCCGACGAGGACGGCGCGCTCAGTGAAATCGAGGTGGTGATGATGGCGATCACCATTCTGGTCGCCGGGCACGAGACCACGGTGAGTATGACCAGTTCACTCGTGCTGAACGTGCTGCGCGACGACGCCCTGCGCGAGCAGATCCTGACCGCACCCGAGAAGACGCTCGGCCTGGTGGACGAACTGCTTCGGGTGAATCCCATCGGCGACGGCGGACCGTACCGGGTCACCCTCGAAGACGTCGAGATCGGCGGTCAGCTGATCCCGAAGGGCAGCGGCGTGATCGCGTCGGTGGCATCGGCGAATCAGGACGAGGAGCAGTTCCCGCGGGCGAAGTCGGTCGACCTCGAACGCGGCAGCCAGGGGCATCTGGCATTCGGCCACGGGATCCACTTCTGCCTCGGCGCCAATCTGGCCCGGGTCGAACTCGAGATCGCCCTGAACTCACTGTTCCATCGGTTCCCCGGGATTCGCCTCGCGGACTCGGTCGACAACCTCACGATGCGGGGCGGGATGCTGGTGCACGGCCTCGAACGGTTGCCGGTCGCCTGGTAGCCGAGGTCGAGGATTGATCGTCACAGGCAAGCCGGTTCGCACCGTGTGCGAGCCGGCTTGTGATCGTCGCGAGGCGCGGTCGGACTCAGCGCAGGTCGTTCAACTCAGCGCAGGTCGTTCAACGGCGGCAGACTCTGCTTGTGCCGCAGGTACCGCACGTACTCGAGCACTTCTTCCACATTCTCGTCGGACAGATCCCTGGCCCGGAAGTAGATCTGCTGCACGGGCGTATCGGCGAGCAAGCGCAGCAGTTCGATCTGGCTGTCGACCTTGGCGCGCAGCTCGTCGTCGAAGAAGTAGGTCGCGGGCACACCGAACCCTGCCGAGATCGCGTTGATCGCGCTGTAGGACGGATTCGATTTGCGGCCCTGGGACAGCTGGTACAGATAGGCCTCGCTGATGTCGTGCCCCTTGGCGGCGGCAGCCTGGCAGACCTCTTTGACGGTCATGCGGCGGCCGGTGTCACTGGGCACCGAGTCGAACAACCGACGGATCTTGTCGGTGAAATCGCCCCCGCTGTGCGCGATCCGCTCGCTGTCGACGTTCACCACCTCCTCCCTTGTCTCCAGGCACAATCGGCGAGGCGTCGATTGTGCCCGCAACTGTTTCCGCGGTTGAGAATACACGCGTCTCAGGGATCGAATTATTTTATCGTAATAACGATGCTGTCACAAGGTTGAACGCACAAACCCGCCTTGACGCACCAATCAGGCTGTGAGCACCCAGGATAAGGTCCGCGCTTCGAGAAGCCCGAATCGAGAACTGTTGCTAGAGTAATAGTCGCTGGGCATGAGCGGGTCCGTCGGATCCTGCCTGCTCACCCACAGCACTGACGAGGATCTGATGGTTGCACTGTTCAGCTACTTCGCCGGCACGACACTTCTACTCCTGGTGCTGTACTTCGCCTCCGGTACACACAGCCGACCACTCGCGGCAGCGCTGGCCGTCGCGGCACTGTGCTCCTTCATCTTTCGAGAGCCGGTGGACACGTGGATAACTCAGCACATCTATCCACAGGTCGGTCACCTGGCCGCGGATTGCTTCATGCTGATCTCGCTCGCACTGCTGTCCAGCGCCGGGTCGACCCGCGCGACACGTCGCAAACTGCTGACCCTCACCCACGCGATCATCGCCGGATTGTGCGTGATCTTCTTCGCCATCCCGCAGGACGAACTGGTGGACCGGATATCGGTGCACATGTTCGAGGATCCGCGCTTCTTCGCGTACGCGACGCTCGTGAACATCGGCATCACGGTGCTCGCGCTGGTGATGTGGCGTGCCGAGTGGGTCGCCCAGATCGGCGCCACGCCGGTGCTGCTGCTCATCAGGGCAACGGCGCTGCTCGGCATCTTCTATATCGCGGCGCGCATCCTCTCGCCGCTCGGACTGGTTTCCCCGTTGATCGCCGTCGTGGTGTCGACGGCACTGGCATCGATCCTCAGCGGCGGCCTGGCACTGGTGGTGATCTGGAACATCACGTCCCTGCGCCACAACACCCGGCGGCGCACAGCCGAACTCGAAGCGCTACGGGAACACCTCGCCGGGCCGTACCGCATGTCGTTCGGTGAAGCGCTGTGGGCCCGGGTGAATCCCACCGCGCGACTGGTCGATCTGATCGCCGAACTCTCGGACCGGATCGCACTGTTGCCGCCGGACGATCCGATCCGTGTCCGCGCGATGGCGGTGAGCGCGGAGTCGCTGTGGGGATCCTCCAGTCGGCACGGCGGCCTTTCCGCAGGTCATTCGATCGCGGCCACCGGTGCGACCCTGTTCGCGATATCCCGCAGTGTTCGAGAAAACCACTGCGGGACGTCTCGAGGCAGACGCGCGGGTAGCTCAGTCACCTAACTCGGCGAGCAGCCGTTCGGCGGCTTCCAGCTCGGCCTGCAATTGGGCGACCTTGGCCTGCTGCGCACCGCGCGCGGCCTCCAAGATGCCCGCGACCACCTCGGCCACCTCCGGGTGCAGAATCTTCGCCGCCTGTGCCACGACCGCACTGCTGACAGCCATCCCCTTCACACTGCGTTTCTTCCCGTTGACCACATCGACGGTCCACTCCCCGTCGGCGGTACCGGTGAGCGTGACAGTCACCTCGGCGGCCTTGGCCTTGCGCACCGCGGGAGCTTTCGCCGGGCGGGGTGCGGCCGGGGCGGCGGGCTTCGCGGCGTCGTCGGGTACGGGGGCGAGCGACCTCGGCGCGGGCGTTGCGGTGCTCGGCAGGGTCGACGGCTGGGTCACAGTGTTGTCCTTTCGATTGCTCGGCGCGGGGACACTTTCCTGGCGGGTCCGCGTGGAACCGCCCGGCGCTACCGTAGTCCCGCGGGCCGGCTTGGTCAGCGTCACCTCGCTCGGGCCGAACGAGAGCACATCTTTGGAACCGGTGGGCCGCACCTGGAGGAAGTCGCCCGCGGACGGGTCGTCGAGCGCGACGACCTTGCCCGATTTCCCTTCGGCGACACCGACAGCGGCGGACGTGAACCACACCATCGGCGGTTTGCCCTCGGCGAGCTCGCCTGCGATTCGCGCGAGCTCGGCGTCGGACAGGACCGGCGGTGCTGATCGGCGGGATGCGGACTTGGTGCTCGGCGAGGACATCGTGGACTCCGGGGGTTGGTGCTACAGCGTGGTCTGAGCACCGATGATGCCGCACGGCACCGACAAGTTCTTCCCCGAGCCGACATCGCGGCCCCAAAACCCCTCTCGCGACAGGTTTCCCAACCCTCGACGATCAGCCGAGAGTGGCGTTCCCACGGGTCGTCGGACGGATGTTCTCGCGGACCCCGGCCACATCGCGATAGCCGTTGACCGCCATCAACAGGTCGGCTTCGGCCGCGTAACTGCGCAGCAGATGCACCAGCCCGCGCACGCCACCGAGCGCGAGCGCGTACACATACGGCCTGCCGAGCCCGACCATCGTCGCGCCGAGTCCGAGCGCCTTCACCACATCGGCACCCGAACGCACCCCGGAGTCGAACAGCACCGGCACCCGGTCATCACACGCGGCCACCACCGCGGGCAACGTTTCCAGCGCACTCAGACCGCCATTGGCCTGGCGCCCACCGTGATTGGAGCAGTAGATGCCGTCGGCGCCGAAGTCGATCGCCTTGCGCGCGTCCTCGGGATGGGAGATGCCCTTGAGGATCAGCGGCAGGTCGGTGAGCGAACGCAACCAGGTGAGGTCATCCCAGGTCAGCGAGTTGCCGAAGGTCGCAATCCAGTGCAGGACAATCATTTTCGGGTCGTCGGAGCCGACCATCTGCTGGAAGACCGGGTCGCTGGTGTAGTTCTTCAGCACATGCCCACGCAACTGGGGGAAGTTGCCGCTGGCCAGGTCGCGCGGCCGCCAGCCGGGCACCCAAGTGTCGAGGGTGACGGTGATGCCGGCATAACCGGCGGCTTCGGCACGGCGCACCAGACTCTCGGCGAGCTCACGGTTCTTCGGCGTGTAGAGCTGGAAGAACGAGGGCGTATCGCCTGCGTGCGGGCGTACCTCTTCGAGCGGATCCTCCATCAACGTGGAGTACATCGCGGGCACCCCGGTCTGCGCCGTCGCCTTCGCCACCGCGATATCCCCGTGGCCCTGCTCGCCGACCAGCCCGATCACCCCGACGGGCGCGAGGAACAGCGGGCTGGCGAAGGTATGGCCGAACGCCGTGACGGTGAGGTCGCGCTCGGTGGCACCGACCAGCATCCGCGGCATCAGACCCCAGTCCGCGAAGGCCTCGGCATTGCGGCGCTGCGTGAGCTCGTCGCCCGCACCGCCCGCGATGTAGTTCAGCAACGAATCCGGCAGTGCCGCAGTGGCTTTACGCTCCAGCGTCGCGTAATCCATGGGAAACTCGGGCTGGATCCCACCGAGCGCGGCCAGGTAGATCTCGTTCTGGTAGTCGGCGAACTGACTCATTGCTGCACTTTCGCACGCCGACCCGGGGTCACGGACCGCAGGGGGGATGTAAGGTGCGTCATACTCGAAAATACGAGATTGTGAGTGCCCCTGCCGTGACCGTCGTCGAACACTCGGCTGCGCCCGCCGATCCGGACGCCCTACTCGCCGATCGCTTCCATTGCGATGCCATCCGTCACCTGACTCGCCTCGCGCTCGGGCTCTCCCAGGACTCGATGGATCTGCTGACCTCGGTCACCGACCGACTACGCGCCGCCGAGGGCGCCCTGCGCGATCCGCTCACCGCCGACCTCGGCTTCGACTGACCCTTACCGCCGCCGCACGGTGAGCGCCGCGAGATCGGCGAGCCGATGCGCGCGGGCGATCTCGGCGGGTGTGAACGGTTCGTCCGGACGCACGAAACCCCAGCGCCGATCGTCGCTGTCCAATTCCAACAGCGTGCCCTCCCCTGGTTCGGGCACCTCCGGCGTGCCGGGCGCGAGATAGCGCGCGCCGAGCAGTTCGGCTACCGCCAACGGCAATTCGTCCGGATCGCCGACGATGCGGGCGGCGATAGCCAGCGCTTTGGTCTGCCCGTCGATCAGCGACAGCACGGTCGCCGGCCAGACCCGCACCTGCGAACCTCCCGCGTGTTCCACGGCCGCGGTGATCGTGGGCGCCGTGACCTCGACGGGGGCGGCGACGACGAGTTCGTCGAGTACCGCGTCCTCTAGTTGGTGCACATGCACGGTGAGAATGTTGGCGTCGCGGTGCGCGAGATGTTTGGCCAGGGTCTCGAGCGCGCCGGGTCTGTCCGCCAGGCGCACGCGGATCCGCCAGAGCGCTGGCGCGGCGTCGATGCGCTCGCGAGTGCGCAGTTCAGGGCTGTGCAGCCAGCCGCCGAGCACGCGCATCGCCGACGGTTCCACCACCCAGATCACCAGGATCGTGGTGGTGATCGTGAGCAGGGCGACGGTGAGCAGGTACGGCGGGTGCAGGTGCACGACCAGCGCGTGCAGCGCCAGCTCCACCGGGAACACCGCGGCGAGTTTCGCCAGGGTGAGCCTGGTCCGGCCCGGATGCGGGAGTCGGCCGCAGACCTCGCAGGCCAGGGCGTTGACACGGGGTCGCACTGCGAATCGCCACATGGAAGTCAGGATCGGTGGCCAACGTGTCGATCTTGGACGAGGTGCGTAACGGCGAGGTGAAAGGCGCAGCGAAAACTGTTGACCTGCAAGAACTTCCCCGTGATACCGAACACGCACCCGGCTTTCCTGTGACTGCCGACACCTTCCACCGCGATAGGCGACGGCAACAATTGTGACTCGGCTCACCAAAAATCATTGACAAACCCACACAAGCGGGCATAAAACAACATGAGTACAGATTCACGCCAGACCGGAGGAACCCATGTACGCCGAGGAACGACAGCAGGCGATCGCGACCCTGATCGGGCATCGCGGGCGCGTCTCCGTCGCCGAACTCGCCGACCAGTACGGGGTCACCACCGAGACCGTGCGCCGCGACCTCGCGGTACTCGACCGGCTCGGCGTGATCCGGCGAGTGCACGGCGGCGCGGTCGGATCCGGTGCGCTCACCACCTTCGAACCGGGCACCGCCGAGCGCGACAGCACCCGCGCCGCGGAGAAGGACCGGATCGCCGAACTCGCCCAGCAATACCTCCCGCGCGCCGGTGGCAGCGTGCTGTTCGACGCGGGCACGACGACCGTCCGGGTGGCCGCGGCCATGCCGATCGACGTCGACCTGGTCACCGTCACCAACTCGCTGCCGGTCGCCGCGCGCCTCACCGGGTTCGCCGGGGTGCGCTTGCACCTGCTCGGCGGGCGGGTTCGCGGGGTCACCCAGGCCGCCGTCGGCGCCGAGACCTTGCGGCTACTCGGCGAATTGCGGGTCGACGTGGCGTTTCTCGGCACCAACGCACTCACCGTGCGACACGGGCTGTCCACCCCCGACCCGGAGGAGGCGGCCGTGAAACGCGCGATGATCGCCGCCGCCGATCGGGTCGTGGTGGTCGCCGACGCGAGCAAGATCGGGCGCGAGGACTTCGTGCGATTCGGCGATACCGCCGACATCGACGTCCTGGTCACCGATACCGACATCCCGGCCACCGCGCACGCGGAACTGGTCACCGAAGGAATCGAGGTGGTGTCCGCATGATCGTCACCCTGACCGCGAACCCGAGTCTGGACCGCACGGTCACGCTCACCGAGCTGTTGCGGCGCGGGCAGGTGCATCGCGCGGCGAGCGTCACGTCGCATCCCGGTGGCAAGGGGGTGAATGTCGCGCGGGTGGTGTCCGAGGGTGGGGCGCCGGTGCTCGCGGTGTTGCCCGGGGCCGAAGACGATCCGGTGGTGCACGGATTGCGCACTGCGGGAATCGAATTCCGTACAGTGCCGGTCGCCGGAGGACCGCGGGTCAACCTGACCATTGCCGAAACCGACGGCACCACAACCAAGATCAACGAGCCCGGCTACCCGCTCGACGCCCGGAGTCTGGCCGAAATCACCGCACTGCTCGTCGAATTGGCGTCCGGGGCCGAGTGGATCGTGCTGTCCGGATCACTGCCGCCGGGAGTTCCCGTCGACTGGTACGCGCGGCTCGTCGCCACATTGTCGCTGTTACCCAACGGAACTCGACGCACCCGCGTCGCCGTCGATACCTCCGACGCGCCCCTGCTCGCCTTGTTCGCCGAATCGGTCGGCCCCGTACCGGATCTCGTCAAACCGAACTCCGACGAACTGGCCCAGCTCACCGGTCTCGACCCCGTCGACCTCGAAAACCCTATGGCCGCAGCCGAAGCCGCCGCATCGTTGATCGACCGCGGTGTCGGTGCGGTGCTGGCCACCCTCGGCGCGGCAGGCGCGGTCCTGGTCACCGCCGACGACGCGTGGTTCGCCGCTGCCCCGCCGATCGTCCCACGCAGCACCGTCGGCGCGGGCGACTCGGCCCTGGCAGGCTACCTACTCGCCGACCTCGCGGGCGCCTCCCTCGCCGACCGCCTGCGCACCGCCGTCGCCTACGGCAGCGCAGCCACCGCCCTGCCCGGCACCGGGCTACCCGGCCCTGCCGACATCCTTCTCGAGGCGGTCACGGCCCACCCGCTCACTGCCAACCGGCCGCAGGCTCCGGCATGAGCACCGCTACTCGGTCGCTGATTCGCGACCCGACCGCGTGCGCGGACCGTCACCCCGCGTGCTCGACCGCAACCGGTCGGCGCCGATAGCCCGGCCGACCGCATCGCCCCCCTGCTTTGCCCCCACTCCGGAAAGAACACGACGATGGCCGATTCGATCATCACCCCAGACCTGATCACGCTCGACGCCGACCTCGGCGCCGACAAGAGCGCCGTGATCACCGCGCTCGCGAACAAGCTCGCCGCCGCGGGCCGCACGACCGATGCTGCCTCGGTGAGCATGGCCGCGCTGGCCAGGGAGGCGCAATCGGCGACCGGCCTACCCGGCGGCATCGCGATCCCGCACTGCCGATCGGCCGCCGTCACCTCCGCGTCGCTGGGGTTCGCACGCCTGTCCCCCGCCGTCGACTTCGGCGCGCCCGACGGGCCTGCCGACCTGGTCTTCCTGATCGCGGCTCCGGAAGGCGCGGGGGCCGAGCACATGAAGCTGTTGTCGTCGCTGGCTCGCGCACTGGTTCGTCCGGCCTTCGTCGCCGATCTACGCGCCGCCGCGACCCCGGCGGATGTGGTCACCCTCGTCGACGGCGTCATCAATCCCCCGCCGACCGGATCCGCGACCGCGACAACATCTTCCACCGCTGCGGCGGGCCCAGCGGCGACCGGTTCGACGGGTGCAACCGCCGACGGCGCAACAGGTTCGACCTCCGCCGGCGGCGATCCCGGCACGACTGCTGCCTCCGGCTCGTCGGCCACCGGTGTCGGCGCGGCGGCAGTCGCCGCCGGTGCCGCCGCATCTGGCACAGCTGCGTCCCGTGTGGGAACCGACGGCGCTACGGCTGCCTCCGCCAGGGACGCTGCAGCCGGGGGCACAGCGCCGGTCAGCACCGCGAAGGCCGGCGCGCCCAAGAAGATCGTCGCTGTGACCGCCTGTCCCACCGGCATCGCCCACACCTATATGGCCGCCGACTCCCTGACCGCCGCGGGCGAACGCGCAGGTGTGGACATCGCAGTGGAAACCCAGGGCTCCAGCGGCGGCGACAAACTCGCTCCGTCGACCATCGCCGAGGCCGACGCCGTCATCTTCGCCACCGATGTCGGAGTGAAGGACCGCGGCCGATTCGCGGGCAAGCCGGTGATCGAGTCCGGCGTCAAACGCGCCATCAACGAACCCGACAAGATGATCGCGGAAGCCGTTGCGGCCAGCGATAATCCGGGTGCGGTCACAGTCGGCGGCACCACCCCCGCACCCTCGGACTCAACGGCCAAGGGGATCGGCTGGGGTACTCGCCTGCGGCAGATCTTGCTGACCGGCGTCAGTTACATGATCCCGTTCGTCGCCGCGGGCGGTCTGCTGATCGCGTTGAGCTTCCTGCTCGGCGGCTACGAGATCTCCGACAGCGCGAAAACGATCGTCCTGGACAACTCGATCACCGACCTGCCCGACGGTGGTCTGGCCACCTACTTCGGTGCGGTGCTGTTCCAGATCGGCTCGCTCGCCTTCAGCTTCCTCGTCCCGGCACTGGCCGGCTATATCGCCTTCGCGATCGCCGACCGCCCCGGTCTCGCACCGGGTTTCACAGCGGGCGCGATCGCGGTCTTCGTCGGCGCGGGCTTCCTCGGCGGTCTCGTCGGTGGTCTGGTGGCCGGGTTCGCGGCGCTGTATGTGAGCAAGCTGCCGGTGCCGGTCTGGGCGCGCGGGCTGATGCCGGTGGTGGTCATTCCGCTGCTCGCCTCAGCGATCGTCGGCCTGTTGATGTTCGTGCTGCTCGGCAAGCCACTGGCCGCGGTGACCAACGGACTCCAGGACTGGCTCTCCGGCCTGTCCGGCACCTCCGCGGTCGCGCTCGGTGTCATTCTGGGCGTGATGATGTGCTTCGACCTCGGTGGCCCGGTCAACAAGGCCGCCTACTCGTTCGCCGCCGCGGGCCTGTCGGTGAACGATCCCGCGACCCTGCGAATCATGGCCGCGGTGATGGCCGCGGGCATGGTGCCGCCGCTGGCGATGGCGCTGTCGACACTGGTCCGTCCGCGCCTCTACACCGAGGCCGAGCGCGAGAACGGCAAGGCCGCCTGGCTGCTGGGTGCCTCGTTCATCTCCGAGGGCGCCATCCCGTTCGCCGCCGCCGACCCGCTGCGCGTGCTGCCGTCGATGATGGTCGGCGGCGCGGTGACCGGCGGTCTGGTGATGGCCACCCAGGTCACCCTCAGCGCACCGCACGGCGGCATCTTCGTGTTCTTCGCGATCGGCCACATCGCCTGGTTCGTGGTCTCGCTGCTGGCAGGCACCGTCGTCGCGGCCCTGTGCGTGACCGTCGCCAAGGAGTTCACCCGCAAGCAGCCCGCGACCCCCGTCCTCACCACCGCGTAAAACCCCTTCACACAAGGAGATATCCCATGGCAAGCACCACCGTCACCGTCGGCTCCTCGGTCGGCCTGCACGCCCGTCCCGCCGCCCTGATCGCCGAAGCGGTCGCCGCGGCAGGCGTCCCCGTCACCATCGCCGTCACCGGCGGCGACCCGGTCGACGCGGGCTCCGCGCTGATGATCATGACCCTCGGCGCGGGCCAGGGCGCGGAAGTCGTGATCACCAGCGACGACCAGCCGACCCTGGACAAGATCGCCGAACTCGTCGCCAGCGATCTGGACGCATAACCCCGGAAACGCGAAAGGCCCGGAACCACTGGTTCCGGGCCTTTCGTTTTGTAGCGGGGACAGGATTTGAACCTGCGACCTCTGGGTTATGAGCCCAGCGAGCTACCGAGCTGCTCCACCCCGCGTCGGTGTGAACACAACATTACACATGGGTGCGCGTGACGCCAAATCGTGAGGTCAGTGGGGGTTTTCTCGTCGGCGGGCGCATTCCTCGCCAAGCAAAACCGCACTTCGAGGGCTTCGAACGTGGCAGCCATCACACATTTCGGCAGCCGAGCGTAGCTGGGCCGAGTTTCGGTGAGCGGCGTCACTATTACCTCGTGATCCCGAACACATAACGACCCAATAACAGACCGACCGGAATCTAGGTATTCCCACTGGCTATGCAGCGTAAACATCGATAAGACGTCTATTCCATTCATAGAATTCACTCGTTATCAAGATGTGATCGGCATCGATTCATTGGTTAGCGTCTCCCTCATGACTGAGACCCGGAAATTCAGCACCCGCGCCCTTGGCGTCGCCGCCATCGCCGGCGCCCTTGTTGCCGTTCCGTTCGGCCTCGCCACCGGTACCGCCTCCGCCGCCGCCTACAACTGGGACGGCGTCGCCCAGTGCGAGAGCGGCGGCAACTGGGGCATCAACACCGGCAACGGCTACTACGGCGGCCTGCAGTTCTCGCAGAGCACCTGGGCAGCCAACGGCGGCCAGGGTTCGGCCCACAACGCCAGCAAGGAAGAGCAGATCCGCGTCGCGGAGAACGTGCTCGCCAGCCAGGGCGTCGGCGCGTGGCCGCACTGCGGCCAGTACCTGCAGTCGGGCGCGTCCACGCCAGAGCCCGCCGTCGAGGAGCCCGCCGTCGAACTCCCCGTCGAGCTGCCCGCCCAGGCCAAGACCGAAGCCCAGATCGCCGTTGACCAGGCCAAGGCCGCCGGTCAGGCGCTGGCCGACCAGTACGGTGTCGCGGGTCAGTACCAGGACCTGCTCACCGCCAACGCTCCGCTGATCGCCTCGATCGGCGGCTGATCCAGAAGTTCCCCCTGCACAAGAAAGGCCCCGTCATCGTGACGGGGCCTTTCTTGCTGTCCGGGTGGTTACCGGCCTGCGGCCTCCTGGTACGCCTTCATCGCGGCGTCCAGTTCATCGAGGGCCTTGCCGTAATCGGTGAAGTTGCCCGACCGCATCGCCGTGCGCACCGCCTCGATCTTGCGGTTGAGCTCGGCGGCCGCGGCCTCCTGGGTCGCCGTGCCCGCAGGCGGTGTTGTCCCCGGCGGCGGGGTGGTGCCGGGCGGGGTGACAGTGCCCTGGTCCACCGGTGGGGTCGCCCCCGGTTTCGGCTTCACCGACGGATCGCCACCGAACGGTGTCGCCAGCGAGCCCGCACCCGGCATCACCTGGTTCAGCGCCTCGGCCAGCGTCGCCGCGTAACCGACCTTCACGCTGCCTCCCGCGTCGCGATAACTCACGAGCACGCGAAGCAGCTGCGGGAAGGTCGACGAACCGGTATTGCGTTCGTTGTAGAACGGTTCGACGTAGAGGATGCCGCCGTCGGCCACCGGCAGGGTGAGCAGGTTGCCGTAGCGGATCTTGTTCGAGTTCGACAGCAGGGTTTTCTCTTGGGAGACAGCGCCTGCGGTGGTCATCGCGTTCTGTGTCTGCTGCGGACCCTGGGTCTGCGTTTCCACCGGTAGCTGCAACACCGTGAACTTGCCGTACCCGTCGGGGTCTGCCCGAACCGAGATGTAGGCCGACAGGAACTCTCGGTTGTAGCCGACCATCGCCGAAGTCAGATTGAACACCGGCTTGTTGGTCTTCGGGTCGCCGAGCAACACGTAGTACGGGGGCTGCTTGAACGTCCCGCCCTCGATGGTCGGGTCATTGGGTACCGACCAGAACGCGTTGTTGGTGAAGAACTCTCGCGGATTGTCCACGTGGTACTTGGTGAGCATTTCGCGCTGGACCTTGAACAGATCCTCCGGGTAGCGGAAGTGCGCGCGCAGCTCGGGCGAGATCTCGCTCTGCGGCTTCACCGCGTCGGGGAACACCCCACGCCAGGCCTTGAGCACCGGGTCGACGGTGTCGGTCTCGTACAGGGTGACGGTGCCGTCGTAGGCGTCGACGGTGGCCTTCACCGAGTTGCGGATGTAGCTCACTTCCTTGCGCGGGATCACGCGCCCGGTCTTCTTGTCGATGCTGTCCTCGACCGCACCGTCGAGCGAGGTCGGCTGGGCGTAGGGGTACTTGTCGAGGGTGGTGTAGGCGTCGACGATCCACTTCACGCGGCCGCCGATCACCGCCGGGTAGGCGTTGCCGTCGGTGGTCAGCCACGGTGCGACCTTCTGCACCCGCTCACGCGGACCGCGGTTGAACAAGATCTTGGAGTCCTCGCTGATCGCGGAGGAGAACAAGATGTTGCGCTCGGCGTACTTGGCGGCGAAGGCCAGCCGGTTGAACCAGTTCCCGATCGGCACGCCTCCACTGCCGTCATAGGTGAACTGCGCCTGGTCGGTGTCGTATTCGCGGGGCTCCTGGCCCTCGGCGGTTCCGACGATGGCATAGTCGGGGTCGGTCTGGGCGATCAGCTCGCCGTAGTAGATGCGCGGCTGATCGACCTTGATCTGCTGGTCCTCGACCTTGGTGAAAAGGTCACTCACCATGAACAGCGGGTAACCCGAATCGCTGCCACCCGTGGCGCTCTGGGCCTCGGACTGCGGCTTGTTCACCCGGTTGGCCGGTGCGGCGACGAAGCCGTTGCCGTGGGTGTAGACGGTGTGCTGGTTGATCCAGTCCTTCTGGTTGCCCGACAGCGCGGCCGGGTGCAGCTCGCGCGCGGCCACGATGTAGTCCTGGATGTCGCCGTTGAGGCTGTAGCGGTCGATGTCGAGCGACTCGGGGAAGCCGTAGAAGTTCTTCCGCTGCTGCAACTGAGTGAAGGTGGGCGACAAGATGTTCGGATCCAGCAGGCGAGCATTGCCGATGGTGGCCGCGTCAGCGGACACCTCGAGCGGGCTCTTCTTGCTCTCGCCCTGATAGTTCTGATATTCGACTTTGTCGTCGGTGATGCCGTAGGCCTCGCGCGTGGCTTGGATATTGCGCTCGATATACGGGCTTTCCTTCTCCGCGGCGTTCGGGCGCACCGAGAACTGTTCGACCACCATCGGCCACACTGCACCGACCAGGATCGACGACAGCACGAGTAGCGCCGCCGCCATCGCGGGAACGCGCAGGTCGCGCAACACGATTCCGGTGAAGAACGCCAGCGCGCAGATCACCGCGATCGACAGCAGGATCAGTTTGGCGGGCAGCACCGCCATGATGTCGGTGTACGACGGACCACCGAACGTTGGTTCTTTGCGCGTACTCGACAACAGGTCGTACCGGTCGAACCAGTACGCCACCGCCTTGAGCAGCACGAAGATTCCCGCGATCACCGCGAGCTGCACGCGCGCGGCCCTGGTGAGGGTGCCTTCGCGCCCGGCCAGTCGCAGGCCACCGAACACGTAGTGGGTCACCAGGTTCGCGAAGAACGCGATCACCACGGCGACGAACAGCCAGTTCAGCACCATCCGGTAGAACGGCAGATCGAAGGTGTAGAAACCGATGTCGAGGCCGAACTGCGGGTCCTGCTGACCGAACTCGCCACCGTGCAGGAACAGCTGCACCGTCGCCCAATTCGACTGCGCGACCAGCCCCGACAGCACGCCGAGCAGCACCGGGATGCCGATGCCGAACAGGCGCAGCTTGCTCATCACGGTCGTGCGGTAGCGCGCGATCGGATCGTTGGGTCCGGCGACCGGCACGAACACCGGCCGCGACCGGTAGGCCAGCAGCAGCGCCGCCCAGACCACCAGGCCGACGAACAGCGCGACGACCACGAACAAGATCAGCCGCGTGACCAACACGCCGAGATACACACTGCGATAACCGACCTCACCGAACCACAACCAATTGGTATAGGCGTCGGTGAATCGGGGCCCGAGCAGCAGCAGCGCCGCGAGGACGACTGCTGTCACAAGCAGCACACGGCTGCGTCGGGACAACGAAGGTAAGCCGGTGGGGGGCCGCATGCCCACGGTGCCACTCTCCATGCTCCGGCGGTTCCACACCGTGAATCGGCGCAGTCACCGCAGTCCGAATGATGCGGGTGATCCGTTGCCGGACCGTTGGCGCCCACTCTACGGAAATCGGACACCGTGCAAGCGCGTGGGCCGAAAATGATTGGATGTGCGGGTGACCGAAGACGAGCACGCCGAAGTTCTCCTCGCCCGCTGTGTGCGCGAGGTCGTCGAGTTCGCCGACGCCGAGGGCTGGGGAAACCCGCCGCAGATGTTCGCGTTGGTGCCGACCGCCGACCTGGCCGCGGCCGAACCCGACCTGCAGGATCAGCTCGACGACGGCAGCGAACTGACCCCCGTTGCCCAGGAAGCCTTTCCCGACGACATCACCGGCGGGTCGATGGCGCTCGACGAATTCCTGGCCACCACCACCTGGCCGCCCGCGGTCGAAGGCTGCGTGCTGGTGCAGGAGATCGTGGTGCTGCCGCCCGACGCCGAGAGCGATCTCGACGAGGCCCTGGTGCCGCTGCTGGCCGACGACGAAGCCGCGGACGCGGCCGGGCGCGCCGCCGCGCACGCGCACCCGGGTCGCCGCGACGCCCGGCTCATCGCGGGCGTGCTGCGCCAGGGCGCGACCCTGTGCCTGCTGCAGATCCGCCCCGAAGACGACGACGGCTTCGGCGACCTCGACCTGCGCACCTACCCCGACCTGGCACCGGGCCTGGTCGAGGCCCTGCACCACACGTTGGAGTGACTACCCGCAGCTAATAGGTTCGCGGCCTTCGTTGATGGCGGTCAGCGAGGTGATCGCGCTGTCGAGGGTGTCCACCTTCACCAGGCGCAGGCCCTCGGGAAAGCGCTGAACTGCCTCGTTGCAGTTGTCGGCGGGGACGAGGAACGTTTCCGCGCCCGCCTCGCGCGCGGCGATCATCTTGTACTGGATGCCACCGATCGGGCCGACCTTGCCCTCCTGGTCGATGGTGCCGGTGCCCGCGACGAACTTGCCGCCGTTGAGCTCGCCCGGCGAGAGCTTGTCGATCAGCGAGAGACTGAACATCAGGCCCGCCGAGGGTCCGCCGATATCGGCGAGGTTGAACTCGACCTCCAGCGGCGGCCGTCCGCCTTCGCCGGGGGTGATGCCGAGGTAGCCCTTGGCCTCGTCGCCGGGGCGAGGTGCCAGGGTGATCTGGCTGGTCTGCTCGGCGTCGCCGCGTCGGTAGACGACGGAGATGGCGGTGCCGGGGCCTTTGGTGCCGACGATGTCGATCACGTCCTTGGGCGCGGTGATCGGGGTGCCGTCGATGCTGATCAGCTGGTCGCCGACCTCGAGCACGCCGTTGGCCGGGCCTTCCTCACCGAGTCCGCGCACCAGCACGACCGTCGGCATCTTCAGGTAGTGCAGCGCGGCGACCTCGGCATCGCTCTCGGAATCCTTGAAGTCCTGCTGGTTGGACTTGTCGACCTCCTCGCGCGACACGCCGGGCGGGTACACCTCGGCGCGCGGTACGAGGCCGTGCTCGCCGCTGACCCAGAACCCGAACGCCTCGAACAGGTTCAGCCCGTCGCGCACCGACACGGTCGTCATATTGAGGTGCCCGCTCGTGGGATCCAGCGGCGCGCCGGTGACATCGACCACCGGCTTGCCTTCCACCTGGCCGAGGGTGTCGAAGGTCGGCCCGGGGCCGAGGGCGACGAACGGCACGGTGACCACGCTGCCGGCCACGCCGAGCACGAGAACTGGGACGAGGGCGACGATCAGGGTGAGGATCCGACGATTCACTCCGACCACAGTAGTGATCGACGGTCGTGACCGACGGCAGTGGCACGCATTTGCGGCGCGGGTCGTGCCGGGCGATTTCGCGATGCGCGAACACCGAAGCCCCAGGGGTCCCGCGTAACGTAAGAGGTATGAGCGATCTCCCCTTCGGCTTCTCGACCGGCGACGACGACGAGTCCGGCAAGCGTCGCGACGAGGGCAACGGACCCGGCGGAAACGATCCGTTCGGTTTCGGAGCGGGCGCCGGTGGTGCGGGCGGGTTCGATCCGTCGCAGCTGGGCCAGATGCTGAGCCAGCTCGGGCAGATGATCAGCGGCATGGGCCAGGGCATGGGTCCGGCGGGCTCGCAGGCCGGTCCGGTCAACTACGACGTCGCCAAGCGACTGGCCCGCCAGCAGCTCGGCTCCACCATCGCCCCGATCGCCGCGAGCACCACCACCGCGGTGACCGACGCGGCGCACCTGGCCGAACTGTGGCTCGACGGCGCCACCGTGCTGCCCGCGGGCGCCACCAAAACTGTCGCGTGGACCCCGAACGACTGGATCGAAGAGACCCTGCCCACCTGGAAGCGCCTGTGCGATCCGGTGGCCGAGCAGATCTCGGGCATGTGGACCGCGCAGTTGCCCGAGGAAGCCAAGCAGTTCGCCGGACCGATGGTCGGCATGCTCGGCCAGATGGGCGGACTGGCGTTCGGTTCCCAGCTCGGTCAGGCGCTCGGCCAGCTGGCCAAGGAGGTGCTGACCTCCACCGATATCGGTCTGCCGTTGGGTCCGGCCGGTACCGCGGCGCTGCTGCCGACCGCGATCTCGGCGTTCAGCGAGGGGCTCGAGCAGCCCGAGAGCGAGATCATGGTCTTCCTGGCGGCCCGCGAGGCCGCCCACCAGCGGCTTTTCGCGCATGTGCCGTGGCTGCGCCAGCAGGTGCTCGGCGCAGTCGAGGGTTACGCGCGCGGCATCAAGATGGACTTCTCCGCGATCGAGGAAGCCGCGCAGGGCATCGACCCGATGTCGCTGAGCGACCCGTCCAAGCTGGAGGAACTGCTGTCGCAGGGCACGTTCGAGCCGCAGACCACGCCCGAGCAGAAACAGGCGCTCGAGCGCCTGGAAACCCTCCTGGCCCTGATCGAGGGCTGGGTCGATGTCGTGGTCACCGATGCGGTGGGTGAGCGCCTGCCGGGCGCGGGTGCGCTGTCGGAGACGCTGCGGCGCCGTCGAGCGTCCGGTGGACCCGCCGAGCAGACCTTCGCCACCCTCGTCGGACTGGAATTGCGGCCGCGCAAGGTACGTGAGGCGTCGGCGCTGTGGCGCAGGCTCACCACCGATGCGGGAATGGAACGCCGCGACAAGGTGTGGGAGCACCCCGATCTGCTGCCCGATTCCACCGATCTCGACTCCCCCGCCGGGTTCATCGACTCGGTGATCGGCGGCGGCACCGGCGCTTTCGACGATCCGCTGGCCCAGCTGGCCGAGACCGAGGCCCGCGAACGCGACGCGGCCAAGGCCAAGGATGCCGACGAAACCCCGCGTGACGAAGGCGATTCCGACACCGGCAAGTCCTGATCCGCACCGCCACCGAGGTCGATGAGAAAACTTTCGATCTCGGTGGCGCAACACGGTTCCGCGGCTAACGGTCGTGTGAAATCGGGGCGCTGACCCGCCGTACACAGGCTGTTCACAGTTCGAAGTCGTCCCGCCGACACGCCGAAAGCCTGTGGATAACTCGGCTTTCGGCGCCGGTCGCGGTATGGCCGGGTGCCGATACTTCTGACCATGACCACCACCTCTCCATTGCGCGGACCGATGCTCCATCCGCGAGTGACCACCCTGGTTCGCCCGTCCGGCACGGTCCAGCTCGGCTGGGACCCCGAACGCGCGCTGCTGCTGGAAACCACCGAGCACGACACCGGCACCGTGCTCGCCTTCCTGCGACTGCTCGACGGCTTGCAGTCACGTCCCCAGATCGTCTGGCGCGCAGGCGAATTCGGCATCAGCCCCGATCGCACCATGGGCATGCTCACCGCGATCGAGCGGGCGGGCCTGCTGCTCGAACCCGAGCCCAAACTGGGCAAGATCCGCAGCATCACGGTGCACGGCCTCGGCCCGCTCTCCGACGCCGTGGCGATCGGATTGCGGCGCATGGGTTTTCGGCCCACCCGCTCGCGCGAGTATCGGCCAGGTACGGCCGTCGGCACCGCTCCGGGCGATCTGGTGGTGCTCACCGACGCGTTGATGATCGATCCCGGCTTGTCGGTGGACCTGGTGTTGCGCCGGGTGCCGCATCTGCAGGTGCGGGTCCGCGACGGGATCGGTGTGGTCGGCCCGCTGGTGCTGCCCGGCGAGACCAGCTGCCTGCGCTGTGCCGACCTGACCCGGGCCGGATTCGATACCGACTGGCCGCATCTGGCCGCCCAGCTCCTCGGCCGCACCGGGCACGCCTCCCCGGCCGGCATCGCCGCGACAACAGCGCTGGCGCTCGGCGAACTCGAGGCAATCATCGCCTGCTCGCCGCGGCGGGCACCGCGCACCCTCGACGCCACCGTGGAATTGGACCTCGACACCCACGAGATCCAGCGTCGACCGTGGCTACCGCATCAGGACTGCGGCTGCCGGAACATGACCGCGCGCGCACCGGGAACATCGCGGTGACGGGCATCGCAGTGGCCGGTGTGAGCATTCTTATGGCACACACCCCGCAGGTTCGGCCATGATGGGTACCGTGTCCGAGATCGTGCGCCGCAGTTCCAGCCGCAATGCCAAGATGGCCAAGATTCCTCTCGGCATCGCCGGACGAGCCGCCGTGGGGTTCGGCAAGAAGCTCGTCGGCGGTGACAAGAAGCAGATCAATGCCAACCTGAACCAGAAGGCCGCCGAGCAGCTGTTCACCGTGCTGGGCGAGCTCAAGGGCGGCGCGATGAAGTTCGGGCAGGCGCTGAGCGTGATGGAAGCCGCCGTCCCTGAGGAGTTCGGTGAGCACTACCGCGAGGCGCTGACCAAACTGCAGGCGGCGGCACCGCCGATGCCGGCCGCGACGGTGCATCGCGTGCTCGACCAGCAACTGGGCACCAAGTGGCGCGAACGCTTCACCTCCTTCGACGACACTCCCGCCGCCTCGGCCAGCATCGGCCAGGTGCACCGTGCGGTGTGGTCCGACGGGCGCGCGGTGGCGGTGAAGGTGCAGTACCCCGGCGCCGACGACGCATTGCGCGCCGACCTGAAAACGCTGTCCCGGATGACCGGGCTGCTCTCGTCGGTGATCCCCGGCGCCGATGTGAAGCCGCTGCTCGCCGAGATCACCGAGCGCACCGAGGAAGAACTCGACTACCGCATCGAGGCCGCGAACCAGCGCCGCTTCGCCGCCGCGTTCGAGGGCCATCCCACCATCACGGTCCCGAAGGTGGTGGCCGGTTCCCCGAAGGTGATCGTCACCGAATGGCTCGACGGCACCCCGGTGTCGGCGCTGATCAAGGCAGGCGCCGAGGATCCCGAGGGCACCCTCGCCCAGCGCAACCGGATCGCCGAGCTGATGGGAACCTTCCACTTCAGCTCACCCGAGCTGGTCGGTCTGCTGCACGGCGACCCACACCCCGGCAATTTCCTGATCCGGCCCGACGGCACCCTGGCCGTCCTCGACTTCGGCGCCTGCGCACCGATGCCCGGCGGCTTCCCGGAGATTCTCGGCCGGATGCTCGCCCTGGCCGTCGCCGACGAGCACGCCGCCCTCACCGAACTCCTCTACGAGCACGGCTGGGTCATTCCGGGACGGAAGGTGACCCACGAGGAGATCGAGGCATACCTGCGCCCGTTCAGCGACCCGATCCGCACCGACACCTTCCACTTCACCCGCGCGTGGATGCAGCGGGTAGCGGGCAAGGCCTCGGAGTTCTCCAGCCCGGAGATGAAAACCGCTCGCGCTCTGCAACTTCCGGCCGAATACCTCACCGTCTTCCGGGTGCTGGGCGGTTCGGTCGGCATCCTGGCCCAACTCGACGCCGAACTCGGTTTCATGAACCTGGTCCGCACCTGGGTCCCGGGCTTCCGCACCGAACAAGCCTCCTGATACAAACGAACCGCTCACCATGACGAGGTGAGCGGTTCGCTTGCGGTACAACCCTTTTCCCGGGTTCATGCCATGATCGCGACCTTGCGCGGGCGACCGCGGGGACGCTTGCGGGCGATCACGACACCCTGGTCGAAGATCTCACCGCCCCACACGCCCCACGGCTCGGCGCGGTCGATGGCCGCGGTCAGGCAGGTCTTGCGGATGGGGCAGGCCGCGCACAGTTCCTTGGCCTGCTCCAGGTCGGTCGGGCTCTCAGCGAACCACAGATCGGGGTTTGCCCCCCGGCACGGCAGAGTCTTGGTGCCCTCACGGACACGAGAGGTCTGCGCCTCGGTTCGGCATGTCACGTCAGTAGTGGCCGTCGGCCAGTCCTGGGCGGTGAACACGTCGTTCTCCTTCAGTTCGTTTGCAGCGGTGGAATGTTCGGTGTGCGAACCCGGTGCCTACGGCTGAGGAGCCGAAATAAATA
The DNA here is from genome assembly GCF_042749305.1 of Nocardia sp. NPDC058705. Lineage (NCBI taxonomy): Bacteria > Bacillati > Actinomycetota > Actinomycetes > Mycobacteriales > Nocardiaceae > Nocardia > Nocardia sp. NPDC058705. The sequence continues at coordinate 57,573 of NZ_JBHYRN010000022.1, read as the reverse complement.
TGGCCACGGATTTCGCTTGTCGCGATCCGTGGCCAGGAGGTCTGGGAGGTGTTCCCTACCTACTTCGACATTTCTGTCGATTCCTGATCACGGTCGCTGGGTGGACGCGGAGGCGGATTGCGCCGATGAACTCCGGCGCGTAACCGGCTTCATCGGCGGGTGCTGCCGGTGCCGAAACGGCGGTCGGCTGCCAACCCACGCTGGGCTTGTCCTGGAGGAGATGAATCGAAGCTTTGGCATCGCCGCCGGACAGACCGGTCCCCTGCAGAGCGAGGACCCCCCGGGAGGCGGACATGACAAATTCGTTCACCAGGACGCGATTCACCAAGACTTGCTCGGCGAACGTCTCGAACGTGGTGTTCGTGTTCGTGTTCATGTGTCTGCCTCCCTCCTGAACTCGTGTGTGAACAATTACCGCGCACCATGATCACTCTCGGTGCGTGTTCTCCACCATAGGCAATGATCGAGAACCTAACAACTTATTTTCTACCTGGGGTTATGTGCTCCTCGCTCGCAAACGTGAAGCAACGATGGCGAGCACGTCGGCACCGTAGTCCTTGATCTTCTGCGGGCCGATCCCCGCGATGGCCGCCAGCGCGGCATCGTCGGTGGGTAGCTGTTCGGCGATCGCGGTGAGCGTGGTGTCGGTGAAGATCACGAAGTCGCGCCTGCGCAGCGCTTCGGCCTTCTCCGCGCGCCACTCGGTGAGCGCCTCCAGCAAGAGCGGGTCGACCTCGCCGGGGCACCGCTTGCAGCGGCCGAGCATGGTGGCGTAGGTACCGAGCAACGGTTTGAGGCACACGCGGCACAGCGGCCGTTTGGACTCGGCCGAACTCGGGACCTCGACCGCGATCCGGGTGGCAGGCGAACTGTCCGGAATCAGCCCGGTGAGGAACCGCGAGCGGGTGACCGGCCGGGAGTCGCCGCTGGCCTGCATGCGTCGCTGGGTCCACGACAGGTTCAGGTGTTCGCGGGCCCGCGTGACACCGACGTAGAGCAGCCGCCGTTCTTCTTCCAGCCCTGCCTCGTCGACGGGCCCGTTCTTCTTGCCGAGCACGTGGAAGATCGGCAGCGTGCCGTCGGTGAGTCCGGCCAGGAACACCGCGTCCCATTCCAGGCCCTTGGCCGCGTGCAGCGATGCCAGGGTGACGCCGTCGACGGTGGGTGGGTGTTTGGCCTCGGCGCGGGTCGCGAGTTCGCGCAGCAGCGCGGTGAGGTCCAGTTCGTCGTCGTGGCTGACCAGTTCCTCGGTGAGCTGCACCAGCGCCAGCAGCGAGGACCACCGCTCCTTCGCCTGCGCACCGGCCGGTTCCTCCGCGGTGAGCCCGACCGGCGCCAGCGCGGCCCGCACCAGCGTGATCAGCGACGATCCACTGCGCGCCTCGTCGGGCAGGTCATCGCGCGAGTCGACCTGACGCAGTGCCGATATCGCCTGGCGCACTTCCTGCCGGTGGAAAAAGCCCTCGCCACCGCGCACCTGGAACGGAATCTCACGCGCGGTCAGCACCTGTTCGAACGGTTCCGACAGTGCGTTGGTCCGGTACAGCACCGCGATTTCGGCGGCGGGCGTCCCGTTGGCGATCAGTTTCTGGATCTGCCCGGCGACGGCGACGGCTTCGGCCTGCGCGTCGGCGTATTCGGCGAATTCCGGTTCGGGACCGTCCGGGCGCTGGCCGATCAGGGCAAGGCGGGTGCCCGCGATGCGTCCGCGCGCGGCGCCGATGACCTGGTTCGCCAGCGACACCACCTGCGGTGTCGACCGGTAGTCGCGTTCGAGCCGGACCACGGTGGCGTCGGGGAAACGCCGGGAGAAGTCGAGCAGGTAGGACGGGGTGGCGCCGGTGAACGAGTAGATGGTCTGGTTCGCGTCGCCGACGACGGTGAGGTCGTCGCGTTCACCCAGCCAGGCGTCGAGCACCCGCTGCTGCAGCGGCGTGACGTCCTGGTATTCGTCGACGACGAAACTGCGGTAGCGACCACGGAACTCGTCGGCGACGGCCGGGTAATCCTCGAGCGCGGCCGCGGTGTGCAGGAGCAGGTCGTCGAAGTCGAGCAGCAGGCCGTCGGCGGAGGCTTTCGCGGATTCGTAGCCCTGGTACACCTCGGCGACCTTGGCCACATCGACCGGCGCGTCCCGGTGATGTCTGGCCGCAGCGGCCGGATAGTCCTCGGGTGCGATCAGCGAGGCCTTGGCCCATTCGATCTCGCTGAGCAGGTCACGCACCATTTCGGTGGAGGCGCGCAGCCCCGCCCGTTGCGCGGCCTGCGAGACGATCGGGAACTTGCTGTCGATCAGCCGCCACGGCACATCGCCCACCACCTGCGGCCAGAAGTACCGCAGTTGCCGCAGCGCGGCGGCGTGGAAGGTGCGCGCTTGGACCTGTCCGGCGTCGCCGCCGAGCCCCATCGTGCGCAACCGATTGCGCATCTCCCCCGCCGCCCGCGCGGTAAAGGTCACCGCGAGCACCTGGTCGGCCTTCACATGTCCGCCCGCGATCAGATGCGCGATCCGATGCGTGATCGTTCTGGTCTTGCCCGTGCCCGCGCCGGCGAGCACGCACACCGGCCCCCGTGGTGCCCGCACCGCGGCGGCCTGTTCCGGGTCGAGGGCGGTGAGATCGAGTGCTGGCACGCGCACCATCATGACAGCGCCCACCGACAACTTGCCGCGACGGGCAAGGAACACAGCGCCACCCTGCGACGTTGCACCTTTCGTGACTGAAGCGAACCCAGACCTGACGATGTACTCGACCACGTGGTGCGTCTACTGCCGACGCCTGCGAACCCAACTCGACGAGGCGGGCATCACCTACACGGTGATCGACATCGAGGACGACCCCGCTTCGGCCGAATTCGTCGGCAGCGTCAACAACGGCAACCACGTGGTGCCGACGATCAAGTACCGCGACGGCTCCACCGCGACCAACCCGTCGCTGGCCGCGGTCAAGCAGGCATTGGCTGCCCAGCAGGCCTGAAGTCAGTCCGCCCAGGACTCGATGATCGATCGCGCGATCGAGATGGATCCGGGCACAAGCAGTCGTGCGCCGGGTTCTCTCGCCGACCAGTCGCCGACCTGCAGCGCGGCCCGGACCTCGTCGCGGGTGAACCAGTGCGCTTCGGCGATCTCGCCGTCGGAGAACACGAGTTCCTGATCGGGGTCGCCGACCGCGGCGAAGCCCACCATCAGCGAGCGCGGGAACGGCCACGGCTGGCTGCCGAGGTAGTGGATATCGCGCAGGTCGACGCCGACCTCCTCGCGGACCTCGCGTTCCACGCAGTGTTCCAGCGATTCGCCCACTTCGACGAAGCCTGCCAGCAGCGAGAACATCGTCTCCGGCCAGCTCTGCTGCCGGGCGAGCAGTACGCGATCGGCGCCGTCGTGGACCAGGCAGATAACGGCGGGGTCGATGCGCGGGAATTCTTCCTCGCCCGTGGCTGTCAGCCGCGACCAACCGCCGCGCGCCGACGTGGTCGCCGTGCCGTCGCCACCGTGGAATCCGGCTCGGTCGTGCCAGTTGAGCAGCGCGTACGCGGTGGACAGTAGTTCGGCGGTGAAGTCGTCGACGGCGCCGAGCGTGCGCAGATCCTTCAGGGTGCCGTCGAGTTCGGGCGCGCGCGTGGCCCACAGGTGGCTGCCGTCGACGACGCCGAGGAATACCGCGCCCTCACCTGGTCCGTCGGCCACCGAAGCGGCCGGGTCGAGGATGATCCTGCCGTCCTGCACCCGCACTTTCCCGCGCGGGTCGATTCGCAGAATCTTCGCTTTTCCCCACCCTTCGCGCAGCGCACCGGGATCGAGCCGGGCGTTCTCAGCCCGGTCGATGGTGGAACGTGACAGCAGCGGAACATCTTTCAGCCGGAACGACACATGCCGAGCATAGTGTCAGCGTTCCTCAGCCGCGCACGCGCTCTATTTACTTCCGGCGCGGCGGATGTAAAGCAGTTTGTCCCCGGCTTCGAGGGCGTCGGACTCGGGTTCGCCGACCCGGATCAGCGCGCCGTTGCGCACCACACCGAGCACGATGTCGCTGAGATGGCGCGGCGAGCCACCCACTTCGCCCGGCTCCACCTCGCGTTCGGCGACGGCGAAGCCCTCCTCGGGGGTGAGCAGGTCCTCCATCATCTCCACCACCGTGGGGGTGGTGGTGGCGATGCCGAGCAGCCTGCCCGCGGTCTCCGAGGACACCACCACCGAGTCGGCGCCGGACTGGCGGACCAGGTGGGTGTTCTCCGCCTCGCGGATGGCCACGGAGATCTTGGCCGTCTTGTTCAGCTCGCGCGCGGTGAGCGTCACCAGCACGGCGGTGTCGTCGCGGTTGGTGGCGACGACGACCGCGGACGCGCGCTGCACGCCGGTCAACCGCAGCACATCGGACTTGGTGGCCGAGCCGTGCACGGTCACCAGACCCGCTGCGGCGGCGGCCTCGAGCGCGATGGGGTCGGTATCGACCACCACGATGTCGGACAACTGCACTCCGTCACCGACCATCGCATCGATCGCGGTCCGGCCCTTGGTGCCGTAACCGACGACGACGGTGTGATTACGCACGGTGTGCCTCCATCGCTGAATCTTGAATGCCTGCCGCGACCGTTCGGTCAGCACGCCGAGAGTGGTACCGACCAACACGATGAGGAAGAGAACGCGCAGTGGGGTGATGACGATGATGTTCACAAGGCGCGCCGACGGGGTCACCGGGGCGATGTCGCCGTAGCCGGTGGTCGACAGCGACACCGTCGCGTAGTACATCGCGTCCAGGAACGACAGCTCGTCGCCGGTGTTGTCGCGATAGCCGTGCCGCCCGATATAGACGACAGTCGCCGCGGTGAACAGCAGCAGGATCGCGAAAAGGACGCGACGGGTGAGCGAAACCCACGGGCTCGACTGCGCCGCCGGGATACGCAAGAGACCGACCAGGGCGTAGTCGGGACTGCTGCTCAACCCGACCGGGTTGCGCGTGTCACCGAACATGCCTGCTCCTGTAATTTTGGCGGCTGGCGCCGCTGGGTGATCGGCCGCGCCGTGATGTTCTCGGCCTGTGCCGTTGGAGATCATCCTTCGGCGATCGCAACACTATCGGCTCAGGCGTTGTCTTGTGGATCGGTGTCTATGTTTTCGGGTGCGGCGTCGCGGATGAGGCGTTCGAGTTCGGCCGGGCCCGCCAACTGGGTGGGGGCGATGGTGCGGCCGGAGCGGATGTAATGGAACGCGGCGCCGACTCGTTGGAGCATTCGGTCCTCGGCCTCGCCGGTGCGGGCGGCCATCAGGCGGGCCCAGGCGAGGCGGTAGACGGCGAGCTGCATGGCGACGGCGGGTTCGTCGGCGGGGCCGGGTTCGGCGCCGGTCTTCCAGTCGACCACGATCCAGCGGCCGCCGGGTTCGGCGAACACCGCGTCCATGCGTCCGCGGATCACGGTGCCCGCGATGCTGGTTTCGAACGGCACTTCCACGTCGACGGGGTTGCGGTGCGCCCACGGTGAGCGGCGGAAGGCGGCCTGCATGGCGGCGAGTTCCTGGTCGGCGCGGCCCATTTCGCCGGTGCTGTCGGCGGCGCCGGGGAGTTCGTCGAGGCCGAGCAGCTGTTCGGTGCCGAACCAGGATTGCACCCACGCGTGAAAAGCGGTGCCGCGCCGGGCCATCGGGTTCGGGGGGTACGGCAGTGGGCGGCGCAGGCGGGCGGCCAGGCGGGTGGGGTCGGCGCGAAGTTCGACCAGGGCGGTGGCGGGGAGCTGGCCGGGGAGTTCCACCTGTTGTTCGGCGAGCTCGGCGGCGGTGAATTCGGCGAGGAGGGCGTCGACGTCGTTGGCCCACCCTTCCGGGTCGTCGTCCACACTTTCGGCGTCGTCGGTGGTTCGCTCGTTGTCGCTCGCGTCGTCGGGACCCGTTGGCCCGCCACGCAACCGGTCGAGTGCCTCGCGCACCAACGCGGCGCCCTGTTCGATCGGGTCGCGGCGGTTGCCGAGGGGGTCGCGCGGCCATTGGGCGGTGGGTGGGTTGTCGGCGAAAGGGTTCACCGCGTCCGGTGGTGGTTTGTCGTCCCAGCGGGCGATGGTGGCGACACCGTGGGCCGGGCTGTCGGGGTTCTCGTTCGCTTCCTTGAGTTCGAGTAGGAAGTCCGAGGGGCCTTTCTGCGAGGTGCCGGTCTCGGGCCAGTAATAGGCCGAAACCAGCAGTACGCGTTCGGTTCTGGTGAGAGCCACGTAGAAGAGGCGGCGTTCTTCGTCGAGTCGGCGGCTCTTGAGCGCGTCTTTGTGGTCGGCGAGCGCGTGTTCGAGTTCGGAGCGGTCGCCGACGGTACTCAGATCGAGGACGGGCACGCCCTCGGACGCGTCCGGTTGGGCGCGGTCGCCGCGCAGCGTGGTGGGGAGTTCGGTGAGCGCGCCGAGCCAGGTGCTCAGTGCGGTCGTCGACGGGAACACCGTAGAGCTCACGTGCGGGACCGCGACGACCTCCCATTCCAGGCCCTTCGCGGCATGCACGGTGAGCACCTGCACACGGTCGCGCGCAACCTCCACTTCGCCTGGCTCCAAACCGTTTTCGACCGATTCGGCAGCGGTGAAGAAGGCGAGCAGACCACTCAGCGATGCTCTGGAGTCGGCGGCGTACCCGGCCACCACCTCGGCGAAGGCGTCGAGGTGCTCGCGACCGGCGCCCCCGCCGGCGATCGCGCGTCTGGCCTGGGTCTCGACGCCGACGCCAATGGTGCGTTCGACATCGGCGACGAGCTCGACCAGCGGCTGCCCGCTGCGCTCTCGCAGGGCGGCCAACTCCTCACTCAAGGCGGCGATCCGCGCGAACCCTGCTTCCGAATATTGTTCTGGCGCACCGGGATCGGCGATGGCATCGGCGAGACCGGCCTTCTCGGTCGGTTCGGGTGCCACCTCGCGCAGCGCCGTCGCGAGTCCGGCCGCATCGGTGATGGCATCGGCGGTGCCAGATCCGCTGCCGATGGACAGCATCCGCGCACGGTGCGCCAGCGCGGCCAGATCCGCCACCCCGATCCGCCACCGAGCACCGGTGAGAATTCGGACCGCCGCACTCCCGGTGCCGGGTTCGGCGATCAACCGCAGCGTGGCGACGATATCGGCGACCTCCGGCGTCGCCAGCAACCCGCCGAGCCCGACGATCTCCACCGGCAACCCCCGCTCGCGCAGCGCCTCGGCCAACGGCGCCGCATCGGCGTTACGCCGGATCAGCACCGCCGAAGTGGGTGGCGGCTCCTGACTCTCCCGCGCCGTCGCCCATTCTCGCGCGATCCGCTCGGCGATCCAGTCCCGTTCCTGCGCAATGGTTTCGGTGAGCGCGAACTCGACCACTCCCGCCTCCGCCGCCGGCTTCGCCCGCAGCGCGTCCACGGTCGCACCCCCGCCCGCCCGCGCCACCGCACGCAATGGATCCGCTACGAGGTTCGCCAGCGCCAGCGCCTCGGGGGGATTGCGCCAGCTGGTCAGCAGCGGCAAGACCGGCGCGGGAACCCCTGGCGCAGCGGGGAAATCGGTGGCGAACCTCGGCAGATTGGCCGCCGAGGCACCGCGCCACCCGTAGATGGATTGCATCGGGTCACCCACCGCCGTCACCGCGAGAGCTCGCACGGATATCGCGGATTCCTCAGTCGCACTGTGGTTTACGTGCGCATCATCGACACGCGCTGCACTGTTGTGCAGGGTCGACCCGGCGGTCGCGGCAACCTTCGGCGATATTCTGGTCGGCAGCGGCTCCGTCCGCGCTGGTCCGTCGGTGGCGCGCAGGCCTTCACCACCACGACCACCGTCTGACGCACCACTGCCGTGTGTGCCGCCGGGCTCGCCGCGATCACCCCCACCGACACCGGGCGACAGCTCCGTCGGGCCTATGCCCGCGTTTCCGTCGCCACGAGACCGCGCCGAATCCTGGTCGTCTACCGCGAACAAGGCGTCGGCCTCGGGTACTCGGGTCGGCTGCGCGTCGCCCCGAATCCGGACCGGCTGCCTCGGTCGATCCTGTTGCACCGCTTCGGCATTGCCGAACAATGCCGAGAGCAGGACACGTTGGGCGTGCCCTGTGTCCTGGTATTCGTCGAGCAGGACCAGTTTGAAGCGCGCGCGTTCGGCGGCGGCCACCTCCGAGTGGTCGACGGCGAGCTGCGCGGCGAGGGACATCTGGGAGCCGAAATCCAGTGCGCCACGCCGGTTCAGGGCGTCGGCGAGTTGCTGGACCAGCGGTAGCAGGGCGACGCGCTCACGTTGCGCGTTCACCACGCCGATCAGTGCCTGACTCGGCCCGCCGCGTTGACGGGGACCGGCGGGCAGTGTGTAGACGAGTTTCTCCAGCTCGGCGTGCGCGTCGGCCAACTGCTCCGGTTCCACCAGGTGTTCGGCGAGCTGCCCGGACAGGGCGAGCACCGCCTCGGTCACCGAGACCGGGGTGCGGTCGGTGTCGAGGTCGCCGTCCCATGACCGCACCACCTCGTGCGCGAGCTGCCACAACTGGGTCTGGGTGAGCAGCGCCGCCGAGGGCTCCACCGGCAGCAGCAGCCCGTGCGCGGTGAGCAGCCTGCCCGCGTACGAGTGGTAGGTGCTGATCTCCGGCTCGGCCCCGGCGACGATCGTGCGCAACGCACCGCTGGGGTCGATCTCGCGCAGCAGTGGCGCACCGGCCAACCTGGCCAGCCGCGTCCGGATACGAGAGGTCAACTGCTGTGCGGCTTTTCGGGTGAAGGTCAGCCCCAGCACCTCGTCAGGGGCGACCAGTTGGTTGGCCACCATCCACACCACCCGCGAAGCCATCGTTTCGGTTTTGCCCGCGCCCGCTCCCGCGACGACCAGCGTGGGCCCCGGCGGTGCGGCGATGACCGCCGACTGTTCGTCGGTCGGGGGCGGAAGGCCGAGCGCGTCGGCCAACCGCTGCGGGGTGACGCGCACGCCGCTCACTCGTCGGTCACCTGCCGTCCGGTGTCCTGCACCGGGCAACTGCCCGCGACCGGGCAATGCCTGCACCCGTCGTTGCGGACTGCCAGGTAGCCGGGCCCGCGCGTCGCATCGGCCGCATCGTGGATAGTGGTGCGCCACTGGTCGAGTCCGTCATTGTCCAGCGGGCTCTGAGTTCGTTCCGCTGCACCGGTTTTCGTGCTCGGCTTGGCGACGTAGACCAGTCGCGCACCGCCGGGCTCGACAACGGGCGCGGGCTCGTCCGATTCCTCCTCGAGCGCACCGTGCGCGGCCGCCACCTGATAGGTCGCCAACTGCGCGTGATCGGCGACGGCCTTCGCACTGACCGGGGTCTTTCCGGTCTTCACGTCGACAATGACGAAGCGCCCCTGCGCATCCCGTTCGAGCCGGTCGATCCGTCCCCGAATCCGCACGGCCCGTGCGCCTTCTGTGCGCGCGGGCAGCACGCAATCCACCGGCACCTCGACCCCGGCCTGCGTGAGTTCACCCCGGGTGGTGCGCACCCAGGCCAGGAACGTTTCGAGCATGGTTTCGGTGCGGCGCAGCTCTGAACGCGAGTGCCAGCCGTCGGCCGGGTCGACCGTTTTCCACGCCTGGTCCAGCGCCGCCCGCACCTGCGCCTCGGGGACGTCGCCCGCCAGCGCCTGCACGAGCGTGTGCACCAGGTTGCCCTTCACCGCGTGCGGGTTGTCGCCGTCGGTGCCGCCGTGCCGTTCCAGCGCCCACCGCAGCGGGCAGGTGCGCAGGAGTTCGACCGTCGACGGTGACAGCCCGATCGGCGAATCGTCGTCGTCCCAGAGTTCGCGCTGCGAGCTGAGTTCGGCGGTGCCGTACCAGTCGCCGGGGTCGGTGCCGGGCACGCCCGCATCGGCCAGCCGGGCCAGCTGACGTGCGGCCCGGTCGCGACGCTCGGGGTCGGCCCCCGGATCACACACCACTCCGCGCAGTTCGGCGACCAGCGCGTGCATCACCAGCGCGCGGCCAGGATCGGCGACCGGCAACGCGCCGGGTTCGCCGCTGTCGTCGTCGCCGACAAGCTCGGCAAGAAACCGCGACGGCACCAGGTCCTGGTCGCCCGCAGCGGATTCGACCGCAGTGACCAGCAGCGACCGTCGGGCCCGACTGCACGCCACGAGGAGCAGCCTGCGTTCCTCGGCCAGGATCGGCGCGGCCCGGCTCAACGTCGCGCTCGGATCGACCCCGCCGACCAGGTCCACGAGATCCTCGGTGTGCAACAGGGTTCCTCGGGAGCGCGGATTCGGCCAGATCCCTTCCTGCACAGCGGCAACCGCCACCACATCCCACTCCCGACCCGCAGCAGCGTGCGCGCTGAGCAGGGTCACTGCGTCGCCTTCGGCGGTCAGCGGCCTACCTTGCTGCGGAAGTTGCTGGTGCAGCAGGTATTCGACGAAGCCGTCGATGCTCGCTTTCGGTAGCCGGTCGACGTAAGCGGCTGCGGCGTCGAACAATTCGACGGCCGCATCGAGGTCGCGGTCGGCCTGCATCCCCGAGGCACCACCGCGCCGCGACTGCTTGAACCAGCGCCGCTCCAGCCGCGAACTCGTCCACAACGTCCACAGCACGTCTTCGAGACCCTGCCCTCTGGCCTGGGTCTCCTTCGCCTTCGCCACCGCACGCAGCACGCGACGCAGCGGTGCCGCCTCGACTTCGGTGAGCCTGTCGAGCAGGCGCAGTTCGCCGACGCCGACGATCAGGTCACGCAGGACTTCGGCGGAGGACTGGTCGATGAGCGGCACCGTGGCAACCGCCGGTTCGGGCCGCGCCTGTTCGACGATTGTTGTTGCGACAGGCGGCTTCTCGACGTCGAGGAGGTCGATATCGTCGGGCAGGCGCTCGGCGATATCCCAGTCCGGTTCGGGTTCCGGTCGTAGCGGATCCTCCAGGTCCGGCGGGGGAAGCCAGTCGTCGTCGACCGGATCAGGTTCGGGCTCAGTCATTTCCGGCGGCGGGGCCTCGGCCCAGAGCAGGAACTGATCGGCACCGTCGACGAATGGTTCGGCCAGCGCGCCGGTGCGCTCCAGATCGAGCACACTGCGCCGCACGCCACGACGCAACCGGCGCAACGCGATCTGATCGGCGCCACCGAGCGGCCCGGACAGCAGATCCATCGCATCATCCGGCGAGAACATCGCATCGATCGCCCGCCGCGACCCCGGCCGCGACGAATCCCCCGCCAACAACACCCGCAACGCGAGCACCATCCACGCCGCCCCCCGCCGACGCGCCAACGGTTCGGCCACCGCCGGCCTGCGCACCGGCACCCCCGCCGCCAGCAGCGCCCGCCGCAACGGCGCCAACGACAACGGCACCGACCGCACGATCACCGCCATCGCCGACCACGCCACCCCATCGGTGAGATGCGCGCGCCGCAGATGATCAGCGATCAGCGCCGCCTCTTTGGCGGGCGTCGACAACACCCGCACCCGCACACTCGACTCGTCGACGGGCGGCAGGTCCTCCGGCGGCACCCCGTCGTCCTCGGGCGGCACCCAGTCGTTGTCCGGCGGCACCCACTCATCGTCGGGTGGTACCCACTCGTCGCCGGGTGGCACCCACAGATCGGACTCGGGCAGCAGGTCGTCTCCCGCGAAGAGCGAACCCGACTCCTCACCCACCACGGCTTCGGGCGGCTCGTTCTCATGACCTGGCAGTACCCGGTGCCGCGCGCTACCCGGCAATCTCGCCGCGATACGAGCGGTCGCCAATCGAATCGGCGCACCACTGCGATAGTTGTGGCGCAAGACGATTCGCCGCTGCGGCACGGTGTCGAGCTCGGTGAGGAAGTGCGAATCCGCGCCGCGGAAGGTGAACACCGCCTGGTCCGGGTCACCGGTGACGACCGTGCTCGCACTGCCGCTGCCGATCGCGCGCACCAGCGTCGCGGCCTGCGGGTCGAGGTGCTGTGCATCGTCTACGAGCAGGTAGCGGATCCGATCACGTTCGGCGGCAAGCAGATTCCGGTCACCGGCCAGCGCGTCGAGCGCCGCGCCTACCAGTTCCGCGGCATCGAGGGCGGGCGCGGTGGCTTCCGGTGCGGCGACACCGACCGACCAGCGCAGCATCGACGCCTGCTCATAGCGCTGGAAGAACCGACCGGCCGCCACCCACGCGTCGTTGTCGTGCTCGCGCCCGAGCGCCATCAAGTCCTCCGGCCCGAGCCCGCGTTCGGTCACCCGCAGCATCAGGTCGCGCAATTGCTCGGCGAAGCCCCCCAGTGCCAGCGCGGGCTGCAACCGCGGCGGCCACAGCCCGGCGCCCGCTTCCATGTCTTCGAGATCGCCCCGCAGCATCTCCCGCAGCACCGCGTCCTGTTCGGCGCCGGTGAGCAGACGCGGTGGTGGGTTGCCGTGCAGATCGGCGTGGCGTCGCAGCACCGAGAACGCGTAGGAGTGCAGTGTCCGCACCATCGGCTCGCGACTCGCGCCCGGAATTCCACCGGCGGCGGGCCCCAACTGGTGGGTGATCGCATCGCGCAATGCCGCGGCCGCATGTTTGGTGTGGGTGAGGACCAGCACCGATTCCGGGTCGGAACCCTCGACGATTCGCGCGGTCACCAGGTCGACGAGCAGCGCGGTCTTGCCCGTCCCCGGCCCGCCGAGTACCTGCCACGGCCGCCACCCAGGGCGCGGCGGCGCGGGCTCGGCCTGCTCGGCGAACAGCGCGCGAACGGACGCACCCCAGGCCCGCGGCCGGGGCGCCCGCGTTGTCCGGCGCACAAGTCGCACCGAGCTATCCGATCGCACCACATCGGCTATTGCAACAGACCAGTCCGACACACCGGCGCACCCCTACCGAGGGGACACGCTGCGAGACCGTGCGCGACCGGCCAGAATGGCAGTCGTGTCCTCGCTACATGTGCATCGTTTCGGTCCCGCCGACGGCCCGGTCGTCCTCGCCCTGCACGGGCTCACCGGCCATGGCAACCGGTGGGAAACCCTCGCCACCGAGCACCTGCCCCAGGCCCGGATCATCGCCCCCGACCTGCGCGGACACGGGCGATCCACTTCGCTGCCGCCGTGGGATTTCGAGACGATCGTCGCCGATCTCGCGGAGCTGGTGCGCGCCGAGACCGACGGCCCGGTCGTCGTGGTCGGGCATTCCTTCGGGGGCGCCACCGCGATCCATCTGGCCCGGCAGCACCCTGACCTCGTCCGCGCGCTCGTCCTGCTCGATCCGGCCATCGGCATCGACGCGAAGCTGATCGAACAGGTCGCCCTCGCCAATCTGGCCTCCCCTGATTACACCGACCTCGCCGAAGCCCGCTCCGATAAACAGGTCAGCGCGTGGGGGCCCGATGAAGTGGACCCCGAGATCCTGGAACGGGAGCTGGCCGAGCACCTCGTGCCCACCGAAGGCGGTCGGGTCGGCTGGCGAATCTTCCAGCCCGCGATCACCTCGTACTGGGGTCAGCTGGCGCGACCGTTCGTGCTGCCGCCCGCCGACCTGCCGACCGTGCTGGTCCGCGCCGCCAAGGTGCAGCCCCCGTACGTCACCGCGGAGTTCCTGGCCGCCCTCACCGCCCACCTCGACACCTTCACCGCCGAGGTCTGGGACTGCGACCACATGGTCGCCCAGGCCCGCCCCGCCGAGACGGCCGCGCTGATCGCCTCGGCCCTGTAGCTCGATGGCCGTCACGACCGAGGAGCAGGTGGAGAAGGTCCGCGAACTCGTCGCCGCGATCCCGGCGGGCCGTGTGTCGACCTACGGCGATATCGCCGCTGCGGCCGGGCTGTCCTCGGCCCGCACGGTCGGCTGGATCATGCGCACCGATTCCGCCGACCTGCCCTGGCACCGCGTCATCGGCGCGTCCGGCCGCCCCGCCGCACACCTGGCCGCCCGTCAGCTCCGCCTGCTCGGCGAGGAAGGTGTGCCGATCGTCGACGGCCGGGTCGACCTTCGGTCGGCCAGGCTCTGACCTCGGCGCTGAGCTAACATAAAGAGGCCTACTAGCATGGCGTTCGTGCCGATTACCCGATCCAGGATCAGCCGATGACCGCCGCCGATGCCATCGTGCTCGCGGGTGGGCGAGCCAGTCGGATGGGTGGGGTCGACAAACCGGCGATCGTGATCGGTGGGCGGTCGATGCTCGACGCGGCGCTGGCTTCGGTGCGAGACTGCGCCGAGGTCGTCGTGGTCGGGCCGCATCGACCCGAACTCGATGCCCGGTTCGGGCAGGTTCGTGAGGTCCCGCCCGGTTCCGGCCCGGTCGCCGCGATCGGCACCGGCCTCGCCGCACTCGCCTCGACCGCCCCCTTGGTCATCGTGCTCGCGGCCGACATGCCGTTCCTCACCGACGACACCGTGCGTCAATTGCTCTCCCGCGCGGCTGAATCCACTGCCGATGCGGTCTTCGCGATCGACGATTCCGGCCGCCCCCAGTATCTCGTCGGGGTGTGGCGGCGCAGCGCGCTGGTGGCAGCATTGGCCGGACTGGATTCACTGGTGAATCAGCCGATGAAAGCCATCGTGCCCACCGAAACCACCCTGGTCGAGCTACCGGACATCGCCGACTGCGACACCGAGGAAGAGGTCCGCCGCGCCCGCGAATCCCTTGCCACCGACCGTGCGTCGGCCCGCCTCGACCTCACCGAAGCGCGGGAATGCCTCGGTATCGGTCTCACGCCGCTGGTCGCCTACAAAGCTGCGCTGAGCGAAGTCCCCGGCGCCGCACTGGCCGCACCGATCACCGCCGCGGGACCGCTCCCCCGTTTCGACGTGTCCGCCATGGACGGTTACGCCGTCTGCGGCGACGGCCCATGGCAATTGCGGCGCGACGTGGGATTCGCAGGCGGCGCAAGGCCGGAAGGCCTCCGTCCTGGCGAAGCGGTGCGCATCGCCACGGGCGCGCACGTCCCCGACGGCACCACCTCGGTCCTGCGCGATGAATTCGCGACCCTCACCGCCGACGAACTCACCCGCCTGCCCGACACCCCGATCCGCGGTGATGTCCGAAAGAGCGGTGAGGACAGGAACATCGGCGATCTCGTCGCCCCCGCGGGCACCCGGGTCACCGCCGCCCTCCGCTCGGCCGCAGCCTCGGTCGAAGTCACCACCGGCACGGTACGCGGACCGGTACGCGCGCGAATTGTCATGACCGGCGACGAAATTCGCAGCACCGGCCCCCTCCAAACCGGCCAGACCCGCGACTCGATCGGCCCCGTCCTCCCAGACCTCCTCGCGGGCTGCGGCGTTCGCGTCGTCGACCGAGTCCACCTGCGCGACACCGCCCACGGCTTCGACGACATGCTCACCGACACCACCGATTTCGATCTCCTCGTCGTAGTCGGTGCCACCGGTGGCGGCGCGGCCGACCAACTGCGCACCGCCCTGGCCCGAGCCGAAGCCCGAACCCTGGTCCCCCGACTCGCCCTGCGCCCAGGCGGTTCCACCATCGTGGCCGAACTACCCACCGGCCCAACAGTTCTCGGCCTCCCCGGCAACCCCTTCGCCGCCATCGCCGTCCTACTGGCCCTCACCCCCACCATCGTCGCCGCCCGCACGGCCTCCCCCCTCCCCCGAAAAATCCTCGGCCCCCTCCACAACGCCGCCGAAATCACCGCCCCCGTCCCCCGCATCACCCCCGCCCGCTACGCGCCCACCGGCGGCTGGGTCGGCGACCCCACAGTCCGCACCGCCCACCTGGCCGGCTTGATCGACCGAGACGGCCTCGTAATCGTCCCCCCTAACGCCCCCAACGGCTCAACCGTCGAATTCCTCCCCCTCCCCTGTTAGATGAACTAAGATGATATCTTAGTAAGATTCACTCTTAGTTAGGTGGAACATGGAGTTCACCGGACGAACCAGAGACCTCGCGCTCCTCGTACGCCAGCTCGGCGCAGTCGCCGACGGCGCCGCGGGTACACCGGGCCGTGCCGTGATCGTCACCGGCCGTCGGCGGGTCGGCAAGTCACGGCTGGTCCAGGAATTCTGCGACCGTGCCGACGTCCCCTACACCGTGTTCCAGGCGACACGTGGTCGAAATCCCACTGCCGAGCGGGCCGACTTCATCGAGGCCGCGAGCCGCATCGGTTCCCCTGGCGCCGACCTGCTCCGTGGGTTATCGGCAACCGACTGGAACCAGGCGTTGCGGGCGCTCGCGGTCGCCACACCGGACGATCGCCCGACGGTCGCCGTCATCGACGAGGTGCCGTGGCTCGTCGAGCAGGACGGCGAGTTCGAGGGCGCGTTGCAGACGGTGTGGGATCGCGATCTGTCCGGCAAGCCCGTGCTGTTGATTCTGGTCGGCAGCGATATCTCGGTCATGGAGGCGCTGGGAGCCCGCGACCGCCCCTTCTTCGGCCGTGCGACCAAGATGACGATCGACCCACTCGACGTCGCCGATGTGCAAACGATGACCGGCCTCGACGCGGCCGCAGCCATCGACGCCCGCCTCATCACCGGTGGATTCCCCCAGATCCTCACCGCGTGGCGCCCCGGCATGGACCGGCTGGACTTCCTGCGCGAATCCACCGCCGACCCACTGTCGCCCTTGTTGGTCGCCGGCGAACTGTCCCTACTCGGCGAGTTCCCCGAAGGCACGCGTTCGCGCGCTGTCCTGCAAGCGATCGGCAGTGGCGAACGCACGTTCGGCACCATCGCCGCCCAAGCGGGCTCACAGGGTGAGCTCGCCGCCGGAACCCTCAACCCCCTTCTGAAAACATTGCAGGACAAGCGAATTGTGGCCGCGGATCGCCCGCTTTCCACTGTCGCCGACACCAAGAACAAGCGCTACCGAATCACCGACTCCTATCTACGTTTCTGGCTGGCGTTCCTCGAACGCGGCATACCGCTCGTGGAACGCGGCCGCGGCGATATTGCCCTGAGCCGCATCGAACGGTCGTGGGCTTCTTGGCGAGGCCGTGCCGTAGAACCCCTCATCCGCGCTTCCCTGCTCCGGCTGCTTCCTGATGAAAACTGGCCCGACACAGAAGAAATCGGCGGCTGGTGGAATCGTGCCAACAATCCGGAAATAGACCTGATCGGCGCCGACCGGTCCCCCGTCGCGAAGTCCATCCAGTTCGTCGGCTCGATCAAATGGCTCGACAATCACCCCTTCGATCGCCACGACTACGACGCCCTCAGCCGCTCCCTGGTAGCGATCCCCGGCACGGATCCGAATACCCCCTTGGTCGCGGTTTCCCGTTCCGGAACAACCGCTGATGCCCCCGTCGCAACGTGGTGGGGACCTGAAGAATTGGTCAGCGCCTGGCGGCGGTCGTAAAACTGATCGAATTACAGTTCGCGACAGGTACAAGAATTGATCAGCCGTCACTGACACGCCGCATTCGCACAGGTCATTAGCCTATTTTTGACTCAGGTCTACCGCTGGGCGGTAATGGTGCTTATTGTTGGTCGGGTCAGGCGTGGGACGCCCCGCACGCGAGGTGGATTGCGTCGGACAGTGCGTTGAAAGGCTTTATCCTTTATCCCTCGGAAAGGACCGTGTGGAGATGGCTGACAAGTCTCGGAAAGCGCCGAAGAAGATGCCCAAGCAGATGCCGCGCCAGCAGCAGGAGCAGCGGCAGGAGCAGGGGCAGCAGGACTCGCAAGGCATGACGCGAGCAGGCCAGGACGATCGGCGGGATCAGCAGCGCCGCCCCGGCCATCACTGAATTACGTGTGTCGACGAGCCGCCGGTATTCGTACCGGCGGCTCGTCCACGTCAAGCCCCGACGCTCTGTAGCGCGCCTGCCGAGGATCCGGCCCGCCCACGCCGCGCCGTCGACGGATCGGGAACGGGTACCGCGTCGAGCAGGCGGCGGGTGTACTCCTGAGCCGGTGCGGCGAATACCGCGCGCACCTCGCCGGTTTCGACGATCCGGCCCTGCCGCAGCACCACAACCCGGTCGGCGACCTGGTGCACCACGGCCAGATCGTGACTGATGAACAGACTGGCGAAGCCGTATTCGGCGCGCAGGTCGGCGAACAGGTCGAGCACCTGGGCCTGCACCGACACATCGAGCGCACTGGTCGGCTCGTCGGCCACCAGCAGGCGCGGCGCCAAGGCCAGCGCACGAGCCAACGCCACCCGCTGACGCTGCCCGCCGGACAGCTCCCCCGGCCTGCGCTGCGCGTAATCCCTTGGCAGGCGCACTGATTCGAGCAAAGTGGCGACCTTGGCCTGCAACAGAGCGCCCGATGCGGCCCGATGCACCTGTAGCGGTTCGCTGATCGCGTCGGCCACGGTGCGGCGCGGATCGAGCGAGGCGCTGACGTCCTGATGCACGAGGGCTACGTGCTTGCGCAGCCCACGCAGTTCGCGCCGCGATACGCCTGTCAGCGGAACACCCTGTAGCTCAACACGTCCCGAGGTCGCGGGGACGAGACCGAGTGCGGTGCGGCCGAGTGTGCTCTTGCCCGACCCCGATTCACCGACGATGCCGAGGACTTCACGCGGACCGAGAGTCAGCGAAATATCCTGCAGTGCGGGGAAAGACGCACCACCCTGGCGGCCCGGGTACACCACCGACAGATCGTCGATCCGCAGCACGTCGCGGTATTCCGGTTCCGCTCGCCCGCCGCCCTTTTCGGCGACCACCGCCGGCTCACGCACAATGACCCGGCGCAGGATTCGGCGAACCGCCCGCTGCGTCACGCCGTCGTCATCACTTGCCGCGCCCGCCGATCCGTCATCGTTACGGCCGCTCGCCGCACCCTCGCCGGTATCGACAGGCACCCGATCTGCGCCGACACCGCTGTCGGTGACCTTCCCAGTGTCGATGGGCTCATAGCCGGTACCGACGCCGGCTGGTTCTGTGGATCGAACATCGTTCTGCGGCACCTCGCCGGCCGCAGGATCGGCCGACCCACCTGCCGCGAGATCGCGCGACAACACCGCGGGCAACCGTGGCACTGCCTCCAACAATGTCCGCGTGTATTCCTCCCCAGGCTCAGCGAACAGCCCGAAAACCGCCTGTTCTTCGACCACCCGCCCTGCCCGCATCACCACGACCCGATCCGCGATCTCCGCGACCACCCCGAGGTTGTGGGTGATGAACAGGATCGCCGTGCCGCGCTGGTGTTGCAGCGAGCGCAGCAGGTCGAGGATCTCGGCCTGCACGGTGACGTCGAGGGCGGTGGTCGGCTCGTCGGCGATGAGCAGGTCGGGCTCGCCGGACAGTGCCAGCGCGATGACCACCCGCTGCTTCTGCCCGCCGGAGAGTTGGTGCGGATACCAATCCAGACGTTTCTCCGGCTCCGGAATATCCACGGCGGCAAGCAGTTCCACCACCCGAGCCCTGGCTGCGTTCTTGTCGGTCACACCGTGCGCACGCAGCGCCTGCGCGATCTGGGTGCCGATCTTCTGCACCGGATTGAGCGCGGTCTGCGGCTCCTGGAAGACCATGGCCGCCTTGGTTCCACGCAGATCCCGCAGCACGGACTCCTCGGCGCCGACGACCTGCGTGCCACCGAGCCGGATCGAACCACCCGCGTGCGCGGTCCCCGGCAACAGCCCGAGCACCGATCGCGCGGTGAGCGATTTCCCCGAGCCGGACTCACCGACCAGCGCAACGACTTCACCGCGATGCACCCGCAAGCTCACCCCGTCGACGACGGTCTTGTCCCCGAATCGCACTGTCAGCTCGTCGATGTCGAGCACCGGATCGTTCTGCGTACTCATGCCAATCTCCTTGCCCGGCCCAATGCCTGGGCGATCAGAAGGAATCCCAGGGTCAACGCGGCGACCACGGTCAGCGGCCCGATCGCGATCCAGGGGTTGGCGTCGAGGTTGGCGATCGAGCCCGCGATCAGCGACCCCAGCGAGGGCTGTGGCGGACGCACGCCGATCCCGATGAAACTCATCGCGCCTTCGAGGAATACCGCCACCGACAGCGACAGCGCGAACTGCACACCGAGCGGCTCGATCACGTTGGGCAGCACATGCTTTCGCAGGGTCCACCACGGGTCGGCGCCGATCACCTCCGCGGCTTCCACGAACGGCTGTTCGCGCACCGCGAGCACCGCCGTGCGGATCTGACGACCGAAGATCGGGATCTCGGCGGCGATGATCACGATGACCACCGCGTGCCAGCCGGGCCCGGTGATCGCGGCGAGCATGATCCCCAAGATCAGCGTCGGGAAGGCCAGGATCAGGTCGAACACCCGCTGCGCGGTGACGTCCGCGACCGGGTGGACGGTGGCGGCCAGCCCGACCAGCGCCCCGATCACAGCGCCGATCGGCACCGCGAGCAACGCGATCAGCAGGTCGATCCGAATGCCGGCCAGTACTCGCGCGGCCACGTCGCGGTTGAGGTGGTCGGTGCCGAGCCAGTGCTGCGCGCTCGGCCCGAGCAGGTTGGCGTCGGGGATCTGGGTGAGCGGGTCGTAGGAGGTGAGCACTCCGGCGAACAGCCCGGCCAGCGCCACCGTGACCACCAGCAGTATCCCGGCCAGGCCTTGACCGTGCCGCAGTGCGCGCAGCGATTCGTTGGTTCGCGGCGAATCATCCACCGCCACACTGGTTTCGTCGATTGTCATGCTCGTCCTCCGATCCGGATACGAGGGTCGAGCCAGGCATGCGCGACGTCGGTGATCAGCTGGATCACCACGAACACCGCCACCGACAGCAGCAACAGCACCTGCACGAGCGGGTAGTCGCGTCGACTGACGCCCTGCTCGATGAGCTGGCCGATCCCCGGCCACACGAACGCCGCCTCCACCAGCACCGCACCACCGAGTAGTTGCCCGGTCTGGATGCCGAGCACGGTGAGCATGGTCGGCAGCGCATTGCGCAGTGCGCCACGGGTGACGATCTCGCGGTGGCCGACCCCGAGCGAACGTGCTGTCAGCACATACTGTTTCGCCAGTTCGGTGCGCAACGCTTCGGTGAGGAACCGGGTGAGCGCCGCCGACACCGGCAGGGCGAGGCAGATCGCGGGCAACAGCAGGTACTGCACCGCGATATCGGGCCTGGCGATGAAGCCGTCCGGCGGCACCCCGCCCGAGGGCAGCACCGGGATCACGACCGCGAACAACAGCACCAGTAGCGGGCCGACCACGAAGGTCGGCAGCGCGACAGCGGCGGTATTCGCCGCGGCGACAACAGAATTCAGCCAGCGGCTCGGCCACAGCACCGACGCCACCGATACCAGCAGGCTCGCCAGCACGGCCAGCAGCAGCGCGGTCGTCGTGAGTACCAGGGTGTTGGTGAGTCCACGGCCGACCAGATCGGTGATCTGACCGCCGATGATGTAGGAGCGGCCCAGATCGAGGGTGAAAACGTCGACGAGCCACTGCAGATACTGCACCGGGATCGATCGGTCGAGTCCGAGTTGGTGGCGGATCGCCTCGATGTTCTGCGGTGTCGCGTCATTGCCCGCCAGGATGGTCGCTGGGTCGCCCGGGACCAGTCGCAGCATCAGGAAGATCAGCACCGAGGCGCCGAACAGAACCAGCAGCGCGGACGGGAGTCGGTGCAGCACATACCGCGTCATGACAGGAAGGTGTCGGTGAGAACGGGTTCGCGCCGCTTGGTCCAGGCGAAACCGTGCACCTTGTTGACAGTGGAGACCTGCAGGAAGCGCACGCCGATCTCGATCAGGAACAGACCTTCGAGGAGCTGGTCGGTGACGGCCTGATAGGCGCGCACTGCCTCGGGCCCGGTCCCCTGGGGCAGCTGCCAGGCCGTGTCGGCGGCTGCCGTGTAGGCGGGCGATTCGTAACGTGAGGCATTGCGACGAGCGTTGAACGGGTAGGCGCTCACCGTGAGGGTCGAGGGGACGAACTGCGCCCACGAGTGATCGGTGACCCACAGGCCACGGAACTGCTGGCCGGTGAGCTGTTTGACGAAGGTGGCGGCGTCGACGGGGTCGAGTTCGACCTCGATGCCCACGTCGGCGAGGTTGGCCTGCACGATCTGGGCGACCTCGCCGTAGCCGGGGGCGAAGGTCAGCGGCAGCTTCGGCGGCTTCGCGGCCTGGCCGAGCAGCTGCTTCGCCTTGCCGACGTCACGGCTGTATTTGGTGTTGCGGGACTCGTCGAAGGCGGGCGAGTTCTTGGGCCACGGCACGTTCAGCGGATAGCCCGCGCCCCGGAACACCTCGTTGACGATGCGTTCGCGGTCGAGTGAGTAGGCGATGGCCTGGCGGACCCGCACGTCGGCCAGCGCCGGTTCGGTCACATTGACGCCGACATAGGACTGCAGCTCAGCGCCTTCGAGGTCGAGCACCGTGTATCCACCGCTCTTGCCGAGGTTTTCGGCATCGCGGTAGGCGAGGTCGCGGGCCGCGGCGATCTGACCGGACTTCAACGCGTTCAGCAGCGCGTTCGGATCGGGGATGATCGAGACCTCGACCCGGTCGAGGTAGGGGCGCTCGGGAATCCAGTAGTTGGGGTTCTTCTCGAAGATCAACTGCGAATTCGGGACGCGCTGAACATATTTGAACGGTCCGGTGCCGATATAGGTGTCGCCGGTACCGAGCTTGTCGGCGGTTTCGCTGTCCAGGATCGGGACAGTGTCGAGCAGGTCGTAGATGTTGTTCAGCGGGTGGGCGAACTGCAGCACGATCCGTGTCGGCGAGACGATGTCGAACCCGGTGACGGCGGCCGCTGAACTCCGCAGCTGCGCTGACCATTTGGCGTCGGCATAGGTGCGCAGCGAGAACTCGACGTCCTTGGCGGTGAAGGGGCGGCCGGAATGGAACTTCACGTCGTCGCGCAGGTCGAGGCTCAGTGATCGGCCGTCGGCGGCGAGCTGCCACGACTTCGCCAGCAGCGGTTGCGGTTCCAAGCTGTCGTTGGGGTAGCGGATCAGCGATTCGTAGACCAGGCCGATCACGACCGGGGTGGCGGCGGTGTTGGTGAGCAGGTTCGCCGGCACCAGGTCCTCCCGGATGCCGACCTTCAGGGTGCCGCCGCGCACCGGTGTCGCGTTGTCGCCGCCCGCCTTCTGCTCCGAGACCGCCGAGGTGCAGGCGGCCAGCGCCGCACCGCCGAAGATGGCTGCCGCGGCGATACCGCTGGTGCGCAGGAAGTTACGACGGTCGAAGCCGCCGGGGGTAGAGCTCATCGTGAAGATCCTCGAGGACGCATCGACCCGCGCGGGGCCGAGGAGGGTGCACAGCACCGCAGGAAGGGGAACACATCGGGCGCAGGAGTTCGTCAGCCGCGCAGGACGCGACACGAACAGCAGCGGGATGGCTGATTCGCGAGCATGGCAGTGACGCTAACAAGTTGCGGCGTACCGGTCACCGATTCGACGCACCGTGCACTTAACCCTGGTGACCAGCGGATATGTCGTCTTTACTGCGGGAATGCCTGTTCCACCCCATGCTCGCGGTTACGAATCCTTCGGCGGCTCGGCCGCCCGCACGTCGGCGGGTTCGACCCCCGAGTGGACCTATCCACCCACCGCACCCGCCGGTGCGCCCAATATCGTCGTCGTGCTCGTCGACGACATGGGGTACAGCGATATCGGGCCGTTCGGTTCGGAGATCGAAACCCCGACCCTCGATCGTCTCGCGGCCCGGGGTGTTCGACTGTCGAACTACCACACGACGCCGCTGTGCTCGCCTTCGCGCGCGGCGCTGCTGACCGGAATCAATTCCCACCGTGCGGGTTTCGGCTTCGTCGCCAATGCCGATCCCGGCTATCCCGGGCTGCGCCTGGAACTGGCCGACGATGTGCTCACGCTCCCGGAGATCCTGCGCGACAACGGGTATGCCACCTACGCGGTCGGCAAATGGCATCTGGTGCGCGATGCCACGATGAACCCGGCGGCGCATCGGGACTCCTGGCCGACACAGCGCGGATTCGACCGTTACTACGGATCTTTGGAGGGGTTGAACTCCTTCTACTACCCCAATCAGCTGGTGTCGGACAGCTCGGTGGTCGATGTCGAGGAATACCCCGAGGGCTACTACCTCACCGACGATCTCACCGACAAGGCGCTGTCCTACATCAAGGACCTGCGCGCGCACGACGCGGAGAAGCCGTTCTTCCTGTACTTCGCGCACGTCGCGATGCACGGGCCGTTGCAGGCCAAGGCCGAGGACCAGGCCAAGTATCGCGGCCGCTACGCCGAGGGCTGGGACGAACTGCGCAGACGCCGCTTCGCCGAGCAGCTGGCCCAGGGACTGTTCCCGCCGGGCACCGAGCAGAAGCCGCGCAATACCGAGCCGGGTTACGAAGCGGCGGAGTGGGATTCGCTGTCGGCCGACGAACAGCGGCGCTACGCCAAGTACATGGAGGTATACGCGGGCATGGTCGACAGCATCGACCAGAGCCTCGGCCGCATCGTCGACCTGCTCGACGACCTCGGCGAACTCGACAACACCATCATCGTGTTCACCTCCGACAACGGCGGCACCGCCGAGGGCGGCCCGGAGGGCACCCGCACCTACTTCGCCGAATTCGCCCACGTCGACGACCCCGACTGGGTGGGCGATGTGCCGCACGACGAGGACCTGATCGGCACCGCGAAGCTGGGCGTGCACTACCCGCGCGGCTGGGGCCAGGCCTCCAACACGCCGTTCCGGTTCTACAAGGGGCAGACCTTCGCCGGTGGCGTCCGGGTGCCGCTGGTCGTGTCGTGGCCGAAGGGGCTGCCGCGCACCGAGACCGACGCCGGTATCCGGCACGAATACGCCTACGTCACCGACCTCGCGCCCACATTGCTCGAGCTCGCGGGGCTGGCGCGACCGACCGTGCGTAATGGTCTGCCCGCCAAGGACTTCGACGGCGTCTCGGCGGCCCATCTGCTGCGCGATCCTGCCGCGCCGACTCTGCACACCGAGCAGTACTCGGAGATGACGGGCCACCGCGGCTTCTATCGCGACGGCTGGAAACTGCTGTCACTGCACGAAGACGGCGAAGACCTCGACGCACCGAACTGGCAGCTGTTCGACGTGCGCGCCGATCCCACAGAGCTCCACGACCTTTCGGCGCAATACCCGGAAAAGGCCGCCGAGCTCGCCGCCTCCTGGGACGAATCGGCCTGGGCCAATACCGTTTTCCCGCTGCTGACCCGCGCCGACCTCTTCCGTCGCCGCCCGGAGGAAGCGCGCTTCGCCGCCCCTGTCCGGCTGCTACCCGGCACCCCGACCTTGGAGCGTTACCGCTCCCAACGACTCATCGCCTACCGCGACTTCACCATCACCGCTGACCTCACCGGCACCCGGCCATCCCCCGACACCGGTCGGGTGGCGCCGTCACCGCTCACCGCGGCCCCAGTTGGCGCGGAAGGGACCGGCCACGTGGATGGACGCGGCTATCGTCTCGGCGATGAAGGCGTGCTCGTCGCCCATGGTGATCCGCTGGGCGGATACCTGCTCTACATCGAAGACGGCGAACTGGTGCTCGGCGTGAACAGTTACGGCCGATACGCCTCGGTGGGAGTGCCGCTGCCGATCGGAACGCGGGAGGTCACGGTGCGCGCTGTGGTCCGTCCGCATCTGCGCTGGGACTTCACCGTCGAAGCCGACGGCACCGCGCTGGCCGAACTCACCGACCAGGTACAGCTCGTCGGCATGGCGCCGTGGACCGGGATCTCGGTGGGCATCGACGCGCGCGGGCCGGTCTCGTGGGACCTGCGCGAGCGCCGCGGGCCGTTCCGCTACACCGGTGCGTTGCGGGCGATCACCTACACTCCCGGCCCGATCCAGGTTCCGCAGCGCACGATCGACGCTGTGGAACGGGAGGCCGAGTACGCGGCGGAGTAACGGACGACGAGGTGGCCGCCATCGACCGGAGCCCCCGGCACGGCGCCACGACCAGGTCGGATACCGTTTACCAGCCGGATCTACCACGCAGACAGGACCCACCCCGATGGACGACAGTTCCCTGACCTGGGACGACGGTGCGCTCGTCACCATCGACCAGCGCGGACTGCCGCACGAGGTACGGGAACTGCGCCTGCGCTCCGTCGACGAGATCATCGACGCGATCACCACCCTCGCCATCCGCGGCGCCCCTGCGATCGGGATCGCGGGTGCGTTCGGCGTGGTCATCGCGACCAGGGCACACACGCGCGGATCGCTGAACGACCCGGCTCACCCAACCGACGGGGAGTCGATTTCCTCGACCGACTGGGCGATCGTGGAACCCCCGGCGGACGGCGGGCTCGGTGTCGCGGGCGTCGTCGACCAGGCTGACGGTGCGGGCAGGACTGGTGGCGTGGTCGATGTCGCCGCGGTGCAGGCGGAGGCCGATCGAATTGCCGCGGCGCGGCCGACGGCCGTCAATCTGGCGTGGGCGGTCGACCGGGTGCGTGGCCGGATCGCCGAGGGTGCCGACGCGGTGCTGGCCGAGACCCTGGACATGCTCGCCGAGGACGGCCGGGTCAACCTCGCCGCCGCCTCCCACGCCGCCGACCTGGTGCAACGGCTGTGCGGCGACCGCCCGCTGCGCCTGCTCACCCATTGCAACACCGGCCGCCTCGCCACCAGCGCGGTCGGCACCGCGATCGGCGCGATCGGTGTGCTGCACGAACGCGGCGCCGTCGAAGACGTGCTGGTCGACGAGACCCGCCCACTGCTGCAGGGCGCCCGGCTCACCGCCTGGGAACTGGCCGAGGCAGGCATCCCGCACCGGCTCACCATCGACTCCGCCGCCGCCTGGGCGATGGCGACCGGTCAGGTGGACGCGGTCCTGGTCGGCGCGGACCGGATCACCGCCAACGGCGACGTCGCCAACAAGATCGGCACCTTCGCCCTCGCCCTGGCCGCCCGCCACCACGGCATCCCGTTCATCGTGGTCGCCCCGGAATCCACCCGCGACACCACGATGGCGACCGGGGCGCAGATAGTGGTGGAACAGCGGGCCGCCGCCGAGGTCACCGGATTCGGCGGAGTCGAAACCGCACCTGTCGGCACCGCGGTGTTCAACCCGGCCTTCGACGTGACTCCCGCCGACCTGGTCACCGCCGTCGTCACGGAAAACGGTGCGGTCTACCGCAACTCGGATGCCTTCACTGCGCAGGTCCAGCCGGAAACCGGTGGCACGTCGGCTTTCTCCGAACAAGGTTCGGCTATCGCCGCGACCGCCCGTCAGCTCTATGAGCGTGGGTGGATGCCGGGGACGGCGGGCAATATCTCGGTGCGGATAGCGTCGACCGAACCCGATCAGGGCGACGATGCGCTGATCACCGCCAGCGGTTTGTCCAAAGGTGAACTGAGCGAACACGATACGGTCCTCGTCACGATCGCCGACACCGTCGCGCGACCGGGCCAAAGCCGGAAACCGTCCGCGGAGACCAGCATTCACACCGCCGTCTACCGCACACGACCCGCCCGCGCCGTCGTCCACGTGCACTCCCCCTTCGCCACCGCCCTGGCCACCACGGCGGGCAGCGCTCCGACCACGAACGCCGCACTGCCCGGGGGTCATGTAGTTACATTGTCCATCACCGGTTTCGAGCTGCTGAAAGGCTTCGGCCTGCCCGACCCTTCGACGGTGGGGGTCCCGGTGTTCCCGAACTGGCCGGAGGTCCGGCGCATCGGCACCGACATCGAGACCTACCTGCGCGAAAACCCTGATGCCCCACCGATTCTGTTCATTACCGGCCACGGCATCACCACCTGGGGTGACACTCTGGCTCAGGCGCGTGACCGCGCCGAATGCCTGGAAGCCCTGTGCGAGTTGATCGCCCGCACCGGTCGTACCGACGCCACGTCTCTCGAGATCGGACCGACATGACCCTGCTGCAAGTGATGGCCGCGGACAACGCCGCCGACGTGCGCGTGCGCACCACCGACCCCACCGAGATCGGCGCCGAACTCGCGAAACACGGCATCGCCTACTCCCATTGGGACACCCTCGCCGACGCGACCGCCACCGACTCCGACACCCTGCTCGACCACTACGGCCCGCAGATCGCCGAACTCAACGCCTCGGGCCGCTACGAGCACATCGACGTCGCGCGCATCCACCCCGACGCCGACAACCCGGACTGGCCTGCCACGGCAGCCGGCGCGCGGGCGAAGTTCCTCGACGAGCACCGTCACGCCGAGGACGAGGTGCGCTTCTTCGCCGCCGGGCGCGGCTGCTTCTACCTGCACGTCGACGACGCGGTGCTGGCAACGGTCTGCGAAGCGGGTGACCTGCTCTCGGTCCCCGCGGGCACCCTGCACTGGTTCGACATGGGCACCACCCCCGATTTCATCGCCATCCGCTTCTTCGAGGAGGCCGACGGCTGGATCGGCGACTTCACCGGTGACAAGATCAGCGCCGGTTTCCCCACCCTCGACGAACTGCTCGCATGACCCGCGCGATCGTCCTCGACATCGAAGGCACGACCAGCCCCACCGACTCGGTCCGCACCGACCTCTACGGCTACACCGAAAAACACCTGCCGCAGTGGTTGGCCGACAATGCTTCCGGCGCAGCCGAATCCGTGATCGCGACGACCGGGGAACTGGCCGGTGAGCCGACCGCAGATCCTCCTCGAATCGCTGAAATCCTCACGAGCTGGCTACATTCCGACGTGAAAGCCGAACCACTCAAGGCAGCTCAGGGCGCGATCTGTGCCCAGGGCTTCCGCGCGGGCGAACTCCACGGACGCTTCTTCGACGACGTGGTCCCCGCCATGAAAGCCTGGCATGCCGCAGGCTTTCACCTCTACATCTATTCCTCGGGATCCGAACGCAACCAACGGGATTGGTTCACCTACGCCACCCCCGGCGATCTCTCGCCCCTCATCACCGACCACTTCGACCTGGTCACCGCGGGCCCCAAACGCGACACCGAGTCCTACGACGTCATCGCCGAATGCATCGCCACCGCACCGGAACAAATCCTGTTCCTCTCCGACCACCCCGACGAACTCGACGCCGCGACAGCAGCGGGCTGGCAGGCGATCGGTGTCCACCGCCCCGGCGAACCTCATCCCCCACGCCCGCCCCACCGCTGGGTGAGCTCGTTCACCGAGGTGGATCCGAGTCCGTAGAAACGTCGAGGTCCCGATCCACCAGGACCGGGACCTCGACGAATGAACGATCAGGAGCTGACGGTCACCTTGTCGCGTTCGGACTCGGGCTGGTAGGTCTCCCAGAAGGTGGCATTGGGGATATCGAGTTCCTTCGGGTCGAAGACCGGGTCCTTGCCCGCCTTCTTCTGCCGCTCGAAATCACGCAACGCCTTGAACGCCGGCTGCTGGATGATCAGGATGCCGACGATATTGAGCCAGGCCATCAGGCCGACGCCGATGTCGCCCAGCGCCCACGCGTCGGTCGCAGTCGACACCGCGCCTGCCGCAGTCGACACCAGGATCAGCGCCTGCAGGACCAGCGTGGTGTTGCTGCCGATGGTGCCGCGGAGGAACGGGACCGGCGTGGCGGCCTTGTCGCCGAGCAGGAACCGGACGTTCGTGTCCGCCATGTAGTAGTAGGCGATGATCGTGGTCAGGCAGAAGAACGCCAGCGAGATCGCGACGAACGTGGAGCCGAAACCACCCCAGAGGGTGTCGACCGCGGTCTGCGCGTACGCCGGGCCCACGGCGATATCGGAGGGCAGTGCGCCACCGTCGTGCAGGACGGCACCGTCGGCCGACTCACCTTCGAAGACCCGGTAGGCGCCGGTCGACAGGATCAGGAAGCCGGTCGCGGTGCAGACGAACAGGGTGTCGATGTACACGGCGAATGCCTGCACGAGTCCCTGCTTGGCCGGGTGCGAGACCTCGGCGGCGGCGGCCGAGTGCGGGCCGGTGCCCTGGCCTGCCTCGTTGGAGTAGACGCCGCGCTTGACGCCCCACATGACCGCGGAGCCGACGATCGCGCCGAACGCGGAGTCGAGGCCGAGCGCGCTGCGGAAGATCAGCGACAGGATCTCGGGGATCTGGTCGGCGTTGACGAAGACGATGATCAGCGAGATCAGGATGTAGCCGATCGCCATGAACGGCACGACCACCGTCGCGAACGCGGCGATGCGCTTGACGCCGCCGATGATCACGAACGCGAGCACGATCACCGTGCCGACCGCGAGTGCCCACTCCGAGATCCCCCACGCCTGATGCATGGCCGCGGTCATCGAGTTGGCCTGCACGCTCGGCATCAGCAGGCCACAGGCCAGCACGGTCACCGCGGCGAAGAGCACGCCGTACACCTTGAACAGCGGCGCGGCCTTGGTGTGGGCCATCGCTGTGCTGAAGTAGTACGCGGGGCCGCCGCGGTACTCGCCGGTGAGCTTGTCGCGGGTCTTGTAGATCTGGCCGAGGGTGCACTCGACGTAGGAGGTGGAGGCGCCGAGGAACGCGACGACCCACATCCAGAACAGCGCGCCAGGCCCACCGAAGGCGATCGCGGTCGCGACGCCGGCGATATTGCCGGTACCGATGCGCCCGGACAGCGACATCGCCAGCGCCTGGAACGACGAGACGCCCGATGCGGATTTCTCGCCCTTCACCAGCAGTCGGATCATCTCCGGGATCTCCCGGATCTGCACGAACCTGGTCCGGATCGAGAAGTACAGACCTGCGGCCAAACACAGGTAGATCAGCGAGTCACTCCAGATGTACTCGTTGATCGTGGCCAAGAATTCGGACACTTGATTTTGCTCCCTAACGATGTCGCGGTCGGGAGACATGATCGCATGCCCAGTAACGGGCGAGTAACTGAACCGGTTACGTTCTTGTTAGCGAAACTATTGTTCCCGGCAGCCGTGGTGGCTAGTGGTCGGGTCCGCGAACGCCCAGGTAGTACTGGATGCGGCCGGGATAGGCGACCGAATCCAGCCGAAAAAGCTGCACGTCGACGGTGTAGCACTCGCCGGTGTGGAGGTCGCGCAGCCGCATGGCGGTGTGCTCGCGACCATAGACGGTGTCACCGTCGTCCCAGATACGGCGAAAATCGGGGTACCGTGCCAGCTCGTCGAGCAGTTCGCCGGCCCAGTCGCCACCGGCCTGCTGACCGATCAGTCCGCGCAACCAGTGCACGGTGAGGGTGGACTCCTTCTCCCACTCGACCATCACCTCGCGCGAGAGCGGGTTACCGAAGAACCAGCGCAAGATATTCACATCGGTGACGAGTCCGGGGAACGCGCGATCATAGGTCTCGTTACCCGCCAGCACATTCCAGCGGGTGTCGACGTAGGCGGCGAGATTCGGTTCCTGCAGCGACAGGGTCCGGCGCATCTCGGCGGTGATCTCGGCGCGCAGATCCTCGACGGTCGGATTGTCGACCGGGGGCAGCCCGGCCAGGTCGAACAGATGCCTGCGCTCGATATCGCTCACCGACGAGATCCGGTCGAGATAGCGCACCAGCGCGTCGACCACCGCGCGGGTCGGGCGCTCGCGGTCGCCGCTCTCGAGGTGGGTGATGTAACTCGAGCTCACGCCCGCCGCGAAAGCCAGTTTTTCCCGGGAAATACGCCGCTCGTCCCGTAATCGACGTAGCAAACCACCGAGCGTCGGCGGTCGTGGTGGGCCTTCCGGCCCGCCGGACGGCGTCTTCGACATCACCCCAACCCTCCCTACCTGCACGGCACCATCCTGGATGAGGTTTCAACCTCGAACCAAGATCTGAACGGAAAAGATGCCGATTCTTTATCTTGACGCCGCACAATTCGGGTAGTTAATCACGGGCAATTCGAGCACGGTCACCGCCCACCTGACTGCTTCTGCCCGATCGGGCGGCGCCGAAGTTGTGGGTGGCGTCACATTTCGGCTGTTCAGTGGGCGCACCAAGTGTGTAAACAAATGTAAACCGCGGGAGAACCAGTCGTTTCCGAAGCATCACCGCCGACCCGCCGACGACTCCCCCGCTCGCCCTATTCGGCCAGCTCGCGGCTCGTTCCCCCTGGTGGGCACCCGATCGTGGCGGTCTGCGCGCACCTCTCCCATGACCACAACATTTCGCCGTCCTCACAGCTCACCGGGGCCCGAATCCGGATGTGAAAAGTTCGTTTTGCCGAATGTGGGGGCCTCCTTACAGTTCACACCAACAGCCCGATTTCATGCACTCGAAGGGGGCGTCGTGGTTAATTCGCGCACGCAAGGTCCGTCGCCCGCCGATTTCGGCGACACATTGCTGAACCTCGGCAAGTATTTCCAGCGGGGCGAGGTCTCGCCCGACAACCGGTCGGTCTACAAGGTCGGCGGCCGCGATGCCGACGAGTTCTACCGCGACCGCTGGTCACACGACAAGGTGGTGCGCTCGACCCACGGCGTGAACTGCACCGGTTCGTGCTCCTGGAAGATCTACGTCAAGGACGGCGTGATCACCTGGGAGTCGCAGCAGACCGACTACCCGTCGGTGGGCTCGGACAAGCCCGAGTACGAGCCGCGCGGCTGCCCCCGTGGCGCCTCCTTCTCCTGGTACACCTACTCGCCCGCCCGCGTGCGCTACCCGTATGTGCGTGGCACGCTGCTGGATCTGTACCGCAAGGCCAAGGCCGAGCTCAAGGATCCGGTGCTGGCGTGGGAGTCCATCGTCGAGGATCCGGTCAAGGCCAAGGCCTACAAGATGGCGCGCGGTAAGGGCGGGTTCGTTCGTGCCGAATGGTGGGAAGCCGCCGAAATCGCCGCTGCCGCACATGTTTACACGATCAAGCAGTACGGGCCCGATCGCGTGGCCGGCTTCTCGCCGATTCCCGCGATGTCGATGGTCAGCCATGCCACCGGCGCGCGTTTCGTGTCGCTGATCGGCGGCTACATGCTCTCGTTCTACGACTGGTACGCCGACCTGCCGGTGGCCTCGCCGCAGGTGTTCGGCGACCAGACCGACGTGCCGGAATCGGCCGACTGGTTCGACGCCGGTTACCTCATCATGTGGGGCTCGAATGTCCCGGTGACCCGAACCCCCGACGCGCACTACATGACCGAGGCGCGCTACCGCGGCCAGAAGGTCGTGGTGGTCTCCCCCGACTACGCCGACAACACCAAGTTCGCCGACGAGTGGGTGGCCGCGCGGCCGGGAACCGATGCGGCACTGGCGATGTCGATGGGGCACGTGGTGCTCAAGGAGTTCTTCATCGAGAAGCAGACTCCGATGTTCACCGACTACATCAAGTCCTTCACCGATCTGCCGTACCTGATCTGCCTCGACGAGGCGGCGGATCAGGACGGCGCCCTGCCCGGCAAGTTCCTCACCGCGGCCGATCTGGGCCACACCGACGAGAACGCCGAGCACAAGCCCGTCCTGCTCGATCAGGACGGTAATGCGGTGGTGCCCAACGGTTCTCTCGGTCACCGCTTCAACGAGGCCGACGCGGGCAAGTGGAACCTAGACCTCGAGGGTGTCGACCCGCTGCTCACCCTGCTCGGTCATACCGACGAGGCGCCCGCCACCATCGCGCTGCCCCGCTTCGACACCGATGTCGCCGGGTCGATCATCCGTGGCGTGCCGACGAAAACTGTTGCGGGCAAGCGGGTTACCACGGTCTTCGATCTGCTGCTCGCACAGTACGGTGTCGGCCGCGATGGCCTTCCGGGCGAATGGGCGAAGGGTTACGACGACGCCGAGTCGCCGTACACCCCGGCCTGGCAGGAGGCCATCACCGGCGTTCCCGCCGTGCAGGCCGCGCGCATCGGACGCGAATTCGCCGACAATGCGGAACGTTCCGGCGGCCGCTCGATGATCCTGATGGGCGCGGGCACCAACCACTGGTTCCACTCCGATCAGATCTACCGCGCCTTCTTCACCCTCACGTTGCTCACCGGCTGTCAGGGCAAGAACGGTGGCGGCTGGGCCCATTACGTCGGGCAGGAGAAGTGCCGTCCCGTAACCGGTTGGGCCACTTTGGCTTCCGCTTCGGATTGGCAGCGGCCGCCGCGCCAGATGCAGGGCACCGTGTTCTGGTACCTCACCAACGACCAGTGGCGCTACGACCCCTTCACCTCGGACTCGTTCGCGTCGCCCCTCGGTAAGGGCAAGTTCGCCGGTCGCACCGCCGCCGACAACATCGCTCTCGCCAGCCGTCTCGGCTGGATGCCGAGCTACCCGACGTTCAACCGCAACCCCCTCGACCTCGCCGACGAGGCCGCCGAAGCCGGAAAGACCCCGGCCGAGCACGTCGTCGACGGGTTGAAGTCCGGTGACCTGCGGTTCGCCTGCGAAGACCCCGACGCTCCGGAGAACTTCCCGCGCGTGCTCACCGTGTGGCGCGCGAACCTGCTCGGTTCCTCGGGCAAGGGCAACGAGTACTTCCAGAAGCACCTGCTGGGCTGCGGCTCCAACCTGCAGACCACCGACGCCACCGGCGTGCGCCCGCAGGAGCTGGAATGGCGGGAGGAAGGTGCCGAGGGCAAACTGGATCTGCTTCTGGCACTGGATTTCCGGATGACCAGCACCACGCTGTTCGCCGACATCGTGCTCCCCGCCGCCACCTGGTACGAGAAGCACGACCTGTCCTCCACCGACATGCACCCGTTCGTGCACGCGTTCTCCCCCGCCATTTCCCCGCCGTGGGAGGCCAAGACCGACTTCGAGGCGTTCCACCGGATCGCGCGCGGCTTCTCCTGGTTGGCCGAAAAGCACTTGGGCACACGCAAAGACATCGTCGCGGTGCCGTTGCAGCACGACTCGCCTGATGCGCTGGCGCAAGCAGGCGGCAAGGTGCTGGACTGGAAAGCCGGTGAGTGCGAACCGATTCCGGGTAAGACCATGCCCAAGATCGTGGAGATCGAACGCGACTACACCAAGATCGCGGAGAAGCTCGCCGCGCTCG
Organism: Nocardia sp. NPDC058705; assembly: GCF_042749305.1. NCBI lineage: Bacteria > Bacillati > Actinomycetota > Actinomycetes > Mycobacteriales > Nocardiaceae > Nocardia > Nocardia sp. NPDC058705. Next base: position 23,031 of record NZ_JBHYRN010000022.1, on the reverse strand, counting down.
GACCGCTGGTGGAGAAGCTCGGCCTGACCACCAAGGGCGTCACCACCTTCCCCGAGGCCGAGGTCGAGTACCTGGCGGGCCAGAACGGCACCATCGTCTCCGGCATCGCGGCGGGTCGGCCGTCGCTGGCCAAGGACACCCACGCCGCCGAGGCCATTCTGTCGCTGTCGGGCACCACCAACGGCCGCTTGGCGGTCGAAGGATTCGAGGCGCTGGAACGACGCACCGGCACCGAACTGGTCGACCTCGCGAAAGAGGCTGAGGGCAAACGGATCACGTTCGCCGACACCCAGGCCAGACCGGTCCCGGTGATCACCTCGGCGGAATGGTCGGGCTCGGAATCCGGTGGTCGCCGGTACTCGCCGTTCACCATCAATGTCGAGCGGCTCAAGCCCTGGCACACCCTCACCGGTCGCCAGCACTTCTACCTCGACCACGACTGGATGATCGAACTCGGCGAGCAGTTGCCGATCTTCCGTCCGCCCCTCGACATGTCGGCGCTGTTCGCGGAACCGAGCATCGGCAATGTGAGCGGCAACGGTCTCACCGTGCGCTACCTGACCCCGCACTCCAAGTGGTCGATCCACTCGGCCTACCAGGACAACCTGCACATGCTCACGCTCTCGCGCGGCGGTCAGACGATCTGGATGTCCGATGTCGACGCGAAGAAAATCGGTGTGGCGGACAATGATTGGATCGAGGCGATCAACCGCAACGGTGTCGTCGTGGCCCGTGCCATCGTCTCGCACCGCATGCCCGAGGGCACGGTCTTCATGTACCACGCCCAGGACCGCGCGGTCGACGTGCCGCGCATCGAAGGCGCCGAGGACACCACCCCCGAAGCCAAGGGCAAGCGCGGCGGTATCCACAACGCGCTGACCCGGGTGCTGATCAAGCCCTCGCACCTCATCGGCGGCTACGCCCAGCAGTCCTTCGCCCTGAACTACCACGGCCCCACCGGAAATCAGCGTGACGAGGTCACCACGATCCGCCGCCGCAACCAGAACGTGGAGTACTGACATGCGCGTAATGGCACAGCTCGCCATGGTCATGAACCTGGACAAGTGCATCGGCTGCCACACCTGCTCGGTCACCTGCAAGCAGGCCTGGACCAACCGCGGTGGCACCGAGTACGTGTGGTTCAACAATGTGGAAACCCGTCCGGGACAGGGTTATCCGCGCCAGTACGAGGACCAGGAGAAGTGGAAGGGTGGCTGGACGCTCAACAAGCGCGGCAAGCTGACCCTCAAGTCCGGCTCGCGGTTCAAGCGCCTGATGAACATCTTCGCCAACCCCGACCTGCCCACGGTCGACGACTACTACGAGCCGTGGAGCTACGACTACGACAACCTGCTGTCGTCGCCGCCCATGGACACCACCCCGGTCGCGCGGCCCAAGTCGCTGATCACCGGCGAGGACACCAAGGTCACCTGGGGCGCGAACTGGGACGACGACCTGGGTTCCGGCCCGGAGCAGGTCGGCAAGGACCCCATTCTCGGCAAGCTCGAGAACAAGGTGAAACTGGAGTTCGAAGAGACCTTCATGTTCTACCTGCCGCGCATCTGCGAGCACTGCCTCAACCCCTCCTGCGCCGCGTCGTGCCCCTCGGGCGCGATCTACAAGCGCGAGGAAGACGGCATCGTGCTCGTCGACCAGGACAAATGCCGTGGTTGGCGGCAGTGCATCACCGGCTGCCCGTACAAGAAGATCTACTTCAACCACAAGACCGGCAAGGCGGAGAAATGTACCTTCTGCTACCCGCGTGTTGAGGTCGGCATCCCGACCGTCTGCTCGGAGACCTGTGTCGGGCGACTGCGCTACATCGGCGTGATGCTCTACGACGCCGACGCGGTGCTCGAGGCGGCCCAGGTCACCGACCCGCAGGACCTCTACACCTCGCAGCTCGGCGTGTTCCTCAACCCGCACGACGAGCGCGTGATCGCCGAGGCCGAGAAGGCGGGCATCTCGTCGGATTGGATTCAGGCCGCCCAGGATTCGCCGGTCTACAAACTGATCGTCGACTACCAGTTGGCGCTGCCGCTGCACCCGGAATACCGCACGATGCCGATGGTTTGGTACGTGCCGCCGCTGTCGCCGGTGGTCGATGTGCTGACCGAGACCGGTCACGACGGCGAGGACGTGCGCAACCTGTTCGGCGCCATCGACGCGCTGCGTATTCCCTTGGAATATCTGGCCGAGCTGTTCACGGCAGGTGAGATCGGGCCGGTGCGCTCGTCGCTGCAGCGGCTGGCCGGGATGCGCTCGTTCATGCGCTCGGTCAACCTGGGCGAGGAGCCCGAACCGCACATCGCACCGTCGATCGGGCTCGAGCCCGAGGAGATCGAGGCGATGTACCGGCTGCTCGCCATCGCCAAGTACGAGCACCGCTATGTCATCCCGATGGGTGCGACTTCCAAAGCGCACGAACTGGATTCGCTGGCCACCGGGTGCAGTCTCGACACCGACGGCGGACCCGGCATGACCGCGTTCGATCAGGTCGTCGAGAAGTTCTCGCTTTCGGATGTGAATCAGGCTGCGCCCGAGGAGAAGTCGGGCCGGATCAACCTGCTCAACTGGGACGGGCGAAGCACCAGTGGACTCTTGCCGAGCGCGAACGGCGAGAAGACCGGCAACGGCGCCGGTAACGGCAACGGCAGCAACGGCGCTGCCGTTACCGACACACCCGTGAGCGGTGTCGCACCATGAGCCTGCTCTCCATTCGTAAACGGCCCCAACCGGTTACCGAGATGCCCGAGCACGATCGGCTGGTCGTGTGGCGGCTGGCGGCGTTCCTGCTCGACTACCCCGGCGAGCAGACGTTAGCGATGCTCGACCAATTGTCCGAAGCCGCAGCGCAATTGCCCGAAGAAGTGCAGGCGCACTTCGCCGAGATTTTCGCCTTCCTGCGCGACAAACCGGCGATCGAGGTCGCCCAGAGCTACGTCGAAACCTTCGACATGCGCCGCCGCGCCAGCCTGCACCTGACGTTCTACGCCTTCGGCGACACCCGCAAACGCGGCATGGCGCTGCTGCGGTTCAAGCACGCCTACCGCCAGGCCGGCGTCGAACTCGGCGACGAGGAACTGCCCGACCACCTGCCCGTCCTGCTGGAGTTCGCCGCCACCATCGACCCGATCGGCGGCGAACGCCTGCTCGGCGAGCACGTGCCAGTGATGGAGCTGCTGCGGCTGTCGCTGGGCGACAACAACTCTCCCTACAGCGGTGTGCTGGCCGCGGTGCTCACCACGCTGCCGCCGGTGACCACCGCCGATCGCCGTCGCATCGCCGAACTCGCCGCCCAGGGTCCGCCCGAGGAAGAAGTCGGCCTCGAGCCGTACGCCATGGATCCCGCCCTCTTCGAAGCAACAGAAGGCCGCCGATGAACGCAACCATCCCCCTGCCCGAAGGCCTGTGGCTGATCCTGCCCTACATCGCGGCGACTTCCTTTGTGCTGGGCCATGTCTGGCGTTACCGCTTCGACCAGTTCGGCTGGACCACCCGGTCCTCACAGATCTACGAATCCAAGCTGCTGCAACTGGGTAGCCCGCTGTTCCACTTCGGCATGCTCGGGGTGTTCGGCGGTCACGTGATGGGGCTGCTGATCCCCGAATCCTGGACTGCCGCAATCGGAATCTCCGAGCACGCCTACCACCTCGTCGCGGTGGGCGCGGGCTCGGTCGCCGGGCTGATGGTCGTCGCGGGCGTGGCGATCCTGTGCTACCGCCGCATCGTCATCCCCGCCGTGCGCAAGAACACCAGCCGCAACGACATCATGATGTACACGCTACTCACCCTGGCCCTGGTCACGGGCCTGCTCAACACCTGGGGCTCGAACCTCCTCTGGGGCACCTACAACTACCGCACCACCGTCTCCCCCTGGTTCCGCAGCCTCTTCTCGATCAACCCCGAACCGGGCCTGATGGTCGGCGTCCCCTGGACCTTCCAACTCCACGGCCTCGTCGTCCTCGCCCTGGTCTTCGCCTGGCCCTACACCCGCCTGGTCCACATGTTCAGCGCCCCCATCGGCTATCTGACCCGCCCCTACATCGTCTACCGCCGCAAGGAAGTAGACACCAAGGACAAAACCCGCTTCGCCAAAGCCTGGGACGCCCCGGTGACGCCGGACAAGTGGTAGCGGTTCATACCGATTAGTCCGCGGGCCGGAGATCGTCTCTACAGCGGGATGCTGGTTCGGCGTTCCGTCGACCAGGAGGATCTCGTGCCCGACTCAGTCCTTTCCCGCGACGCGCTCTGGGCGATGGCGCATGCCGAGCGTGCTGCTCTCGCCGCTGACTTGGTCGGCCTCGACGACGAACGGTGGCACCGCGCGTCGCTGTGTGGGTCCTGGACCGTCGAGGAGGTCGTCGCCCATCTCACGGCGGCGGCGAGCGTCGGGCGGGTGCGGTGGGTGACCAGTGTTGTCGGCGCCCGCTTCGACTTCGACAAGCACAATGACCGACGCAAGGCCGAGGCTCTGGGGCGGACGCCGGCCGAGACTCTCGCGCGGTTCGAGGCGATCATCCCCAGTACCACCTCCGCGCCGGGGCCCACGGTGGCGTGGTTGGGCGAGGTCGTGGTCCACGGGCAGGACATCCGTCGTCCGCTCGGGTTGCCCGCCACACCGTCGGTCGAAGCCGGTACCGCTGTCGCCGAGTTCTACGCGAGCCGCGATTTCACCGTGCCGAGCCACACTTTCATCGAGGGGCTACGCGTCGAGGCGACCGATGGGCCGTTCGCTGCCGGAACCGGGCCATTGGTCCGCGGAACGACGATCGCACTGGTCATGTCGATGGCAGGTCGGGGTGCCTATTGCGATGACCTGACCGGGCCCGCCGCACCCACTTTGCGCGACCGCATAGCGGCTGACCGAAGCGGTCGGTAGCAGGTCGATACGCTCGGGATTGCCGAGGTCGTCGCGGCGCATGCGCGGGGCGACTCGCGGCGCAAGTCCGAGTTCGACGCGATCGAGGTGTGGCCGACTTTATAGCGCGAGAGCTCCTCACGAGTCCTGGATGGGTAGCCGAAATGAAACGTACGACGAGTTCAGAGGCTTGAGGGCGCGGAAGTCGCGCTCATCGAGCGTGAGGATCTCGTTCGTCAGATAACGCTCCGCGAGAACAACATTGACCGCATCCGCGAGGTCGAGACGCAAACCTGCGAACTGTCCGATTATCCGATGTGCGAGGCGGATATCAGGATGGTCGACCGGTGGGATGAGCACGCTTCCCTCTTCTGCCGACGTAAGCAGATCATCGAGAACAAGGTTGGCGTGGCGGCGGTCTTTGCCGAACCTGGCGACAAGCAGGTGGTCGACCTCGTCCAAGACCAGCGGCGACACGACGGCTACACCAGTGCCGAGCAACTCCCGAACGCGAGGACCTTGTGGAGCAGCCTTGTCATATGCGGCGATAATCGCGGAAGTGTCCGCGATGAAGCAGCTCACTGGTCGTAGGCATCATCGAGCAGAGCGTCGGTCTGTGTCGCGAAATTCGGATCACCGGAATCAAAAGCAGGCCAAGGTCGCGTACGAGGCGGCCGAGGGGCGCGCAGCAGGATGAGATCAATGCCCTCGCGAATGAGCTCCGCCTCAGATCGACCGGTCGCCTCGGCGGCATGCTTCAGACGCGAGGTTTGCTCCTGGTCGAGGTAGACGCTTGTCTTCACCTTCATGCACGTAGGGTATCACGTAGGGCATCACGTATCGAGGTGCTTCAGCCAACGGGATAACGCCGACAGGCGACGGGTCACGATGCGGGGTTGCCGAGGGCTTTGCGGACGGTGTCGAACCAGGCCTGGGTGTTGACGAGGCCTTTTTCGTTGTCTTTGCGGCCGCCGACGAAGCCGAACAGGTCGGCGGCGTAGCGGCTCAGGACCGTGCCCTCGTTCTCGTCGAACTCGGCCAGCACTTCGGCGTCGCCCAACACGTAGGCGACTACGGCGACCTGGCCTGCCGACCACTCGGTGCGGTAGTCGGCCCAGCCGTCGGCACGCACCGCGCGGGCCCGGGTGAGCAGGTCTTCGCGCAGGGCGTCACGGTCGGCGTCGGTGGGGTGGCGTGGCTTGCCCCAGGTGATCTTCTTGGCGTCCGACATATCGAGTCCTCTCGCTGATGGACGGCGTGACCAGTTGCCGTCGACCGCCGACCGGTCTCGAGTGAGGGTCGCAGATGAGCGCGAAGTAAGCCCGCACGGGGCTGCGTGTCGGGGCCGAAACCTGACCGCGCCCCAGGGCCCGACACATGGGCTCCCGACGACGCGGCCGGTGCGATCGGCCTACTCGGCGCGCAGGAAGGCTCCCACGCGTTCGGTACCCAGTGCCGGATCGGGTTCGCCCTCGCCGAAGACATAGCGCCCGTTGACGAAGACCGCGGTGACGGTTTCGTCGTTGCGGTTGACCATGCGCGAGAGGTTGCCGAAGACGGTGATGGGGTGTTCGGCGTAGGCGTCGAGGGTGTCGTCGAGGTGGGCGGGGTCGATGACTACGGCGTCGGCGCGGTCACCGACGCGCAGGTGGCCGGTGTCGAGGCCGTACCAGTCGGCGAGTTCGCCGGTGAGGCGGTGGATCGCGTGTTCGACTGTCATGAACGGCTTTTCGGTGCTCGCGGCGTCGTTGACGCGGCGGAGCAGGCGCAGACCGAAGTTGTAGAAGGCCATGTTGCGCAGGTGTGCGCCCGCGTCGGAGAAACCGAGCTGGACCGACGGGTCGGCGGCCAGGATGTCGGCCACCTCGGGGCGGTGGTTGGAAATGGTGGTGCGCCAGCGTAATTTGTCGCCGTGTTCGACGACGAGGTCGAGGAACGCGTCGACCGGGTGCACCCCGCCTCGGTCGACACCGACCTCACCGAAGGTCTTGCCGATGACGGTCTCGTCGGGGCATTCGACGATATCGGCGTCGAAGAAGTCGCGGTGCCAGGCGCGGGGGCCGTATTTGTTGTCGTAGTCCTTGCGGAACGCGCGGCGGTACTCCTCGTCCTGCATGAGGTGGCGCTGTTCGTCGATGTGATCGGACAGGTGCAAAGCCGCTGCGCCGGAACCGAATTCCTCGAATACCGGCAGCGAGATGCCGTCGGAGTACACCTCGAACGGAACGGGCAGATGCTGCCAGCGGAAGTTGCCGTTGAGCCCGTTGATGATCTTGCCGACGGCAGGAAACATCTTGGACGCGCCCGGCACCGCCTTCACATCGGCGGCCGACAGCAGGCTCACCTTGAGTGGCTTGCGCCCGATGCCGATGCTCGAAACCGCCATCGACACCAGGCTTTTCGGGTCGGCGATGTCGGGGCCGCCCTGCAGCGCGCGACCGCGCTTGCGCAGGATCGTGTTGAGCTTGTGGCGCTCTTTGCTCTTGGCGTAGGTGGACGGCAGGGTGCGCGAACGGCAGGTGACGCCGTCGAGTTTGTCGAACATCAGTTGCTGCGAGGACATTCCGACGAAGCCTGCGTCGAGGGCGTCGACGAGCAGGCGCTCGATCTCGGCGAGTTCATCCTTGGACGGCTTCACTTCGTCGCGGGTGGCGCGGTCCAGACCCATGACCGCGGCCCGGATGTCGGAGTGGCCGATGAAGCCTGCCAGGTTCGGGCCGAGCGGTAACTGTTCGAGCGCGTCGATGTATTCGCCTGCGGTACTCCAGGTCTGGACATCGTTCATCGCGCCGACCACGTACTGGCGCGGGATCGCCTCGACCCGGCCGAACAGGTCACCGGCGGTCTCACCGTCGACGTGCACGGTCGACAGCGAGCACGAACCGAGCAGCACGGTGGTGACGCCGTGGCGCACCGACTCCGACAACGACGGGTCGAGCAGGACCTCCACGTCGTAGTGGGTGTGGATGTCGATCATGCCGGGCATGACCCATTTGCCGGTTGCGTCTACCACTCTGGCACAACCGGTTTCGTCGAGCGGGGTCTCCGAGATCTCGGCCACCTTGCCGTCGATGATGCCGAGGTGACGGACCGCGGACGGGGCGCCGGTGCCGTCGAACCAACGGCCGCCCTTGATGATGCTGTCGAACAAATTTCTGACCCCTCTAGATCGCGAGCTCGCGCCTGGTGACCTTACCGGTCGCATTGCGCGGCAGCGCGTCAGAAGTGACCCGCCAGCGGGCAGGCACCTTGAAATGAGCGAGGCGGTCGGCGACAAAGGCGCGCAGCTGCGCCGGGTCCACTGTCCCCGGTTCGGCGACGATAATCGCCGCCACCTCCTGGCCGAGATCGGGGTGGTCGACGCCGAAGACCGCGCAGTCGTGCACGGCCGGGTGTTCGACGAGCACGTTCTCGATCTCGGTGGGATACACGTTCTCACCGCCACGCAGAATCAGGTCGGTGCGCCTACCCGACACGGTCAGCCTGCCATCGCGCATCGTGCCGAAATCGCCGGAGCGCAACCATCTTCGGTCGTCGATCGATGCTTCGGTCGCTGCCTCGTCGTTCCAGTACCCCAGCATCACATACGGGCTGCGGATACAGATCTCGCCTTCTTCACCATCGGAGACGACATGGCCGTCGACATCGCGAATCTCCACCGCGACCCCGATGATCGGCCTGCCGACCGAGGCATCGTCGGCGGCCAGGTCGAGCGGGGTGGCGACCGTGGCCGCGGTGCCGCTCTCGGTGAGGCCGTAGCTGGTGGTCAGCGAGAACTGCAGCGCCGGGATCTTCGCGCGCAGGGCGGCGAGCAATGCGGGCGAGGACGGTGCGGAGTTCAGCGACAGCGCGGCCAGCGAGGACAGATCATGCTGCGCCACATCGTGTTCCAGCAGTCGCGATGCCATGGTCGGTACCGCGGCCCAGTTGGTGACCTTCTCGCGCTCGACCAGGCTGAGCACCCGGCCGACTTCGAAGGCGCCGTGCGGGAACACCGCCGCCGCGCCGGTCAGCAGTCGCGGTATCACGAGGTTGTGCAGGCTGGCGATATGGAAAAGCGGCGCGGTGACCAGGTAGCGGCGATCGCGCGGTACGTCGCTGGGCTCCTGGCCCATGAACACGGCGAGCATGGCGTCGGTGAAACGGTGATAGTCGCTGATCGCCACCATGTTTCGCTGCGAATGGACCACACCCTTCGGCTTGCCGCTGGTGCCGCTGGTATAGAGGACGACGGCCGGATCGTCTTCGGCGAGCGGCGTGCTGGGGATCTCGCCGCCACCGAATTCGGCGATGAGGGCGGGCAGATCTTCCTCCATGGTGAGGACCGGGATCTCGGTGTCAGCCAGCAGCGCAGCCCTTTTCGCGTCCGCGATCATCACGGTCGGCGTGGTGTGCCCCAGGCCGTAGGCGATCTCCGGGGGCGCCCACCAGGCGTTGTAGCCGACGGGGATCGCGCCGAGGCACTGCGCGGCCCAGAACGCGATCACCCAGTCCGGGCCATTGGCGGCCAGGATGCCGACGCGGTCGCCCTTGCCCACGCCGTACCTGGCGGCCAGCGCGGTGGCCAGCGCGCCGACGGCCGCGGCGTGCCCGGCGAAGGAGATCCGGCGGTCCTCGGTGACGAGGTAGTCGCGATCACCCCAGCTCAGCGAGTGTTCGAGCAGTTCACGCAGGTTGGCGCGGCGACGCGCGAAAACCGGAATCGGCACGCCGAGAACGGGTTCGACGGTCATCTCGAACGGCGCACCGGGCGCGGTGAGCCCCGCGGCGACCTTGGCGACGAACTCCTGCGGGTCTACAACATCCATGCACAACTCCTGAGCGACCTCGATCATCGGCCGACCAGACCGAGTGACGTGGACCACAGGATAGCGGCTGTCCGTGCGTACGGCGCCGGGTTCAGCGCCGTACCGACGTCAGAACAACCCGAGCGCGCGGGCCTGGGCGATGGCTTCGGCGCGGGCGTTCACGCCGAGCTTCTGGTAGATGCCGCGCAGGTGAGTCTTGACGGTGTTCACCGAGACACCGAGGTCGGTGGCGATGCTGGCCGCTGTCATGCCGGACGGAAGTTGGCGCAGCACGACGAGTTCGGTGTCGGTGAGTTGTGGTGCACCCGCGGTGGCGCCGCGGTGGGCGCGGATCCGGTCGAGCAGGGCCGCGTACTGGCCGAAGCGCGCGCCGATCCTGGTGAAGAGTTCGGCGGCCGCGGGCACATCGAGGAACGGGCGCGTCAACTGTTCAGTCGCCGCGTGCGCGAGCGCCTGTTCGTAGGCCTCATCGACCTTGCGGGGGCGATCGAGTCGGTCGGCCGCCACCGCGACCAGCAGCCAGGCCGCGACCCGCGAGCGCGACGACAGGCTCTCACCCGCGAGCGCCGGTTCCAACAGGGTCAGCACGATGGCGGGGCGATGGGCGTAGCAGGCGAGTCCCGCCTCGGCCACGGCCAGCTCCGGGGTTCGGCCGAGCGCCCGTGTGGCGTGGTCGATCAGCTGCTGGGCGTCCGCTTTGGCTTGCACGCGCAGCAGCAGCCACAGCACATCGGTGACCAGCTCGCCGGTGCCGTGCAGGGTGGGCGACTCCTCCAGCAGGCGCTGGAGTTGCTTGCCGAGCGCGACCGCGGCGGCCGAGCGATCCGCGGCGGTGTCGAACATCAGCACACCGGTCATGATCGCCGCCTGGCGCACCGGCGCGGGCACCATGGTCTCGTCGGCCACACCCCAGGGCAGGCTCTGCAACGGCTGCTCGAAATCCAGGCCCTGCTGGTAGGCGGCGAACGCGGCGATCACTCTGGCGGACGCGGCATCCGACGATCCGGTCAGCTCGTAGTGGTGCGCGCAGTCGATCGCCTGGGCCGCGAGCGCGCGTAGCTCACCGATCCGGCCCGCCAGTCCGGCCGCAACGGCCACCGCGGTTCTGGCGCGCACCGCGCAGCGACCGAGCCCGACCTGCTCGGAGTGCACGATCGCGTGGCGCACCGATGTTGTGCCACTGTCGAGGTCGCCGCCGTAGATTTCGGCGATGCCGCAGTGCAGTGCGGCGTAGCAGTCGAGGTCGGGCTGTCCGGTCGCCGGTGGCAGCGGCCAGCGCACCGAGGACGAATCACCCACCAGCACAGCGACTCCCGCGCTCACGGCATGGTCGAGTGCGGCCACCCACGCGGCGGGCACCATCGCGTCCGCCGAATCCGGGCCCACGTGGGCGGCTTCGAGATAGACCTCGGCGGCGGCGATATCGCCCGACTCCACCGCGACGGCCGCGCGCAGCAGCCGGACGAAAGCGTCTGGCTCGCTGTGATTTTCGACGGCGGCGAGCAGGGCGTGGCCGTTTCCTTCCATGACCATGCGCAAACCCCAGTCCCGCAGGAACGCCGCCAGCCCCCGGGCGCCCGGTTCGGCCAGAACGTGCTCGAGCGCGGATCCCGGCATCGCGGCAGCGGTGAACCAGGCCGCCACCCGGCGATGACAGTCGGGCAGGCGCTCCGGCCTGGTGTAGGCGGCCTCGGCGAGCAGGTAGGCGCGCAGCAGCGGGTGATAGGTGTGCCAGAGCTCGCCGGAGTGGGCGACGGTGTGCAGGGGGAAGTTGGCGCGCAGCAGTTCGTCGAGGATGCGGGCGGCGTCGTCGCCGACCAGATCCTCGGCCATCGGCAGGCAGAATTGCGCGGGAACCGCTGTGGCGAGCAGGAATTCGAGCGTGGCAGGCGGTAGCGAAGCGAGCAGCTCGGCGACCAGGAAATCGGCGACCGCGTGGGCGGGGCGAGCCAGTGCGGCGAGCGCGGTGTCGCGGTCGGTTCCGTTGGTGGACACCCAGATTGCCGAGATCCGGACCAGCGCTGCCCAGCCACGGGTGAGGCTCTGCACCGCGGCCAGGTCGGCGTCGTCGAGCCTGCAGCCGTGCTGGGCGAACAGCTGGGCGACCCGTTCCCTGGAGAGCGCGAGCTCGGGGGCGCCGATCCGGGTGAGTCTGCCCGACAGGTCGAGGGTGTGCCAGCGCAGCGGCGGGTCGAAGCGGCTCGCGATCAGCGCGGTGACCTGGGCCGGCAGATGCGTGAGCAGGTATTCGAGGCCGGCGAGCTGCAGCGGGTCGGTGAGCAGGTGGGCGTTGTCGAGCACCAGCACGGTCGGCTCGATATCGCCCATGGCGGCGACGAGGTCCGCGGCGCGGTCCATCGGTGTGCACAGCACGCCGGTCGGCACGGAATCCGTTGCGGGATAGAGGGTTCGCGCGATCTCGGCCATCGGATCGGCGCCGGGCCGGTCGGCGACGGTCAGCCATGCGAGGCGGGCCGAGCACCTGCGGCGCACCCAGTCGACCAGCACGACGGTCTTCCCGCTGCCCGCCGGTCCGCACAGCAGCACCGTGTGTCCGGCGGCGGCCCTGGCGCGATCCAAACGGGCGAAAGCCTCGTTGCAGCGAACAGGAGCGAACGACAGCTCCGGGAGACCGGCCACAGCTATCACCGAGCCGCCACTGCGAAAGTCCGGAGAAACCGACGACAAAGCCATCTCAACCCTCCTGAACACGCCTTTTACTGCTGGGCGGCCGACCTCCGCCGAGACAGACGCTAGGCGAAACGGCGGCTGTTCGGTTGCTGGCGAGGAAATGTAGGCCCGCTCGTTATCAGATCGACGTCGACTCGTCGGCGAACGCTCAGTCGGGCAGCTGGGACATGCTCAGCAGCGTGAGGCCGAGGGTGTCGATGCGGGCCATCACGCCGCGCATGGCCGTGCTGTCGTCGATGAGGCCGAAGAGGGTGGTGGTTCCGGTGGGCGAATGCGAACTGGGGCGCAGTTCGGGGAAAGCCGCGAGAACACGCTCGGACAGCTCGCCCTCGATGACGAACTGATAGCGCAGCGGACCCGTCGGCATGACTCCAGTGTGGCGGCCGATGGCCGAGGCCACCTCATCCACTCCGGGTGAATTCGCCCGCCACCTGCACTGAAACAGGTTCCATCGTTTTTAAACATTGTTATTTCAGTTCTTGGGACACGGCGCGTATCCGCTGGCTACTGTCACGATCGACATCAGGGCGAACAGGAGAACATCATGAAGATCTACCAAACGCGGCGTGCCGGTTTCGGACTTACGGCATTCACCGCGGTGGCCGCGGCCGTGGTGCTGGCAGCGCCACAGGCGTCCGCGCTCGTGCAGGGGATCGCGGTGAGCGGCAGCACGCACTACGTGGATACCGCCTACACCGTCACCGCCGATGTCACGGCCACCTCGTTCCTGTTCAAGGTGACCTTCACCGACAACGGCACCAAGATCGGCGAGCCGGTCTCCGTCACCGACGGCAAGGCCACCATCACCTGGACGCCGAAGACCACCGGTGCGCACGAGATCAAGGCGGTGCAGGAGCTGATCAGCTCGAAGACCGTCACGATCACTGTCGTCCCGAAGCCGACCAACCCGGCTCCCGGCGACGGCGTTGGCTCCGGTTCCGCTGATCTGGGTGGTCTGCTGTCCGGCTCGGCCGGCTGATCCACCCGAATGACGGCCGCCGCGAACCTCTCCCCGCGGCGGCCGTTTCGCGTGTTCGGCGTCTATTTTCGCGGGAGCGTGGCAGCGAAGGCGACCCCGCGTTCGACCCAGTCCCGCAGTGCGGTGTCGTCGTCGACTGTTTCGGGGGCGACTCGTAGCCAGCCGCTCAGTTCGCGACCGCCCATCACCATCGGCGTGATCGCCTCGCCGTCGAGCAGGGCATCGCCTTCGGCCGGGGCGACGCGGACCAGTAGTCCACCCTTGCCGCTGGCGGCGACGGCCATATTGCCGCCGATCAGGAAGGCGAGACCGCCGAACATCTTCTTCTCGTCGAGGTCGGGCCGCGGGTAGACGATCTCCCGGATCCGCTCGGCGAGTTCCTCGTCGTATGCCATCGGCTCAGTGTGCGCCGGGCCACCGACAAGTCGACTCAGACGCCGAGGGCGGCGGCGAACATCGGCCACGAATCGTGGACGTCGTCCTGCCAGTAGGGCCAGGCGTGGGTGCCCGCGGCGCGGAAGCGAACGTCGGCGGGGATGCCGAGTTGGGCCAGGCGGCCCGCGAGGGGGCTCGAGCAGCTGCCGACGACGGCTTCCATGGTGCCGCCGACCAGCAGGCGGTCGAGCAGGACGCCGACATTGCCCGCGATGCTCGGATCGTTGAACGCCTCGTGCGGGCCGGGTGCGCCGTTGCCCGAGGACAGGTAGATGGCGGTGCCACGCAGTCGCTCGGCGTGCAGGGTCGGGTCGTTGGCCGCCCATGCCGGGTCACCGGGGCCGCCCCACATATTGGTCGCGTCGGCGCCGAAGGTGGCGAGCTGGGAGCGGACCAGGGTTTCGGCCAGCGGGTTGCTGGTCTGGGTGCAGCCGCTGAACGCGCCGACCGCGCGGTACAGGCCGGGTGCCGCGATCGCCAGATTCAAGGCCGAGGTGGCCGACATCGACAGGCCCGCAATGCCATTGGCACCGGTCATGCCGAAGCGGTCGTTGAGCAGCGGGGGCAGTTCGTTGGTCAGGAAGGTGGTCCACTTGTTGCGGCCCAGCGCACCGTCGTCACGCTGCCAGTCGGTGTACATGCTGGCGCGGCCGCCGATCGGGACGATCACATTCACCGGCTTGTCGGCGAAGAAGTCGACCACATCGGTGCGGCGCATCCACGGCCCGCCGCTCTCGCCACCGTCGACCGCGTTCAGCAGATACAGCGCGGGCGCGCCTGCACCGGGATGCGACATCCACAGGGTGATCGGGCGGTTCATCGCCGCGGAGTGCACGACCACCTCGAACTGTCTGCCACCGAGCGGGCGGACGTCGAGGATCCCGGATTGCGCCGACGCAGGAGGCGAGACGACGAATCCACAGCCGAGCAGGACGAGCAGACAGCACACAAGCCGACGCATGCGACGTAGTGTGCCGCATGATCCCGCTAATGTCCGGCATTACGCGGTTCGTGTCCCTATTGTGCGAGTTCATCCGGAAAATGTGCGCGCAGGTCGGTGACCGAGGCGGGTCCCGCGCCGGGTTCGTGCATCCGCTCCGCAATCGTGGCGCGGAGTTTGCGCGGCAGCCCGGGCGCATGGCGGGCGAGGTAGGCCGCGAGCCATTCCGGTTTGCCGACGAGGAACGGGAAGTCGGTGTTCATCATCGGCCGGATCACCAGCATCGGCAGTGGGGCGTGCAGCGGGCGGTAGTCGCGGTTCCACAGGCCCGCGACCGGGCAGCCGGGATAGAACTGGCCGAGCATGGCGCCCGCGGCGACGATCTCGCTCTTGCGCGCGGCGTGGGCGGCGTCGATGCGGGCGGTGTCGTCGAGGTCTGGGAAGACGGTGAGGACCGCCGGGGTGTGGTCGAGGGTGCGGTAGAGGTCGAAGGCGTCCTCGATAGCCTGGGTGAGATCGACGGTGTCGGCCGGTTCGGCTATCCACAGGGTGTGTTGTGCGGCAGCGGGTTTCACGAAGGGGCAGACCGGGCCCGGGCGGCCCTGCGCCGGGTCGTGGCGCATCAGGGTGTCAGCGAACCAGTCGAGCAGGGGGGCGGTGCGGGGGTGTTCGGCGGACCAGTGGACCGGGTCGTCGTAGACGCACCACCAGGTGACGGCGGTGCGTCGGCCGGTCGACGAGCGCAGCGGGGTCATGGTGTGGCCGTCGCGGTTTCGACCTCGCGGAGGTGGCGGTCGAGGATCGGGCCGATGTGGGCGACGACGTCGGCGTTGGTGAGCTGGGCGTGGGTGGTCTCGACGGGGTGCTCGATGAGGCGGCCGGTGACGAAAGGGCGCCACATCTGAGCGTCGAGGAAGGCGGTCATGCCCTGGGTCGCGCAGAAGTAGAGGAGGTCGCCGTCGAAGCGGGCTGGGCGGTAGCCGTGTGAGAGGCGGACTCCGTCGGCGTAGGCCTCGTGCAGGTTTGTCAGTTGCTCGGCGGTGAGGCCCTGTCCGAGAGTTGCTCCCGCTGTGGCTAATTCGGCTGCGGCTCGGTCGGCTGAGAGGTCGGGGAGAGAGTCGGCGTCGTCGGGTTCGTCACCCAGGAGGTGGGTGAGGAGGTCGCGCATGCGGGGGCGTGGCGGTGGGTCGGCTTCGGTGGGGATGACGACGCTGTCGAGCATGGCGAGGGTGGCTACGTCGCGGCCCGCGGCGCGGAGGCGGACGGCGGTGGCGTGGGCCAGTTGGCCGCCGAGGGACCAGCCGAGCAGGTGGATAGGGCCGTCGGGTTGCAGGCGGGTGATTTCGGTGGCGTAGGTGTCGGCGAGGAAGTCGACGGTCAATGCGGTCGGCTGCGGGCGATTCGCAGATCCGTTGTCCGACAACCTGTTATCCCCCGGCGCCGCAAGAGTGGGGGCTTGCAAGCCGTATACGGGGCGATCGGTGATGTGGTGGGCCAAGCCCGTGTAGCACCAGGCGAGGGGGACCGCGGAGTGGATGCAGAACAGGGGCGGGTTGGGGCCGCCGGTTCGCAACGGCAGGACGGTGGACAAGGCGTCGGCGCCCGGGTCGGTGTCGGCTCGGTAGGTCTCGATGCGGTGCGCCAGGGCCGCGACCGTCGGGGCGGTGTAGAGCCAGCGGACTGTTACCGGGGTGTTCGTCGACTCGGCCAGCTGTGCCGAAATACTCACGCCGGTCAGGGAATTGCCGCCGATGGCGAAGAAGTCGTCGTCGGCGCCGACCGCGTCGAGGTGGCAGGTGGTGGCGAAGGTGGTGGCGATCAGGTGTTGGAGTGGGGTTTCCGGGGCGCGGTAGGCCGTCACGGGTGGCGCGGGGAGGGCGGCGCGATCGAGTTTTCCGTTGGCGGTCAGCGGGAGATGGTCGAGGGTGATCAAGGCGGACGGGACCAACGCTGTGGGAAGGATTGTTCGCAGGCGGGTGAGAGTTGCTGTGCTGTCGAAGGGAATGGTTTTCGCAGAGTCTCGCTGCGGCGCGAGTCCGCCGGTGCTACCTGCGGTATTCGGCGAAGTAAGTGGCTCCAACCCGGACTGGATGGTCACGCCTGCCGTCGTGTTCGACGTGGGGACGCGGTCTTGCTCGGGGCGATCCGGGGCTCGGCACGGAACGATGTAGCCGATGAGGCGGGCAGCGGGGGTGCCCGGGTCGGCGATGTCGACTGCTGCGTGGGCGATTGCCGGGTCGGCGAGTAGGGCCGCCGCTACATCTGCCGGTTCTATGCGGCGACCTCGCACGGACAGTTGTCTGTCGATGCGGCCGAGGAATTCGTAGCTGCCGTCGGCTCGGGGACCGACGAGATCGCCAGTGCGGTAGACGCGTTCGCCACTTCCCTGCGGGTTTGCGACGAAATGTATTGCGGTGCTTACTGGGTCGTTGATGTATCCCTGCGCCACACAGGGTCCGCCGAGGTACAGCTCGGCGCGGGCGCCGGTTGGGACGGAGTTCAGACGTGAATCCAACAGCAGCACAGATACTTCCGGCAGTGGTGCGCCGATGGTCACGGGCTCCCCTGCCACCAGCGTGGCCGACTGGGTGGCCATCACCGTGGCTTCGGTCGGGCCGTAGCCGTTGTGCAGATCGACGCGGGATGCCCAGGTGGACACCAGTTCCGGCGGGCACGCCTCGCCGCCGACGACCACCACCGCGAGGCTCGGCACCTCGTCCGGGCGCAGCGTCGCAAGAACGGCAGGGGTGGTGAGCAGGTGGGTGACCCGGTGTTTCGCGATCAGGTCGGCCAGATCGGTGCCTGCGACGACTGTGGGCGGTTCGACCACCAGGCGCGCACCCGCGGCGAAGGTGGCGAGGAGCTCGAGCAAGTGCGCGTCGAATGCGGGTGAATGGGCATGCAGCACTATGGAGTTCGGCGACGTACCGTATCGGTCGAGTAGGTGTTCTGTGAGTGGGCCGAGGCCGCGGTGGGTTACCGCAACGCCTTTGGGTTGCCCTGTAGTCCCCGAAGTATGGATCAGGTAGGCGGGGTGGGCAGTGGTCAATCGCGCGTCGCGGTCCGCGTCGGTGATGGGAGTCGAGGGTTGATCGGCTACCCGCGCCAAGGTTTCCGGATCGTCGAGGGTCAGCCAGATGACTCCGGGCCCGTCGGAGTCTGCACGTTGAGCATGATCAGCCGGGTTGGCGCCCCCAGCACGGTCAGCGAAGCCAACGGCGGCAGCGGGATCAGCGAGTCCAGCGGGACCACCGGGGTCAGCGAGTCCAGCGGTGACCGCAGGTTTCGCGGCATGCGTCGTCAGCCCGAGTACCGCGCCGGATCCGGCGACGACCCGCGCGATTCGCTCGCTCGGGTCGCCGATATCGATCGGCGTCAGGCACGCACCGGCCGCCGCGATGGCGCGCACGGCCAGGACGGATTCGAGCGACCTCGGCATCGCGGTGAGCACCGGGCTCCCCGGCGAGGCGCCGTGCGCGATGAGCAACCTCGCCCAGCGCGCCGCCGACTCACCGAGCTCCCGATACGTCATCGACCTGCCACCATCGACCACCGCGACACTGTCTGCGCTGTCGAACCGGCTGAACAGCTCGCCCATCGTCGAAATTGTCGCCACACAATCGATGGCGGCGGCAATGGCGGGTGATCTCGCGGGGTTGTGGGCTGCGGATTCGGGGGTCAGATCACGGATCAGCTGGGTGGGGTCGGCGGCCAGGAAGGTGGCGAACCAGTCGAGGAACAGGCGGTGGTACCAGGACAGGGTGGCGGCATCGTAGCGAGCCGGGTTGGCTTGGAAGTCGATGGTGGCGGTGGTGTTGTCGGGGCCGAGTTGATAGCCGTTGACGAGGAGGTCTTCGACGGGGCCGAGGCTCAGGAGGTGGGCGTGGCCGGTGACGGGGCCGAGGGTCAACGGGGCGGTGAAGCCGAGCAGGTTGATGACGGGGCCGAATCCGCCACGGGCCAAGTGGGTCTCACCGCGATCACGTTGGATGTCCTCGTAGCGGTAACACTGGTGGCGCAGGGCGCCGATCACTCGCAGCCGCACCTGGTCGATCAGTTCTTCGACTGTTGACGTGGCGAGGTCGCGCAGCCGCAGGGGCACGACATTGGAGACCGATCCTGCCGAGCGGCGCAGGGCCGCGGTGGGTCTGGCGGCCATGGGCAGCGAGAGAACGACCTGGTCGGCGCTCGACATTCGCGCGAGGAAGGCCGCGAAAGCCGCGGCGGTCAGTTCCGGGAAACTGGCGCCGTAGCGCTCTCGCGCGGCGGTGAGCAGGTTCGCGGTGCGCTCGTCGAGGCAGGCCGACACCCGATGCGGGCAGGCCGACGCGGGTGCGGAAATACCGGCGAGCCCGATCGGATCAGGCAGCCCAGCAACCTCTTTCGCCCAGAATTCCCGATCGGTGACCATCCGGGCGGAATGGCGATAAGCCCGATCCGCCTCGACCAAGCCCTCGATCGACAACACCGGGCGGGGGTCGATATCGGTTCCCTGCGAATAGTTTTCGGCCGCGAGTCGCAGCAGTGCCGCCGCACCGACACCGTCGAGCACCAGGTGGTGGCTGCGCAGGTAGAGGAAATACCGCTCGGGACTCACCCGGAACAACATCGCAACCGTGATCGCGTCCTCGCACAGGTCGAGCCGAGCCCGCCTGTCCGCCTCCATCCGCGACAGCGCCTCACCC
This sequence comes from Nocardia sp. NPDC058705, assembly GCF_042749305.1. Taxonomy (NCBI): domain Bacteria; kingdom Bacillati; phylum Actinomycetota; class Actinomycetes; order Mycobacteriales; family Nocardiaceae; genus Nocardia; species Nocardia sp. NPDC058705. Next base: position 3,632 of record NZ_JBHYRN010000022.1, on the reverse strand, counting down.
ACCTCGCGGCCACGACCTACATCCGCGCGCGACATCGCTTCGGCGCCAGCATCTACGTGCCCACGAGACAACGCGTCGACGGCCGCATCTTCGTGCCCACGAGACAACGTAACGGGGCCGACCTCTGTGCTCGGCATCGCCGACACGGTGAGGTCGACCTCGGCGAGTTCACCGAAAACCGTCGGGTCGAGGTATTGGTGCGGCGTGCCGTCTACCAGTCGGATACGCACATGCGGTGACTGCAATCGCGCTGCCGCCGAGCGCATCGCGGTGCGCAGGCGCGCGATGTCCAGCGGCCCACGCAAGTCCAGGTAGAGGGCGATCGTCGCGGGGACATCCGGAGCCAGCTGATGAGCTACCCACCAGCGTAATTGCCCGGGAGACAAGGGAATCGGCGCAGCGTCGGCCGCCATCACGGCATCTGCCGCGCCGATACCACCCTCACCTTGCCGCACCGGGCCTCCCGGGATTCGGAGCAACCGTTGACTGGTTCTCCGGCAAACCTACGGCATCTACCCCGCGTCGGGCACGGATACCCGCGCGGCCGCGTCGGCCTCGACCACCTCGGCGAGCACCGTGTCCGGTGTCGACGCGGTGAGGCCGAAGGTGGTCCGCAACGCCGAATCGTCGACGACGAACTCCTGATGGGACATGTATTTCGTCTCGAACAGCTCGGCCCAGAACGGATCCTCGGTGGCGAGTTCGGTGACCTCCGCGTCGGTGAGCACCGCGAGCTCGGGCGAAGCGGCATCGGCCAGCGCCGCGAGTCTGTTCGCGGCGGCGCGGACGGTGGTGGTGATCACCGGCGCGTGCCAGGCCCTCCCCCACGACCGATCGTCGCGCGCGACCGCGACCAACGCGGCCGCGGCATCACCGATCGCGGTGAACGAATGCGCAAGGTCGAGTTCCTGCGGAACTCTGGCCGCGGAGTTCGCCAACACCGCGGACTGCACGAACAGCGAGAACACCGAGACCGCGCCGGCTCCGAGGAACTGACCCGCGCGCACCTCGGTGACGCGCACCCTGCCCGCCTCGTGCGCGGCGAGCGCATCGGTCCACATCCTGGCCCTGACCGCGCCCTTGCTGCCGGTCGCGGCGAGCGGGGTGCGTTCGTGGACGAGACCGTCGACCGCGCCGTAGCCGTACATATTTCCCAGCATGACCAGGTCGGCGCCGACGGCTTCGGTCGCCGCGAGAATCGAACCGAAAAGCGGCGGAACGGTCTCGGGCCAGGTGTGATACGCGGGCATCGCCAGGTTGAAGACGGTGTCCGCGCCGGTCGCGATCGCGGTCAGGGCGGGAGTGTCGTTGGCGTCGCGAGCGATCAGTTCCACGCCGGGATGCCTGGGGCCGAGCCCGCTTCGGCTCACCATCCGCACGTTGTCCCCGGCTTCGGCAAGCAACAACGCGGTGGCGGTAGCGGTAGCGCCCCGGCCGATCACTACATGAGTGGACATATTAATTCCCTTTCACAACAACAGCTTTCGGATTGCCGGTCAGGTTCTGGCCGCACTCTCAACGATGCCGTTCGCGCGACGGCTAGACTAGTGGCCGAAATGCCAGCTATCCCAAGGATCAGGCCATGAAGACCATCGCGGTGGTTGCCGTCCCGCCGGTGAAGTCGTTCGATCTATCGATGCCGGAGACCTTGATGGGCGGGATCACGGTCGACGGCGAACCCGCTTATCGAGTGGTGGTCTGCACGGCCGAGCCGGGGATATTGCCTTCTACCCCAGGCGGATTCGATGTGGTGATCCGGCACGGGCTCGACGTCCTCGACGCCGCCGACGCGGTGATCGTGCCGAGCACCGGCAGTCGCACGGATGCGGACCCGGTGATACTGAAGGCACTGCGCGCAGCCGTCGACCGCGGCGTCCTGGTCACCTCGATCTGCAGCGGGGCGTTCGTCCTCGCCCAGGCGGGGTTGCTCGACGGCCGCACCGCGACCACGCACTGGGGCCTGGCCGACGAACTGGCCAAGGCTCATCCCCTCGTCCGAGTGCGGGCCGACGCCCTGTTCATCGAGGACGGACCTGTGACCACCGCGGCGGGTGCGGCAGCCGGAATCGACCTGTGCCTGCACCTGATTCGAACCGACTACGGCGCCACCGTCGCGAATGCCGCCGCACGCGCAGCGGTGGTGACACCCGTGCGGGCCGGCGGCCAAGCTCAATTCGTCGACACTCCCCTACCCGCCGACGACGACCTCTCGCTCTCCGCGACCAGAGCGTGGGCACTGGAACGCCTCGACACTCCCCTGTCCCTGCGCGAACTCGCCGAACACGCACGAACCAGCGTGCGCACCCTGACCCGCCGCTTCCACGACGAAATCGGCCTCAGCCCGCAGAAGTGGTTGCTGAGCCAGCGCATCCACCGCGCCCGCGAACTGCTGGAATCGACCACACTGCCGATCGATCAGGTCGCCAGGTACAGCGGGATCGGATCCGCAGAGTCGTTGCGCCAGCACATGGTTCGCCAGTTGGGCGTGCCGCCCAGCACCTATCGTGCGAACTTTCAGTACGGGGGCGGATACCCAGGGTAGGCCTGGTAACCCGGCGGCGTCCGCGGTGCGAAGTAGGGGCTCGACAGGCTGTTCCACAGCAGGATCACCGCGGCCAGACCGATCGCCAACGTGACCGTTCCGAACACCAGCGCGATCCCGACGGTGGAGGCGACGAACGACACCACCGTGCTGACCAGATAGAACAGTGCGTTGATCCCGAAGAACACAGTGCCGGTGATCCGTCCCCAGTTCTTGCCCGCCCGACAGACGAACGCCATCCACACCCACAACCCGACGGTGATCAGCGCACCGACGAGCGCACCACCGATGCTGCCGTACACAACCCAGTCGAGTTCGTCTCCCCGCAACGCACCACCCGATGCATCCAGCGAATCGCTACGGACCTGGTCGATCGTGGTGAGCGTGTAAGCCATGCTGAGCAGAGTCACCACCGCGCCCGCCAGCATCACGTAGAACGCGATCTGCACACTCTGCGGAACAACCCGCGGCACGACGTCCACCGCCGCCGCCCCACCCTGCACCGGATAAGGCGCCACCGGATAAGGCGACTGCACCCCCATCGGCGCCGACGGCTGCCCATACCCCGAAGGCATCGACTGCCCGTAGGCAGGAGGCATCGGCTGCCCGTACGCCGGAGGCTGCCCGTGCGCCGGAGGCATCGGCTCCCCGTACGCCTGGGGCATCGGCGGCTGAGGAATCCGATCAGCCGACGCATGATTCTGCGGATACGACGTCAGCCCGTCATCCTGCGACGAATACCCCTGACCTGCGGACGAATCTGACATCGAACTCCCCTTCATCGAGACCCCCACCCTAACGCGCCGATCACCGCACCCCCAGCCCGCCCAACCGCCATACCCCTCCAACCACACCAGAAGCCCGAGATCCACCACACCCGAACCCCACCCACCCCGCACACCCCCAATCCACCACACCCGCACCCCAACCACCCCGCACACCCCTGATCCGCCATGACCGCCCCTCCCAGCCACCACCTGCGACCCATAGGGAGCAGCGGCCACGAAGTGGCCGGTCGCGGCCGGGTCGCCGGGTTGAGCCCGCAACGCCAACGGCCCCCCCCCCAGAAAGAAGGGGGAACCCCCGGCCC